>JBJFFT010000155.1:0-4636 GCA_051891975.1 Candidatus Spyradenecus sp. | reverse complement strand
AATGCCCTCAATGCCACGCGCGGAGGTCTGCGCCTCGCAGAGAATACCGCAGACCTTGCGCTCGCCCAGGAGCACATCGTTCGGCCACTTAAGCCCGGCCTCCGGGGCGCCGGCTTCGCGCAGGGCCGCCGTCACGGCCAACCCAGCCACGAGCGGCAGGGTGGCGGCGACCTCGGGCGGCAGTTGCGGCCGGGCCACGAGGGAAAAGAGCAGACCCTGTCCGGGCTCGGAGAGCCACGTGCGCCCCAGGCGACCGCGCCCGGCGCGCTGCACATTGGCCACCACCAGCGTCCCCTCGGGGGCACCGGCTTCGGCCAGGCGGAGCGCCTCGTCGTTCGTGCTCGTGCATTCGGCCAGGAAGGTGGGGTAGCGACCAAAGCGCTCGGTGCGCAGGCAGCTGCCGAAGAAGCGCTCCTTCAGCCAGAGGAGGATTGCCGTGTCGGCCGCCGCGAAGTCCAACTCCTCGAGGCGATCCGGGGCCACCCAGCGCGCGTCGAGGTGTTCGCGCAGCGTCCAGGTGGTTCCCTTCGCGGCGCAGAGAACCCCGTTGAGGCGGACCTTAAACTCGGGATAGGCGTACTCCACCGTGCAGCCCGCCCCCAACGGCTCAATTTCGAGCCCCAACTCCTCTTGCACCTCGCGCACGGCAGCCTGTTCGGCTGTCTCGCCCGGCTCGATCTTCCCGCCCGGGAACTCCCACTTGTGCGCCACACTGGCGTGTTTCGAGGCCCCGCGAAGCGTGCAAAGCACCTCCTCGGCCTCATTGATAATCAGCGCTGCTGCAACATTCGGCATCTTCATAGGCCCCTATCATAGCACACCTCGCCCAACCCCGCTTCTCTCCGGTTCCCTCGGGTACCCCTTGCCCCGCCTCCTCGGCCGCCCAGGCCACTCCCTCCCGGCGAAAGCGCCTTGTACCCCTTCAGCAAAGGAATGACCTTATTAAAACCACGCGCGCGAGCGTACGCGTTCACGCGCACATACGCGCGCGCGATAGGCCCTACCTCGCGTCGACCTAGGGCCTACCTCGCCTCGACCTAGGGCCTACCTCACCTCGACCTAGGGCCTACCTCGGGCCGGGGTAGGCCCTACCTCACCTCGGGGTAGGTGCGAGAGGATGTCGGTATCGGAGCGGAGGAGATTGAGACCCGAGTGCGGGTTTTATTGAATTGGCTCTGGGCTGCGTTCGCGTTCGGTGCACATAACTATGACGCATCGCGGCTGGGGTGGGTTTGCAAGCGGCAGGGGCGGAGTTTTGGTAGAATGGGCGCTATGAGTGAAGAGTTTGACTACGATTTGGCCCACACGCGCAACTTTTGCATCATTGCGCACATCGACCACGGCAAGACGACGCTCTCGGACCGCATCTTGGAGCTGACGAAGGCGATTGAGGCGCGGCAGTTGAAGGAGCAGACGCTCGACGCGATGGATTTGGAGCGCGAGCGCGGGATTACCATCAAGAGCCATCCGGTGACGATGCGCTACACGGCCGAGAATGGCGAGCACTACCGTTTTAATCTAATCGACACGCCTGGTCACGTGGACTTTGCCTACGAGGTGAGCCGCGCGATGGGTGCGTGCGAGGGGGCTATCCTGATTGTGGATGCCGCGCAGGGGGTGGAGGCGCAGACGGTGGCCAATGCCTATCTGGCCATTGACGCAAACTTGGAGATCATCCCGGTGTTGAACAAGGTGGATCTGCCGAGCGCGGATGTGCCGGGGGTGATTCATCAGATCGAGGATGTGCTGGGGATCCCGGTGGACCCGGTGCTGAAGGTCTCGGCGAAGACGGGCGAAGGGGTGCGCGAGGTGCTCGAGGAGGTGGTCCGCCGGGTGCCGCCGCCGAAGACCGAGCGTGCGCAGGGGCCGCTGCGGGCGTTGGTCTTCGATTCGGTCTTCGACGTCTATCGCGGGGTGATTACCTATGTGCGCGTGGTGGATGGGGCCATTCGTGCGGGCGATACGCTGCGCTTTATGAGCACGGGGCAGACAACGCCGGTGAAGGAGGTGGGGATCTTCTCGCCGAGTCAGAAGCCGGTGGAGTTGCTCGAGCCCGGGCAGGTGGGTTACATCGTCGGAGCCATCAAGGACCCGGCGGAGATTAAGATTGGCGATACGCTCACGAGCGAGCGCGATGGGGCCGAGGAGCCGTTGCACGGCTTCAAGGAAATCCACCCGACGGTCTTCTGCGGCATCTACCCCGTGAGCACCGACGAATACAACAAGGTGCGGATGGGGCTGGAGAAGCTGCACCTCAACGACTCGGCCTTCACCTTCCACGCGGAGAGTTCGGCGGCGTTGGGCTTCGGCTTTCGGTGCGGGTTCCTGGGGCTGCTGCACATGGAGGTGGTGCAGGAGCGGCTGCGGCGCGAGTTCCAGCTCGACATCATCAACACCCACCCGGCCGTTATCTATAAGGTCACGCTCAAGGATGGCACCGTCTCGGAGATTGACAACCCGGTGCTCTTGCCCGACCCCACGCGTATCGAGGTGATTGAAGAGCCGATGATCAAGGCGCGTATCATCACGATGAGCGCGTGTATGGGCGATATTATGCGCCTGGTGATGGACCGGCGCGGGACGGTGGATTGCACCGAGACGCTCGACGCCCAGCGCGTCATCCTTACCTGCGTCCTGCCGCTCAATGAGATTTTGATTGACTTCCACGACACGCTCAAATCCGTCTCGCGCGGCTATGCCTCGATGGACTACGAGCCGCACGGCTACCAGCCCAGCGACATCGTGCGGATGGATATCCTGCTCAACAGCGAGCCGGTCGATGCCTTCAGCTGTATGGTCCACCGGACGCGGGCTGTGGCGCGCGGCAAGCAGATGTGCAAGGCCTTGAGCGAGACGATCCCGCCGCATATGTTCAAGATCCCTGTGCAGGCGTGCATCGGGCGGACGATTATCGCCCGCGAGGATATTCGCCCCTTCCGCAAGGACGTGACGGCCAAGCTCTATGGCGGTGATGTCACGCGCAAGCAGAAGCTGCTCAAGAAGCAGGCCGAGGGCAAGAAGCGGATGAAGGAGTTCGGGTCGGTGAATGTGCCGCAGTCGGCCTTCATCGCCGTGCTCAAGGGAACTGCGGAGGATAAGTGATGGAGCCGATCCTCTTTTCCGGCGAGGCGTTGCACCTCGACTTCTGGACCTATTTTATGACGCCCTACTTCTGGAGCGGCTTTATGGGTTGGTGCGTGGCCCAGGTCATCAAGATGACCCGCGGGGCCATTCGGACCAAGAGTCTGGACTTTACCTACTTGATGAGCACCGGCGGAATGCCCAGCGCCCACTCTTCGTTGGTCGTCGGCGTCTTCGTCTCCCTGGGCTTGGGGCTGGGCTGGACGCACCCGATTACGGTGGTCTCGAGCGTGGTGGCCACCATTACGATGTTCGATGCCGCCACCGTCCGCCGCGCGGCCGGACTCCAGGCGCGGCTGCTCAACAAGATTACGCGCCAACTCTTCGTTGAGCGCACCTTCTCCGCCAAGCCGCTCAAGGAGATGCTCGGCCACACGCGCACCGAGGTTCTGGGCGGAATGATTACCGGCACCTGCGTGGCCATCGCCGTCACGCTCTTCTGGGCCAAGGTCATCAACGGCTGACCCTGCGCCGGCCCTATCGGGAGGTCTTTGCTTATGCCCACGTTGCTACTTCCGCGCGATGCCACGGCGCATCCCTTTGCCCATTGGCTTCTGAACAAGGCCTATAAGGCCGCCGTGCGCGCGGGCTTCACCCCCCGCGAAGTGCGCCTGCCCGTTGCGCCCATCGAGCACCCGGCCATCCTCTCGGAGGCCGCGCGGCTGGGGATGATCTGCACGCAAGGCCGCGTGCCGGAACTCTCGCCGCCTAACGCCCTGGTCGCCTTCCTGGCCGGCACCGGCGAGGCCGCTCCGCGCCAATTGCCCCTGGCGCTGCCGCCGGAGGCGAAGTTGACCGACTGGCACGCGCACACGCAGTTTGCCTACTGCGGGCGGGGGATTGACCTCTTTGATGCCGCCTCTCTCTCGCTCACCTTGGGCGTGCGGGTCCAGGGCTTCTCGGAGCACGCCTTCGCCCTCTACTTCCCCGGCGACGCGCTCAAGTTCTACTGGCAGTCCGACCCCGACTTTGTGGAGCGCTGCTGGGCCGATCGGGGCCGCGGGCGGATGGTGGCCTATAAGGCGATGGTGGCGCAGGCGCGGCAACTTTTCGGCGCGCGCGTCCGCTTTGGGCTGGAGGTCGACCTCTTTGGCGGGGGCCGCTTCTGCCTGGCGCCGGAGGACCTCGAGGGCTGGGATATGCTCATCGGGGCCATTCACGAGGTGGAAGGCGTGAATGCCGCCACCCCGCAGGCCGAGGCCGAGGTGGCGTGGATGCGCGATGTCGAGCGGCTGCTCTCTTATCCCATCAAGATTTTGGCCCATCCCTTCCGTTATTGGCCGTGGGACCACCGCCCCGTGCCGCGCCACCTCTACAAGCCCGTGGCGCGGATGCTGGCCCAGGCCGGCGTGGCTGCGGAGATCAACCACCACAAGAACCCCTTTGAGCTGGACTTCTTCCGCGACTGCTTGGAGGAGGGCGTCAAGATCTCCCTGGGCTCCGATGCGCATATCACGCGCGATATTGCCGACCTGCAGCCCCATCTGCAGACCCT
>JBJFFT010000154.1:0-19623 GCA_051891975.1 Candidatus Spyradenecus sp. | reverse complement strand
GAGGAGCGGACCTTTACGCAGGTGGAGACGCGCCTCTTCCCGCTCGTGAACACTTGGGCCGACTCAGTCACCTTCTCGGTGGCCGGACCCGAGACGCAGGCGACGATCAAGGGCGTGGCCCAGCTCTTGGAAGAGATGATGGGCACGCAGCAGGAGGCGGAAGAGCAGGTTGAGGGCGCAGGTAAGGAGGGGTCGGCCCAGGGCGGCAATGCGGAGGCCAAGCGGGTCGCCGGCGAGCCGACCTTCCGCCCGATTATCCGCGCGGAGAACCGCCTCAATGCCGTCTTGGTGCGCGATGTGGCCACCCGGATGCCCCTCTACGAGCAACTCATCCGCCAACTCGATGTGCAGCAGCGCCTGGTGGAGATTGGCGTGACGGTGCTAGAATTGACCAAGGATGACGCGCTCGATTGGCAGCTCTCGCTCAAGGTGACCGGCGCGCACAATAACTTGGAAGGCGGTATCGGCCAATCGGTGAGTTCGCTGATGGACACCGCCACGATGTCCGGGCGCGGGTTGGCCGGCGCGCTCACCTACCTGGGCAAGGATGTCTCGGTCTCGGCCTCCCTCTCGGCCTTGCGCGAGACGGGCAAGGCGCGCAGCATCTCGCGCACCACCCTGCTGACGATGGATAATATGGCCGCTGAGATGACCGACCGCCAGAGCTACCACGCCCGCGTGGTGGGCACGGAGGTCGCCTCGCTCCAAGAGGTCTCTGCCGGGACGACGCTGCAGATCAAGCCGCGCATCGTCAAGAGCACCCTCCAAGATGTGCCGAACCAGGTGTGGCTGACGCTGGAGCTAGAAGATGGCGGCTTCGAGGCGATTACGGTCGATGCCATGCCGATGACGCGCACCAGCTCGGTGGAGACCTCGGCGGTGGTCTTTGAGGGCGAGTCGATCCTCCTGGGCGGGTATTTGCGCGACATTGAGGAGGAGGCCGGCTGGGGCATTCCCTACCTGCGCGACATCCCGTGGATTGGCTGGCTCTTCGGCGGTGCCTCGCGGCAGAAGCAGACCATCCAGCGGATGTTCATCCTCACGCCTTATATTATCGACCTCAATGCCGACAACCTCGCCCGCATCCAGGCCGCCCGCCAGCGCGAAGTGCTCTACGAAGATGTCCTGGAAGACGACGCCGAGCAGTCCGACGCCGAGCGTAAGCGCCGCAAGGCCGCCCGCGAGGACCTCCGCGAACGGCGCGAAGCCTACAACCAGGAGCGTCTGCGCCGCGAGAAGGCCGAGCGCGGTCTGCGTAAGGAAATCCGCGAGGACATCCTGGCAGATGATGCCGCGCAGTGGGATGCCTTCTTCCAGGAGATTGAGGAGGATTACGAGGCGTGGAAGGCCAAGCAAGATGCCCTGCGCAAGGCCCGCGACCAGCAGCTTGAAGCGGAGGAGCCGGCCGCAAGCGTTGAGCCGGCCGAGCCCCCCACCCCACCCCCAAGCGAGTCCCCGGCCGTGGTGCCGGCAGTTGACCCCGAGGCGGACCGCCCGGCCGAGGAGCCGGTCGTGCCCGGACCCGAACCCGAGAGCGCCAACCTGTGGGCCGAGCGCGTGACGGCCGACGCGGCCGCCCAGAGCGCAGCCCAAGCGGAGTAAGTGATGGCCGAAGCCGAAGCCCCAGCGAACCTCCAACCGGGGAGCACGCCTCCGCCGGCGGAGACGGTGTGCGCGAAGGAGGCGACCTTGGCCAACGGGATGGCGCACGTCGAGGCCGGGCAGTGGTTGGTGGGCAAGGGGCAGCCGGTGGCCTTTGCCGGGGCGCGTTGCCGCAGCGAGACGCTGCGTGGCTTCCTGGCACCGGACCGCGCGCGGTTGAGTCTGCTCACGGCAAGTGCGGCGCTCTACTGCGCCTCGGCCGAGCGGCCCTTCCTGACGCGCCTCGATTGTCCAATGCCGCTCTGGGTGGTCTCCGAGAAGGTCTTGGTGGCACCCGCGAGCGCCCGCACCGGGGCCGCGCTCCAACGGTTAATCCCGATGAGCTTGCGTCTGGCGCTGTGCGTGACCACCTTTCGCGGGGCGTGGGTGGTGACGGCCACCCGCTCGCGCACCACCCGCGTGGTCTTGGCCGAGGGCGAAACGCTCACCGTGCGCCGAGAGGCGGTGGTGGCGTGGACGACCCGCGCGCCGACCGGCTTTGTCCCCAAACTGCGTCTGCGCGACCTGCTGCTGCCCAACGCCCGCCCCAAGGCGATGATGGTCAGCTTCTACGGTCCGGGGAACCTGTGGATGGAAGGAGCCTAGATCCGCGATGTTCGATGCCGCCCAGGTCCTGCGCCACAGCATCCAGCCCAATCGGCTGGAGAGCCTGCAGGCTTACGCTCCGGCCGAAGCGGCAGGGGCGCAGGCAGCCGAGCGCGGGGAACTGATGGGCACGCAGTTTGTGGTGGAGAGCGACCCCTTGGCCGAGCTGCAGGACTCGATGGAGGAGCTCTCCTTCCAGTTCGAGGAGAAGAGCGCCAAGAAGCTGGCCGAGCGCAAGTTGGGCGAAACGCGCAATGGCCGCTCGGCCTACGTCCAGGCCCTTGAGGGATGGATGAAGACGCTGCCGGACCTGCCGAACCACGAGTTTCTCTCGCGGTTGTTGCGGCAACTGCGCGCGGCGATGGGCCAAGGGACGTTGCCGGATATGCGCGGGCTGCTGAAGCAGTTGGCCGAAGGGTCGAGCGATCCCTCGCACCAGTTCGCGATGCTCGATGTGCTCGAGCAAGCGTTGGGCGAGGGCGAAGGGGAGTTGCGAACCCTCCTCACCCAGGCGCGCGCCCACCTGATGGAGACGCAGGGCAAGGAGATCCGAGCGGGCATCAACCTGGCCCACGAGGTCAACGCCCGCGCCACCTCGCCCGAGGAGATGCAGGGCTTGCGCGACCTCTATCGCGGCGAAGTGCTCGGCTTCTCCACCCCGCAGGCCTGCTTCCGCTCGATTATGCAGTCACGCGGCGCGGTGGGGTTGCAGGCCACCATTGACTTCCTGACGGCCGGCTGCGGCGTGGATCTGCAGAGTCCCAACCCCTCACAGACACCCGAAGAGCTGCGGCGGATCCTTTTGGACCTGCAGTGCGTTCAGGTGCTCAAGACGGTCTTCGACCGGATGAACGGCCTGGAGGCGCGGATGTGGACGCAGTTCCACGAGCACACCCTCCTCTCCGGCGAGCAGATGACCGGGCGCGTGATGGAGTTTACCGAGCTCTCTTACGTCTCCAACAGCCATATTCAGGCCTTCATCGCGGCCTGCGGGCTGATGAAGTGGCTCGCGAAGATGGACTTCTGCCGTGAGATGGTGGCCGTCTTCCGGCAGCTCTCCTCGCGCCTCTTCGCCAGCGAGAACGACCGCATCCGCCTGGTCGATGCCGCGCAAGAGGAGTTGGACGAATTGATTGCCCGCGAGGGTGAGGCGGATGACGAGGAGGCCAGCGCATGAGTGCCGCCCCGCATTGGTTGCAAGAGACGCTGCGCGCCTTCGGCGAAAGCCTGGGGCTCAAGACCTTCGCGCTCAACGCTTCCGGCGTGGCCGGACTGGCCTTCGAGACGGGCGTCACCCTGCGCTTGGAGTATGCCTACGAGGAACTGACGGTGGCGCTCTCGGTGCCGACGCGCGGCGAGGCGGAGAGCCTCAAGCGGCTGCTCGGCTACGCCCATCCCGCGCTCCAAGGGGCCTTCACGGTCCGCGCCGCGCTGGTGCAACAGCGCTCGGCGGCCTTGCTGGCCATCCGTCTGGCGGCCTCGGAGGTGACCCTGCCGGCGCTCAATGGCGCCTTTCAGACCCTCTGGCGCCTGATTGAAGACTTTCGCCATCGGGAGGAAGGATGAAGATTCGCCGCGCCACAGAGATGATACGCTTCGACACGGGCATTTCGATGGCCGAGTATGCCGATATGCCCGCCGGCGCGGAGGCCGGGGAGGGGCAGCGCTCGCTCTTGCCCGGCTCCACCACCGTCTCGCAAGCGCTCGCGAACATCTTCCCGGAAGGGCAGTCGGTGGGGGGCGAGATTATGAGCGCGCTCGTGGCCGGGAACTCGGCCTTCCTGCGCACGCCCGCCGGCTTCAAGGAGACCGCGCGGCGGACCTTGCGCGACCTGCGCGGGAAGAAGGGGGCTGCCGCCAAGCGGGCGGTGGCGGAATTGGAAGGGCTGATGGCCGATACAGAGGTCTTCGAGCACTATCGCGCCGCCCTGCTGGAGACTTGAGGAGAGGACGATGAGGCACTCGCTGTCTAACTTCACCACCCTGTTCCAACGGTTCGGCGACCTGGTGCTGGCCGGGCTGGTGGTCTTTATCATCGGGCTGCTGATTGTCCCCCTGCCGACGGCGATGGTGGACTTCCTGATCGCGGTCAACATTATGATCTCGACGGTGATGCTGATGCTCTCGCTCTACCTGCCGCGAGCGCTGGCCTTCTCCACCTTCCCCTCGATGCTGCTCTTCACCACCCTCTTCCGCCTGGCGCTTAACGTGACGACCACGCGCCTGATTCTCCTGAAGGCGGACGCGGGCGAGATTATCTACACCTTCGGCAACTTCGTGGTGGGCGGCAACTTCGTGGTGGGCGCGGTCATCTTCCTAATCATCACCATTGTGCAGTTCGTGGTGATTGCCAAGGGTGCCGAGCGAGTCTCGGAGGTGGGCGCGCGCTTCACCTTGGACGCAATGCCCGGCAAGCAGATGTCCATCGATGCGGATATGCGCGCCGGGGCCATCGACCAGGAGACCGCCAAGGCGCGGCGCAACGAGCTGGCCAAGGAGTCGCAACTCTACGGCGCGATGGATGGCGCGATGAAGTTCGTCAAGGGCGATGCCATCGCAGGGCTGATTATGACCTCCATTAACATCATCGGCGGCATCTGCATCGGCGCGCTGATGAATGGAATGGAGGTGGGCAAGGCGGTCCAGAAGTACTCCATCCTGACGATTGGCGATGGGTTGGTCTCGCAGATTCCCGCGCTCTTGGTCTCGATTACCGCCGGTGTCATCGTTACGCGCGTGGGCGACGAGGCGAATAAGCCCCTGGGCCAGGACATTATCGACCAGTTCTTCGCCCAGCCCAAGGCCATCCTGCTGGGCGCAGTGATGCTCATCGGCATTGGCCTCATCCCCGGCTTCCCCAAGATTCAGATCTTCTCGCTCGCCTTTCTGGTGGGCGTGGTGGGCTACACGCTGATGCGCAAGGCCAAGGCCGCCGCCGCCCTCGCCGCCAAGGCCGCCGACCCGCTCGCTGCCGCCGCCCCCTCCGAGGGCACCAAGCCGCGACCGCCGAAGAAGGCGGGTGACGACTTCGCGATGGTCACGCCCCTGATGGTGGATATCGATGCCGAGATTCGCGGCGCGCTCACCTATGAGGAGCTCAACGAGCAGATTATGGCCATCCGCCGCGCGCTCTACCACGACTTGGGCGTTCCCTTCCCGGGCATCAACCTCAGCCTCAACACCGCGATGAAGAACGGCAAGTACCGTCTGCTGGTGAACGAAGTGCCGGTCTCCGAGGGTGTCCTGCGCAAGGGCTACGTCTTCGCGCTCGAGACTGCCGAGAACCTCACGGCCACCGGCATCGACTTCGAGAAGGGGAAGGCCTTCCTCTCCGGTTATGAGACCAACTGGGTCAAGGCCGAGGAGCGCCCCAAACTCGAGGAGAGCGGCATTCGGAGTCTGGACCTCAACGGGGTGCTCACCTACCACCTCTCGAGCGTCTTGCGGCGTTATGCGCACGAGTTCCTCTCCTTGCAGGAGACGCGGTTGCTCTTCGACCACATGGAGCGCGAGGCCCCCGAACTGGTCCGCGAGGTCCAGCGCGTCCTCTCCTTGCAGAAGATTACCGACGTCCTTCAGCGCTTGGTTCAGGAAGGCATCTGCATTCGCGACCTCAAGCGCATTACCCAGACGCTCATCGAGTGGGGCCAGAAAGAGAAGGACACGGTGCTGCTGGTGGAATATGTGCGCTCGGCCCTCTCGCGCTACATCTCCTACAAGTTCTCCGGTGGGCAGAACATCATCGCTGCCTACCTCCTCGACCCCGCCCTGGAAGAGAAGATCCGCAAGTCGGTCCGCCAGACCTCCGGCGGCTCCTACCTGGCGATGGACCCGGCCACCGTGCGCGCCATCCTCGCCACCATCTCCCGCACCCTCGGCGACCTCTCGAAGATTCCGCAGAAGCCCGTCATCATCGTCTCGGTTGACATCCGCCGCTACCTGCGCAAGATGATTGAGAAGGATTACTATGAACTCCCGGTCTTGAGCTTCCAAGAGTTGAGCCAGGAGATCAACATCCAGCCTTTGGGGAGACTTAAGCTATGAACTTCCTCCTAAAAATCGTCCAGGGCCCGAATGCCGGCGCAGAGGTGGCGCTGATTGAGGGGCTGTGCGTCAAGCTCGGCCGCTCGGATGCGTGCGACCTGGTCCTGGCCGATCCCACCCTCCCAGAGGTCGCCTGCGAACTCGATACGAGCGCAGACCGCGTGATGCTCTTCCTACCCGGTGGTGCGCAGGAACGCCTCGAGCCGCTGCACGTGCGCTTCTTTGGGGCCACGGCCCTGGCAGTTGGCCCGGCGGATGCGCCCTGGGGCGAACTCATCTGGCCCGCGTCGGCCACTTCAGCCGCCCCGGAAGAAGCCTCCACCCGCCCCACCCCCGAGGCGGACCCGGCCCAGGTTCGGGTCGGACCCGGGGCGGGTTCGTGGTGGATCCGGGCCGGGTTCGTTTTGATCCTGCTCCTGCTTCTCGTTCTCTGTTACCTTTTCCGCACTCCAATCGTAGACAAGGGCGAAGCGGGCCTCGTGTGGGCTCGCGACACTTGGAGCCGTATGACCACCCCACCCCCGCCGCCCCCCAAAGAGGTCCTGACCCTCGACGCGCCCGTGCAGACCTTTGGTCTTAAGATGGAAGCGCGCGAGGGTGCCCCCACCCGCGTCTGGGGCAACCTGCCTACGCGCGCCAAGCGGCTGCAGGCCACGGCCTCCATCTATGCCGCCGAGCCCGGTGCCCTGGTGCAACTCTCCGACGATGAATCTCTCCGAAGCGCCGCCGAGGAGACCCTCGCGATGTTGACCGATGGTCGCGTCCGTGTGGTTGAGGCCAAGAACCGCGCGCTCTCCCTCGCCGGGGTCGTCGAAAGCACCTCCGCGATGCGCACGATTGCCGAGGCCCTTCAGGCCGAGGTCCCCTACCTTGACCACCTCGACTGCGCCCAAGTGGTCTGCGGCAAGCGCGAAGTTGGCAACGGCGCCGAGCAGGCCGTGGTGGCGAAGGCCAAGGACAAGCGCACGACGGCTTCGCTGCCCCTCTGCGGCATCCTCACCACGCCCTATCCGTGCATCGTCCTGCGCGACGGCTCGCGCGTGACCCCCGGAGCCGAGTTCGGCGGCTTCGTGGTCGACAAGATTGAGCCCGACCGCATTATTATCCACAACGCCGACGGCGCTTTCGACTGGCGGCCCTAAACGGAATGCGCTACAATATGGCTATGAAGTTGATGGATATTGAGCAACAACTCTCCGGTCCCGACCGCCGCGCCGCGCTTGAGCGCTACGACGCGACTCTGCGCGCCCTGAGTCAGCGTCTGGCTGAGGCGCTCCAAGCCGGCGTCCCGCCCGAGGAGTTCGCCGCCCTCTCCGCCTTGAACGAGGCCACCACCCTTTCTCGCAAACTGCTGCGCTTGACGGTCCAGGAGGCCGAAGCGCCCAACGAACCCGCTTTCCAACCCCACCGTCCGGGGATGGACTTTCACCCCTAATCAACCCAAGGAGTCACTATGGCAGCAAACCTTCCGACTGTCGTCAATCCCGTGGCAGACTTTGACTACGGCCAGTACGGCAAGCGTATTCAGCAGGGCCAGTCCGGCACCGGCCCCTATGTCCACACCGACAAGGTCTACGCGGCTTTGATGAACGCCACCATCACGATGGAAAATCGCGTTGCCGAGTCGCTGGCCAACTACCAGGAGCACCCCGACGTCCAGGCCAACCTGCAGCAGTTGCAGTATGACCTGCAGAGCTGGAACCTGGCCCTCAGCACGATGACCAATATTCAGAAGAATATGGCCGACGCCCTGAAGTCCATCTCCTCCAACTTCCGTTAATGTTCGAGCTGGCACCTGACGAAGCGCGGTTGTTGCTCGATGTGGCCCTAATGGCCACCGGGCAAAATCGCTTCCAGTCCGCAATGAAGATCCTTGCGGCCTTGGAGCCCTTCCGCGCGAACGAGGCTTCCTTGGCAGTCGCCAAGGCAATCCTCTTCATCAGCCTGCAGGATTTCGAGGGTGCCGTCGCCTACATCGATGGTGACGCGCTCCCGAAGTTTCCGCACTCGGCGATGTTGCAAGCCTTCAAGGGGATGGCGCTGCTTCGGTTGGAGCGCACGGCAGAGGCACGCGAGGCGCTCGCCTTGGCCGCCGCCTCCACCGACGACCCCGCCGCCGCCCGGCTTGCAGCCGACCTGCTCCCCGCCTAATCACCTCCTCCCTCCCAGGAAGTCAACGATGCTTGACCCGATGATTGTCGAAGCCATCTCCTCGATGCAGCGCACGCAAGCGGTGCAGTCGTGGCAGAGCGTCCAAGATCCCCTCCCCGTGGCCGACCCGGCTGCGGTGGCCAAGTTTCAAGCGGCGATGGCCCCGGACGCGCCGGAAGCCATTCCGATGGCGAGCGAAGTCTCGGCCGTCTGGCGTTCGGCGCAGGAGAACTATCAGGGGATGGTCCACCGCATCAAGGCCCTGACCGAGACCAGCGCCACGCGCTCGCTCTCAGCCGTCGAGTTGGGCGAACTGCAGTATGAGGTGGCCAATCTGGCCTTCCAGCAGGAGGTCGTGGCCAAGGTGGCCGACAAGGCCTCCACCGCCATCCAAACCCTCATCAAGAACCAGTAAGTAAGGAGCGTTGTGTTGGCACACCGTCTTTCCTTCCCCACGCTCTGTTGCGGCTTGCTCGCGATGTGCCTGGCTTTCACCGGGTGCGACGAGCAGACCACGCTCCACAGCCGCCTGGAGGAGCGCCAGGCCAACCTCGTCATCGCCGCGCTGATGGATGCTGGCATCGCCTGCCAGAAGGTCGCCGGCGAAGAGGGCACCTGGGATGTACAGATTGCCGCCTCGCGTTTCGCGGACGCGGTCAACCTGCTCGAGCGCAAGGGCCTTCCCCGCCGCGCCTACCAAGGTGTCGGCGAAACCTTCAAGAAGACCGGGATGATCTCCTCGCCCACCGAGGAGCGCATCCGCTTTATGAACGCCCTCGCGCAAGACCTCTCCCAAACCATTGCCGAGATTGACGGTGTCATCGACGCGCGCGTCCACGTGGTCCTCCCCGAGAACGATCCCTTCGCCAAGAACGCACTCCCCAGTTCGGCGGCCGTCGCCGTCCGCACCCGCTGGGATGTCGACCTTGCCGACCGCGTTCCGGCCATCAAGAACCTCGTGAAGAACGCCATCGAAGGGCTGCAATACGAGAAGATCTCGGTGACGCTCTTCCGCGACAGCGCGCCAGCGCCCACCTGCGGCGGCAGCCTCTAATCTCTATGGATCCCGAGGAGCGCCAGTTCCTGCTCACGGCCGCGTGGCTCTTTGTGCGCCACGGTCAGGCCAACCGCGCCCGCGTGCTCGTTGAGGCGCTAGTTGAGGAAGACCCGCGCGACGGCGTCTCTTCTGCCGCCCTGGCCGAGCTGCTCCTGGCCGAGGGTGAGGCCCAGCAGGCCCTGCGTGTGCTCCGCGCAGCCGACTTTCCCCCGGAGTTGCTCCGGGCCGAGGCGGTGCTGGAGACGCGCGCGCTCCTGGCGCTGGGCAAGACGCGCGAGAGCGAGGCGCGCTGGCACCGCTTCCTGGCCGCGAAGAAGGGCAGCGAGCGCAGTTGGATTGCCGGCTAGCCCAAGGAGTTAGACCGTGAGCGACGTTTCCCTCAGCCTTGACCGTGCACGTGCCCTGGTGGCCGAGACGAAACGTTGGCCCTTGATGCAGCGCTTCCTCTGGGGCTTCGCCGCACTCGTCGACCCCTCGCGCGCCCTCGCCTACACCCAAGCCGTCCTGCCCCCGGGCCTCAAGGTGCCCCCCACGCTCCCAACTTCCGGCGCAGCCGGGCGCGCGCTGCTCACGCACCTGGGGGTGGAGCCGACCTTCTACGACTTCCCGGCGGACGATGGCTCGCGCTTGCTCCTGCTCGAGCGCGCCCAGTATGAGCAAATCGCCCGTTGGCTAGGGGCGCTCGCCTACGCCGAGCCGCTGCGCGCCGTGCTCGCCGGGCCGGATGTCCGCGCCCTCAAGCAGTCGCTCCCCGGCCTCTACCCCGAGGTCCTGCGCTACACCGCCTACTTCGCCAAGTGGGCGGAGCGCTTTGCGGCGTTGCGCGCGGCCCTGCCCCCGCCGCCCCAAGTGCTCGACCTGGCGGCCGCCATTCGCCTGGCGGGGCTGCGGATGCTCGCTTCGCTCCTCGCCGGGGTGCCGGCCGAACTCCTGCGCCGCCAATGCCTCCGCTTCCCGGAGGCCGACGAGCCGGGCTTCGAGCCCTTGCCGCGCGAGGTCCTTTCGCCCGAGCACCTGGAGCTGCTCTTTTTCCTGTTGAAGCTACGTTTTCCGGAGGCTAGTGACCTATGTTGCTGATTAAGAAGGCGGGGCTGGAACTCCACGCCGCCTCGCGCCTGGTGCGCGCGGAGGAGGTGACCACCATCCGCTCCATCGAGGAGACCTTTGCAGCGGCCGAGGCCGAAGCGGCCAAAATCCGCGCCGAAGCGGCCCAAGCCTTCGAGGCGGAGAAGGCGCGCGGCTACGCCAAGGGCCTCGAGGACGGCAAGCGCGAAATCGCCGCCAAGGTCCTGGCCCAACAAGAGGAGAGCGTCCGCTTTATGGAGGCGGTGGAGGGCAAGATGACCGATGTGGTGATGAAGGCCCTGCGCAAGTGCGTCGGCGAGATGGACAACCGCGAGCTGGTGCTACACATCGTCCACAAGGTGATGGATGCCATCGTCCGCAACCAACAGCAAATCACCCTCAAGGTGGCCCCGGAGATGATCTCCACCGTCAAAGCGCAGCTCGACGCACTCCTCGCCGCCTACCCCACCCTCACCTACATCGACCTGCAGGAAGACTCCCGCCTAAAAGGTGCCGCCTGCATTATCGAGACCGAGGCCGGCGTGGCCGATGCCTCCATCGACACCCAACTCGCGGCCATTGAAGACTCCATCCGCCGCCACTTCGCAAAAGAGCGCTAATGGCCACGACCTTCGACTATATCCCCGACATTCTGGACCGCGCGGTGGAAGACGCGCAGCTGATCGATGTCAAGGGCCGCGTCATCCAGGTGGTCGGCACCATCATCAAGGCGGCCGTGCCGGGCGTGAAGGTGGGCGAAGTCTGCCTGCTGCGTAACCCGTGGGAGCAGTACGAAGTCCAGGCCGAGGTCGTGGGCTTCACGCGCGAAGCGGTCCTCCTGACCGCCCTCGGGCAGATGATCGGCATCTCGGCGCAGACGGAAGTCATCCCCACCCGGCGGGTGCACATGGTGCCGGTGGGCAAGAGCCTCTTGGGGCGCGTCCTCGACGGCCTGGGCCGCCCGCTCGATGGCGATGTGAAAGGTCCCCTCATCCCCGAAGCCTTCTACCCGGTCTACGCCGACCCGCCCTCGCCCTTGGAGCGCCGGATGATTAGCCGCCCCATCTCGCTGGGCGTACGCGCGCTCGATGGTCTGCTCACCTGCGGCGAAGGTCAGCGTATGGGCATCTTTGCGGCGGCCGGCGGCGGCAAGTCCACGCTCCTGGCGCAAATTGTCCGCAACACGGAGGCCGACATCACCGTGCTGGCCCTCATTGGCGAGCGCGGGCGCGAGGTGCGCGAGTTCATCGAGAAGGACCTCGGCCCCGAAGGGCTGGCCAAGTCCGTCGTCGTCTGCTCGACCTCCGACCGTAGCGCGATGGAGCGCCTGAAAGCGGCCTATGTGGCCACCTCGATTGCCGAATCCTTCCGCGACAAGGGGCTGCGCGTGCTGCTTTTGATGGACTCTGTGACGCGCTTTGGGCGCGCCCAGCGCGAGATTGGCCTGGCTGCCGGTGAGCCGCCCACGCGCCGCGGCTTCCCCCCGAGCGTCTTCTCCGAGCTGCCCAAGCTGATGGAGCGCGCCGGCAACTCCGCCAAGGGCTCCATCACGGCCCTCTACACGGTGCTCGTGGAGGGCGACGATATGACCGAGCCCATCGCCGACGAGACGCGCTCGATCCTCGACGGGCACATCATCCTCTCGCGCAAGCTCGCCCAGCAGAATCACTATCCGGCCATCGACATCCTCCAATCCATCTCGCGTTGCCAGAATGCCATCATCACCCCAGAGCACAAGGCCTCCGCCTCCAAGCTCCGCGAGATCCTGGCCCGCTACGCCGAGGTCGAGCTTCTCCTCCAAATCGGCGAATACCAGAAGGGCTCGGACAAAAACACCGACGAAGCCATCGCCAAGATTGACGCCGTCAACGCCTTCCTCTGCCAGGGCCTTACCGAGCGCCCGACATTCGACGAAACCCTCCGCAAGCTGAAAGAAGCCGTCTCCTAATGGCCACCTATCGCCTCCAGAGCCTCCTGCGTATCCGCGCCAACCGCGAGGATAAGGCCAGCGCGGCCCTGGCAGTGGCCCGCCAGGCAGTGGCCGAGGCTGTCCACGCCGTCCACTCGCGCGAACGCGAGCTCGCCGACTTCCGCGCCACCGCCGAGGCTCGGCGAGACCGTATCTACGCGGCCGTGATGAATCGCCCTGTGACGATGGATGAGCTCGACCGCGCCCGGGAGGGTGTCGCGCGCATCGATGACGAGGGGGTTCTGCGCACCGACAACGTCCTGCTCGCGCAACGGGAGCTCAACGAACGGCGCAACGAGGAGACGCAGGCGCGCGCACGCTTCGTCTCGGCCACCAAGGATCGGATGAAGATCTCCGAACACCGCGCGCGTTGGGCGCAGGATGAGGTGCGCGCGCAGGAACACTTCCAGGAACTGGAGCTGGAAGACTTCACCGGGAAGAAGAACCACGATGTTGATTGAAGGAGTCTCTATGGATACCCCCTCGCTCACCCCGCTCAACGCCGGGCTCCGTTGCGACGCACCTGCCGCTTGCCCGAGCCCCGACCAAGTCCGCACCTTCCTCGACGCGCTCGCCTCCGCCCCCGCCGAGGCCCCGGCCTTCGCCCTCCCTTCAGCCGATCAACCGGCCACCCCGGAGACCCTGCGAACGGCTCTCGAGACCCTTGCCGCCACCCAAGCGCGCTTCGCCCAAAGCGTAGCCGACTTCCAGGACGCCGCCGCCCCGCTTCTTGACGATGCCCCTGCGACCTCTCTTTTTTTACCCAAAACCGAAGCGCCTGCCGCATCCGCCCCGGAGCCGCATCTTCCCCGCCGGGAGGTCGAAAAAGAGCAGGCCCTACCTCAAGGCGAGGTAGGCCCTACCTCGGGGTCACCTAGGCCCTACCTCGAAGTCACCCAGGCCCTAGGTCAAAATGAGGCCCTGCCGGGGTCGATTTCGCCCCGCCCGGAGGTCGAAAAAGAGCAGGCCCTACCTCAAGGCGAGGTAGGCCCTACCTCGGGGTCACCTAGGCCCTACCTCGAAGTCACCCAGGCCCTAGGTCAAAATGAGGCCCTGCCGGCTACCCTAGCCCCCTTATCGGAGACGCTGGAGCATTTCGAGCGCGAACAGAGCGCCTTTGCCGAGAGTGCCGCTCAGCTCCAGGCCGCGATGGCCCCCATTCTGGCCAAGCCGCTTCAAGCGGTTGAGGCCCCCCAAGCGACGGCCGGCACCGAGGCGGTCCAGGCTCCGGCGCGCGTAGCAGAAGTCGCTGCCACGCCAAGCATTTCCCCCACGTCCGAAGCCCCCGCCCCCACCCCGCAGGCAATGCCGGTGGCGGACCTCGCGACGACCTTACGCGACTTTGCCGCCACCCAGGCCGCCTTAGCCGAGAGTTCGCAGGCGCTGCAATCGGCCATTGCGACCTTCCTGGCGCAGGTCCCCACCCCGGCCACAGAATCCACCCCGACGGCCCAGAGCCTTCCCCGCGCCGAAGCGCCCGCGCCGGCTGTCAGCCCCGTGGCGCCCGAGGTGCCGGGGCAGACTCCGTCCGCGGCCGTGCCGGAGTTGGCGACCACCTTGCGCGACTTTGCGGCCACCCAGGCGGCCTTTACCGAGAGCGTCGCGGCCTTCCAGGAGGTCATCCGCCCCATTTTGGCGCAGCAGGTGATGCCGGAAGCGCAGACTGCGCCCGCCGGCCGCGCGGCAGTCCCGAGCCCCGAGCAGCCGAAGGTCGCCCAGGCGGCCGAAACGCCGGCGGCGAAGGCCGAGACCCCGGCGCGCGAGGAGCGGTCGGCCCCCGGTGAGGTCGAGAGCGCGAAGGTGGTCTTTATGGCAATGGAGCCGTTGGCCCCGCAAGCGGCCCCGGTGCAGTCCGCCCCGCAGACCGAGGCGGCCGCGCAGACGCAGTCGACCGCGACCAGTGTGCGCGAGGCGCTGCCGGCAGCCGTCACCGAGGCGGTGGAAGCCGTGGCCCGGGCGCTCGTGGTCGAGCCATCGGGGACGGTGGTGGTGCGACTGAGCGAGCAGATGTTGGCGGGCTCGGAGGTGCGCTTGGAGGTCCGGGCAGGGACGCTTGAGGTGGCCTTTGCGCCGGCCACCGGCGAAGTACGCGAGTTGTTGGTGCAACAGCAGGGGGCGTTGACGGCGCAGCTGGTCGAGCGCTTTGCCGGGCGCTGGCAGGTGGCGGTGACCATTGGCGAATTGTGGAGACGGAAGGAGGAGGCTAGCCGATGAAAAGCTTTGAGGTGTTGGCCCATTGGCCGCAATGGGAAAAGGCGAGCGCGGCGGAGATCTTTGCTTCGCCGGCGTGGCGAATGAAGACCGGGGTCCAGGGCGAGAGTTATCTCCTGCGCAAGGCGGCGGTCTTCCCGACCGATTTGCTCTATCTGCGCATTGCCTTTGAGGAGACGGAGGTCACCTTGGGGCTGGCCAAGAGTGCGGCCTTCCCCGAGTTGGCGGCCGTATGGGAGGCGCGCGCGGAGGTGCCCGAGCCGATTCTCTTGGCGCTCTTGGAGCGCGCCTGCGGGGTGCTCTTCCAGACGGTGGAGAATGTCTTCCGCCGGCAGCTCTCGATTAAGGGCATTGTTGCAGGGAACGAGGCTGTGGCCCGCGCCTCGACGGCCTTTGTGCTAGCGAAGGAGGAGGGTAATAGCGAGGTGTGCACCTTCACCATCGCCCTCACCGAAAGCCTCACCGAGGAGCTCGGGCAGCTGAAGGCGCTCAACCCGGCGGACGAGACCCTGCGCGCGATGGAGCTGCCCGTGCGCTACGAGCTGGCCGCCTTCGCCCTAGCACCGGCCGATGCCGCCTCGCTGAAGGCCGGGGATGCACTCCTGTTGCCGGAGGTGGATGTCCAGGGGCGCTCCCAAGCCGCGCGCTGGAAGATTGGCGAGAGCTTCTTGGTGGCCAACAACGCGCTCGACCTCTGGCAAGAGGATGACCTCTATCACGTGGCGGCCGATGTGCCGATGTCGATTACCTTCGGCGCGCTCTGCGATGGGCAGGTGCCCACGCCCAATAGCCTCCCCACCCTCTCGCTCATCCACCGCGGACGCCGGGTGGCCCAGGGGCATCTGGCGATGTTGGGTGCCCAGCAGAGCTTTGCGATTGAAGAGGTGCTGTAATGTTCCAGACCGACCCATTCGCCTTAATCACGCTGCTCATCGGGATGTCGCTGTTGCCCTTCGCGGCGATGGTGGCCACCTCGTATCTCAAGATTGTGGTGGTCATCTCGCTCATTCGCAACGCGCTGGGCATTCAGTCCATCCCGCCGAATATGGTGGTCAACGCCCTGGCGATGATCCTGAGCTTCTATATTATGGCCCCGGTCATCTCCCGTTCGTGGGAGACCTATCAGGCCGAGAGTGCCAAGAACCAGCCGCAGATAATCTCGCAGACCGAGGTGGCCCTGCGGTCGGCCGAGCCGTTGCGCGAGTGGCTCGTGCACCAGACCTCCGACCGCGAGCGGCTCTTCTTCGTCTCCACCGCCGAGCGATTGTGGGCCAAGGAGGGCGAGGAGAAGGCAAACGTCGACCCGGAGAGCTTCTACATCCTCATCCCCTCCTTCTGCGTCTCGGAACTGACCAAGGCCTTTCAGATTGGCTTCCTGGTCTACCTCCCCTTCATCGCCATTGACATCATCGTCAGCAACATCCTGCTGGCGATGGGGATGATGATGGTCTCCCCGGTCACCATCTCCCTGCCCTTCAAGCTCTTGCTCTTTGTGATGGTCAATGGCTGGACGCTGCTCATCCAGGGTCTTGTGCGAGGGTACCTCCTATGAACCAGGCGCAATTGCTCGACTATGCCAAAACCTGCCTGCTGATCGTCCTGCAGCTCTCGCTGATTCCGATCATCGTGGCGACGGTCGTCGGCGTGCTCGTCTCGCTCCTGCAAGCGCTCACGCAGGTGCAGGAGCAGACCCTCGGCTTCGCCGTCAAGCTGATTGTCATCTCGCTGACCATTCTCCTGGCCGCCCCGTGGATGGGGGCCCAGCTCCTCGGCTACACCCAAAGCATCTTCTCCTACTTCCCGCTCCTGCGCTAGGCTCGCGCGGCCGGTATGAACTACATCGACTTCCACCGCTACATCCTCGCCGCCGTGCTCGCAATGGCACGCCTGGGCGGGGCCTTCGCCATCTGCCCGGCGCTGAGCGATTCGATGATTCCGGGCGTGGCGCGGCGGGTAGCCGTCCTGGGCTTCGCCTTTCTCCTACTGCCTGTGGTGATGGGCCAGATGCCGCCGGGCGAGCCGAACTACTGGATGTTCTCGCTCGTGGCACTCAAGGAGGCCTTTATCGGCTTCCTCCTCGGCTTCTTCGGCGCCATCCCCTTCTGGATTGCCGAGAACGTCGGCAACGTTATCGACAACCAGCGCGGCGCAACAATGGGCGAAGTCTACTCCCCGCTCTCGGGCGCGCAGGTCTCCACCCTGGGCATCTTCTTCACGCAGATTGTCTCGACCCTCTTCTTCGTCGGCGGCGCGGTCTTCGTCTTCCTGGGTGCCATCTACCACAGCTACGCCCTCTGGCCAATCTTCACCCCCGCCCTCACCTTCACCACCGGGGCCGACACCCTCATCCTCGGCACGCTCGATGGAATGATCCAAACCACCGTCATCATCGCCGCCCCGGTGCTCATCCTAATGTTCCTGGCCACCATCGGCCTGGGCTTCGTCAACCGCACGGCCCCGCAGCTGAACGTCTTCTTCCTCTCAATGCCCGTCAAGAGCGCCCTGGGCATCGCGATGCTCGTGCTCTATCTCCCCTTCATTATGGATATGCTG
Source organism: Candidatus Spyradenecus sp. (assembly GCA_051891975.1). Lineage (GTDB taxonomy): Bacteria > Verrucomicrobiota > Kiritimatiellia > RFP12 > DVOR01 > Spyradenecus. Next base: position 2,326 of record JBJFFT010000154.1, on the reverse strand, counting down.
ATGTATACGCGCGAGGCCGCCCTCCTCGACCCTCTGCGCCAGCTCATCGGCCAATAGCAGGCAGGCACCCGACGATGGCGGAAGACAGCGGCGAGAAGACGGAGATGCCCACCCCCAAGAAGCTGCGCGACGCGCGGCAGAAGGGCCAGGTCTGCTCCTCCAAGGACATCGTCTCCACCGCCATCCTCATCGTCCTCTTCTGCCTCCTGGCAGCAATGGCCCTGGTGCTGACCGATGACTTCCACAACCTGGTCGTCTTCGTCTCCAACACCCTCTCGGTCACCCATCGCGATCCCACCGTCGGCTTCGGCGAATCGCTCAAGCTCTTCACCCTGGTTGTCTGCAAGCACTCCATCCTCTTTGCCGTGGTTGCCGCCGCCGTGGGGGTGGCCGCCAACGTGGTTCAGGTTGGCTTCCTCTTCACCTTCGAGCCCCTCAAGCCCTCCCTCGAGAAGCTCAACCCCGTCGAGGGTGCCAAGAAGATCTTCTCCAAGAAGAACCTCTTCGAGTTCCTCAAGAACATCGCCAAGGTCACCTTCCTCACCTACCTCATCTACAAGCTCATCCTCGCCTCCACCCCCGAGCTCCTCACCCTCTGCTACGGCACCATCCAGGACCTCTTCCCCTGCCTGCGCGTCATCCTCCTGCGTCTGGCCTCCTACACCGTCTTCGGCTACGTCCTCATCGCCGTGGTCGACCGTATCTTCCAGGGCAAGAACTACACCAAGCAGATGATGATGACCAAGGACGAGGTCAAGCGCGAGTATAAGGAGATGGAGGGTTCGGCCGAAATCAAGCAGGCCCAGCGCCAATTCCGCGACGAAATCCTCAATGGCCAGGACCCCGTCAAGGCCACCCAGCGCGCCAACGTCGTCGTCACCAACCCCACGCACCTCTCCATCGGCGTCCGCTACGACCCCACCGAGGCCCCCCTCCCGCGCATCGTCGTCGCCGGCGCAGACCGCATCGCCAAGATTATCCGCGAGACCGCCCTCGACTGCGGCATCCCCCTCTTCGAGAACGTCCCCCTGGCCCGCGCGCTCTGGGCCACCGGCCACGTCAACGACTTCATCCCCGAAGACCTCCTAGAACCCATTGCAGAAGTCCTCAAGTGGGTCAAGAAGTTGCAAGACGCCCGCAAGGAGGACGAGGCGCTCGAACAAATCGCGCTCTAACCCAAGGAGTTCCCCCGTGACCATCGAAGCTCTCTACACGGACCTCGCCCCAAAGCTCACCAACTACCTCGTCGCCAACGGCACCCCCTACCACGCCGCCTGCGACCTCGTCCAGGAAACCTTCCTCAAACTCTGGAAGATGCGCGACGACCTCCAGGACGACTTCCACGCCCTCTCCGGCCTCGCCTACACCATCGCCCGCAACCTCCGCACCGACGCCATCCGCCACAACAAGTTCGTCGTCTACGAGGCCGAGCTCCGCGACGAGGACACCCAGGACCCCGCCCCCTCTCCCTCCGACGCCGCCTACCTCCGTTCCCGCATCCGCGCCGCCTTCAACCAGCTCCCGCCCCTCTTGCGCGACACCTACGCCCTCTTCCAAATCGCCGAGCTCTCCGTTCGCGACATCGCCCGCATCACCAATGTCACCGAGGCCCTCGTCAAGGTCCGCGTCTTCCGCGCCAAGGAACGCCTGCGCGTCCTCCTCAAAGACCTTGCCAACTGACGCTCCGAAACTTTTCCTGTAACCTTTTCCACTTCCGCGCGTATTCCTCGCAAAGGGCACAGACTATGGAACTCGACTTCAACCAGCTTTCTTCCCCCGGCTTCGGCCGCAAAGACCTCTCCGCTGCCTCCAAGGCCGCCGCCTCGCAGGGGCCCGACCGCGCCGACGCGGCCGCCGGCACCCCTGCCGCCACCTACGCCGCCCAAGGCCTCACCGTCTCCAAACGCGAATTCCCCCTCCCCGGCGAAGTCCCCGAGAGTGACGAAGTGGCCAACCTCCCCGACGATCTCCTCGACCGCGACGATGCCCTGGGCAAACTAATGCAGCGGGCCTTTAACTTCGCCCCGCCCCCGCCGCCCCCCTTCGAGGCCTAGTCCGCCCCCACAGTCCCCCTTTTCGCCCGGCCCCGCCGGGCTTTTTTATTCAAGAGAACCATCCTTACGCGCCGCCAGGCGCACCTCACGGCGGCCTAGCCGTCCCCTCACGGCCCGCAGGGCCCCCTCACGCGAGCTCCGCTCGCCCTCAGAAGGCGTAGAGCGTCTGCGGGGCGGCGCGGACAATGCGCAGGCGCACCAGATCCCCCGGCCGGATCCCCTCCGGCGGCTCGAAGACCACAATCTTGTTCGCGGAGGTGCGCCCGGACCAA
>JBJFFT010000153.1:0-19652 GCA_051891975.1 Candidatus Spyradenecus sp. | reverse complement strand
AGAGCCAGCGCAGCATCGCCGTGTCCCCAAAGGCCCGCGACCAGATGTTGTGCCCGGCGTTGGGGTATTCGCTGTACTTGGCCGCCACGCCCACCTGCGAGAGGGCCGCAATCATCCGCCGCGTGCAGTCCACCGGCACCGACGCATCCGCCGACCCGTGAAAGGCCCACACCGAGGTCGTCGCCACCGCCTTCACCGCCTCCTCCTGCGTCGATCCGCCACCACAGACCGGCACGGCCGCGGCAAAGTACTCCGGCCAACGCTCGATGGCATCCCATGTGCCAAAGCCGCCCAGGGAGTAGCCGCCGATGTAGAGCCGCTCCGGGTCGGCCACCCCCTGGCGCACGAGCTCATCCAAATACTCCTTGACCGTCTTCAAGGCCGGGGCCGGATAGCGCGGCAGACGGTAATCGGGCTGGAAGGCAATCGTCCGCACCCAGGCATTGGCCTGCGTGCACTGCGGCAGGAGGTAGAGCGCGGGGGGAATGGCGCTGTCCACCAGAACGGTCTTGTAGAGCGCGTCGAAGGGGGCCAACTGCGCGGCGTTGTCCTGCCCGCACTCGCCGCTCCCGTGCAAGAGCACCACCACTGGTACCGGCAGGTCCTTGGGCCGATACTTCCGCCAGACTCGCACCGGCATCGTCTCGCCGAAGGCATTGGTAATCACCTCGGCTGAGAACTGTTCGGCCATCGAGAACTGCGCCAACGCCTCCGGTGCCGCCAGCAGACCCCATCCCAGGCAAAGCCCCAACAGCCCTGCGCCTATACGCCGCGTCCAACCGCCCATCGCACCCTCCTTCCCGGTCTAGCGCCGGACCTCCACCTTGCCCCACGCCTCCAGCTTCGAGGCGATGAAGTCGATGCACTGCGCCTGCGCCTCCTTGGCATTGGCGCGCGTGACGGGGATGACCGGCCCGCAGGCAAAGCGCACGGGGATCTCCGGATTGACCGGCCCAAAGTCCTTCGTATACTTCCCCACGCCCAGGAAAGCCGTCTGCCCGGCCACCGGCACCACCGGCACGCCCGCATTCTGGGCCAACTTCACCCCCAAGGTGTTGAAGTGGTGGCAGTCGAAGTAAGGCTGGCGCGTTCCCTGCGGATAGAGCACCACCGAGGCCTTGTCCTCGCGGATGAAGCGCTCACCCTGCTCGAGCACCGCCTTGAGATCCGAGCGCGGGTCCGTCCGCCCCACCGGGATAACCTTGCGTGAGGCAAAGGTCTTGCCCACCCACGGCATTCCCAGGAGCGAGGACTTGAGGACAATCGCCACCTCCCCATACGCCAGCAACAGCGGCGGGAAAGCAAAGGTCTCGTAGAGGCTCATGTGGTTCGAGACCACCACCACCGGTCCCACCCCCTTCAACTGGTCGAACCCCTCCAGGATGACCTCTGTGCCCAGGCGCTCGGTCTCCCAAAAGAGGTGAAAGCCGCACTCCTGCCAGCGCCGATTGTCGAAGGTCCCGCGCCGCGCCAACCACCCGCCGCGCCCCATCGACCCGCCCAACGCGCGCAGATTGAAGGCCAGCGAGGTCAACACCCCGGCCTTCCGTCGCTTGCCCAACGCCTCCGGCGGCGTCCGGTAGGACCCCGTCTCCTGGAACACCTTGATGAAAGCTTCGACATTCCGCATGGTCTCTCTCCTCCTTAAAGATCCTCGCGCGTGCGCGCGCGGTTAGTATAAGGCTATCCGTTCACCGTTCACCGATCGCCAACTTCTGGGCCACGCTCTGCCCCTTCGTCGGCAAAATCCCCTTGAGGGCCTGCTCGGCCACCTGGCGCGTATCCTCCGGGAAGTCTCCGCGCGTCATCCACTTCAGGTAGGCGTGACCCTCGTGCGGGTCGTTGGCCAAGTCGCGCAACTTCGTTCCCTTCTTCTTCCCGAAGTTGACGCACACCTCGCCATTCATCCACCGCCAACGCCCCTGGCGGTCGACATTCAGCGGGTCCTGCGGGTTAAACATCCGGTCGAGCGCATCCACGCTCCGAGGCAAATCCGGGTAGCGCGCCAACTGCCCCACCAGCACCTCCAGCGTGGCCTGCGCGTCGGCCAAGGCCCCATGCGCGTCGGCCCCCAAGTCGCGATTGCAGTAGAACTTCAAGGCCGCCGTCAAGTCGCGCGGCTCGCGCTTGTGGTAGATCTTCTGAGCATCGACAATCGCGCGCCCATCGGGATGGAAGTCGCGAATGCCGCAGCGCAGGAACTCCTCGTTGAGGATCTGCGCATCGAAGTAGCCCACCGAGAAGCCCCCCAGGTCGCACCCCTCAAAGAAGGTAAAAATCTCAAAGGCCTTCTCGGCAAAGGTCGGGCAATCCGCCACCTCCGCGTCGGTAATCCCGTGGATGGCAATGGACTCCACCGGAATCTTCACCGTCGGATTCAAGAGCCACACCCGGTCGTCGCGCGTCCCATCCGGGTTCAACCGCAACGCTGCCAACTCGATAATCCGGTCCGCCCGCGGGCTAATCCCCGTCGACTCAATGTCAAAGACAATCAACGGCCGCCGCAACACTATAGGAAAGTCAAACTTCATACCACGCAGTATAGCACAATCCCCGCGCGCGGGGGAAACGCCCCGGACCTGGTGCGCTTCCTCAAGGCTCAATCAGCTCAACGGTCACGCGGAAAAAGCGCGTGGCCTCGCCGGCGGGGAGCGGCACCGAGAGCACATCGCCCGTGCCCTCGAGGGTGTAGAGCGCCTCGGCCTCCCACGCCTCGGCCAGCGTCTGTTTGGTCAACACGCGGTAACGCCGCCCCTGGGCCGAGGGCCACGAGAGGTAGAGCACGCTCTCCCCCTCGCCCTCGCTCGCGGCGAGCCTCAAGAGCGGCTGCGGCGCCTGCGCGCCCAGGGTCAGACGGAAGGCCGAGCGCGCGTCCGTCGGGTCGGAGTAGAGTACGAACTCGTCACGATTGGAGTAGCCATCGCCATCGGGATCGGCATCGGCATCGAGCGAGACCTTGTCGCGGGCGTAGCGGGCCTCCCACCAGTTGGGGATCCCATCGCCGTCCCAATCGTAGTAAAGCCCGCCGGTGTCGCAGACGAAGCGGCCGGATTCCAGCGTCACGGCAAAGGTCTCGTCGAAGGAGGGATTATGGCCGCGAAGCTCCACCCGCGTGTCGGTGACGAAGGGACCATTCGCGTTCTCCGCCGCCGAGCGCTCCCACAGGTCGGCCACCAAGGGATGGGTGCCGGCATTATACTCTTCCAGATTCGTCCGCCTATCGCCATCGCTATCGCGCTGCGCGTCGCTCGGGTCGTGCGGATTGAGCCCGTGGGCCACCTCCCACGCATCGGGCAGACCGTCCTTGTCGCTATCGGGCGCGCGCCCGGCGGTATCCACATCAAAGAGCGTCGAGAGCCCCCAGACCTCCACCAGGCGGTCGTCGTGGTCCGGCTGCGTCCCGGCCAAATACTCCTCCAGATTGGCGACCCCATCGCCGTCAGGGTCGCCCCACGCATCGGCCGCGTCCAACGGGTCCAACCCATAACGCGCCTCCCACCAATCTGGCAGACCGTCCCCGTCGCGGTCAATCGAAAAGCCCAGCGGATAGGCCCCCGTGTCGACCGTGCTCCCCGCGCTCTCCCCAATCGCCCCCGCCCAATCCTCCGCCACGAGCGGATGGGTCCCGGCATTAAACTCCTCGCGGTTCGTCCACCCATCGCCATCGGGATCGGCCTCGCCATCGGCCACCTCGGGGTCGAGCCCCATCTCCCGCTCCCACGCATCGGGCAGGCCATCCCCATCGCTATCAACCGCGCGCTCGACCGTCCGCGCCACGAAGGCCGCCGAGGTCCCTTCCGCCTCAGCCGTCGCCCACGCGCCCGGTGTCACCCCGCTCGGCGCATAACGCAAATCCAGCGTAAACTCGGGCGAGACGGCCTCCCCCGCGCAGAGCAACCGCCCCGCGCAAAGCCCCAAGGCCAACCCAATCGCCCGGATCCCCCTCATTCCACCGCAGCCTCCTCCGGCACCGTCCATAGCTCCAGGTCGTCGATGATGACTCCGGAGTTGCTTACATAGAGATAATAATCGCTCCCATTCGGTTTCGCTGGCAAGGTGAAGGTGCGGAACTCACTCATATTCGCTGGTACAGACACCGAAGCCGCATAACCCAAGTCGCACTCAACATAGAGGGTCCTTGAAGAAGTATTGGTATTCTTCGCTTTGAGGCGCACAAAGCAGAGCTGGTCGGCCAACACTGGAAAGTAGAGGGTGGAAGAATCTGTATAAAGCGCTCGGCTTCCATCAATACCTTGGTCCCTTACATAGAGGTAAGTACTTAACTTCCAATTCCCAGCCGTCGTCGTCACCGTCTTCTCGCCATATTCCTTTAACGCCCAGGTGTCAAAGTTCTCTGCAACGGCAAGTTTTACAACACCCTCTTCCGCATCGAGGCGGCGAATGGGGCGGAAACCAAGATAGTAGCCAGAAGACAAGGCGTTAGAGAAGTAGGAGTCACTATAAGAGGGGTAAGATGTTCTCGCCCAGACTTGCTTATATCCACTTCGCTGATACATCGCGTTAGTGGAGCACCCTTTGGTTATCCGACTGGAGACAAAGTACAGCGAGTTGCGTACGGCGAGAAGCGACTCCTGTTGCGGATAGGTCTCGATGGTGTAGTCCGACTGCGAACGCGTCCACTCGGCGACATTACCGATGACATCGTAGAGGCCGTAGCCATTAGCGGTGTCTGGCCCCATCGGCGTTTGATTGCCATCGTAGTAGCCCACCGGCTTTAGGCTCGTGTAGCCCGTCTCAGTCATTGCGTAAGCGGTCGAGACTTCGTTGCCCCAGGGATACTTAAGGTGCTCGTTCTCGTCATCGTTATCCGGACCGCGGGCAGCCTTCTCCCACTCCGTCTCGGTGGGGAGGTCGTAGCCGTAGAAGCGGCAAAAGAGCATCGCGCCATACCAGGTGACGACCATCGGGTAGTTGCCGTTCTCCCCCACCACCTCGAAGTTGTTCACATTCCAGCGGAGCGGGCAGTTATCGCCCGTGTTGCAGAGGAGCGCGTCGATGGGGCAAGCGTAGTCGACGGGCACCTTGTCGGTGGCATAGACCGCCGAGGAGTCGGCGTTTCGGTAGACCAGGCCCGAGACGTAGGCTTGGTTGAGGAAGTCGCAGTATTGCTGGCGGGTCACTTCGTACTTGGTGAGCCAGTAGGACCACGGGATATTCACATGGCGGGAGGGACCGCTCCCCTCCGCGCCGCCGTCTTGGCCGAGCAGGAAGCCGCCGGGTGGGACCTCGTTCCCCCACTCCATCCCCGGAAAGCCCTTGGCATCGATGGCAAAGACCTTGACGCGCATCTGGTCGGAGTATTCGCCATCCCAGTCCGTGCCGGCATCCCAGACAATATGCTTGCCCGCGCCGGGGGCAATCCCCTCGCCGATGTCGCCGGTGAAGGTAAAGGCGGGCACCGAGTAGACGCGCCCATCGTTATCCGAGATCTCTACGCGCACCTTAAGCAGGTCGCCATCCGCGTCTGCGGCATCGTAGGTGATATCCACCAACTTCGTCCCCTCGCGCTGAGCGGCCTGCACGTTGGTAATCTCCGGCGGCGTGGCGCGTAGCAGCGCCCCCAGACAACATCCGCCGACAACCCAAAGCAACGATTTAGTCATCTCTCTCCTCCTGCTCAATCCGAGCCTTTGCCTGATAGAATGGATGCTTAAAGGCGGCAGGGTCGCGCTCGCCGGCGCGCCACTTGGCCCCCTCCTCGCGCAACTGACGCGGCGAAATGGCCTGCCACCGCTCCGGCGGCGGCAACGCCTCTAACGCACGCGCCTCCCCGCCCCAACGCCCCACCACGCGCGGCACCTCCGCGCGGAAGAGGATATTCGTTGCCGGCGGCGTCTCGAAAAGCACCCACGGCGCCTCCCCGGCCACCTTCGGCGCGCGGTAGTCCACCGCCACCTGGTGCACCGCATTGGAGACCAGCAGCGTCCGCACCCCCTCCACCTCCGCCAAGTCCGCCAAGAGATACGCCTTCCCCGCCACGCTCACCGACCACAACGCGAAGGCCCCCCGGTCGCTCACCCCCTCCAGCACCGCCGCCGGCGGCTTCGGCGCCTCGGCCTCGGCCTTCGCCCGGGCCGCCTCGGCAATCGCCTCCCCCGGGCACCCGCACCCCGGGCACCACACCGCGCGCGCCGACACCTCCCGTCCGCAATCCGGACAGGCCACCAACCCGGCCACCGCCACCGCAGCCGCACCACACAAAAGCCCTAGCAACACCGTTCTCATGCCTAGAACGATACCATACCGCCACCAACAATGTAAACCATAGCCCGCAACGGGCAAACCGGCAGGAGAGAGGCGGGCTTAAGGGTCTCTAATGCCGCCGGGGGACGGTGGCGGTCAGAACGGTCAGCGCTGGGGCGCGGGGAGGCGGCTGCGGAGGGAGCGAGGTAAGACGCTTAATGAGGTGCCCTATGCCCCCACCTTCTTTCAGCCCCGGCGATACCCCCTTTTGAGGTAGGGCCTAGGTCGAGGTGAGGTAGGGCCTAGGTCGAGGCGAGGTAGGCCCTAGGTCGAGGCGAGGTAGGGCCTAACGCGCGCGGGTGCGCCCGCGCGTGCGCGCGTATGCGTGATTAGAATATGGTAGCGTGGGGCGAGTTGCAATGCGCCGGGGGCTTCCTTTATTATAGGCGGTATGCGCGTTGCACTTTGTTCTCCCCCCTTGCCAAGCGAGAAGGGCGTGCCTCTTCTCTCCCAGAACCGCCAGTTTCAGTGGTTCCGCAACCCGGCCTATATCTATCCGGTGGTGCCGGCGAGTGCGGCGACGCTGCTGCGCAGTCGCGGTCACGAGGTGTTGTGGCTCGATGGCATTGCGCGCGGGATGACGCCGGAGGCCTTCTTGGAGCAGCTTTGCGCTTGGCGGCCCGAGGCGCTTTTCCTGGAGACGAAGACGCCGGTGGTCCAGCGCCACTGGGCGTGGATTCGCGACTTCAAACGGCGCCTGCCGTCGTGCCAAGTGGCGATTGGCGGGGACCACGTGACGGCTCTCCCGGAGGAGACGCGTGCCCAGGCTCCGGTCGATTACATCATCCAGGGGGGCGACTACGACTTCGCCCTCCTCGCGTGGCTGGAGGGCAACGAGCCTGAGCACGACTTGGCCGACTTGCCGCAGATCGACCGCGGCCTCACGCGCTGGCGCGACTACGCCTTCCGCAACGGCAACTTCCTGCGCACCCCCGGCGCGTATATGATGGCTGGGCGAGACTGTTGGCACGGGCAGTGCACCTTCTGCTCCTGGACCACGCTCTACCCGCGCTTCCGCGTGCGGCCGGTCGAGGCGGTGCTCGACGAGGTCGGTTCGCTCATCGCCCTGGGCGCGCGCGAGATTATGGACGACACCGGCTCCTTCCCAGTCGGCCCCTGGCTCCACGCCTTCTGCGAGGGGATGATTGCGCGCGGCTACCACCGGCACGTCCGGCTCGATTGCAACCTGCGCTTCGGGGCCCTCTCAGCCGAAGAGTATCGCCTGATGCACCGCGCCGGCTTCCGCCAACTCCTCTTCGGCGTGGAGTCGGCCAACCAGGAGACGCTCGACCGTCTGCGCAAGAACCTGCGCGTCGAGACCGTGCTCCAGGGCGCGCACGCAGCCACCGCCGCCGGGCTCGACGTCCATATCACCCTGATGTTCGGCTATCCGTGGGAGACGCTCGAGGCAGCGCGCAGAACCGCCGCCCTGGGGCGCGAACTCCTCCGGCGCGGCGATGCGGCCACCCTGCAGGCCACCTGGCTGGTCCCCTATCCCGGCACACCGCTCTTCCGCGAACTCGAGGCCTCGGGCGACCTGCTCACGCGTAACTGGGCCGACTACGATATGCGCTCGCCCGTGATGCGCTCGCCCCTCTCGGCCGACGAAATCCGCGCCTTGGTCTCCGAGACCTACCGCAGCTTCCTCCACCCGCGCGTCCTCTTGCGCCACGGCTTGTGCGCCGCCACCCACCCGGCCTATGCGCTCAAGGCCATCCGCTCTCTCGCCGGGCACTTGGCCGATTACCGCGCAGAATCGTAGGCCCCACACAACGCGCCCAAGGGGTCAAGGAGCTCTCTAGCAGCCGCCGGCACTTGCACGCGGCGTGCGGCGTTGTGGTATAATGGCGGGCATTAGAAAGGAAGACTACAATGTCCACACGTCCTGTTTGCTTGATTATTCGTGATGGTTGGGGCATGAATGCCCGCTTTGAGGGGAACTCGGTGTTTCGCGCGAAGACGCCGGTGATTGACCGCCTGCGCACGCGCTATCCTTGGTGCCGGATTGAGTGCTCCGGCGAAGAGGTGGGCTTGCCCGATGGCTACCAGGGCTCTTCGGAAGTGGGGCACCTGAATATGGGCGCCGGGCGCATCGTTGAGCAGGAGCTCAAGCGCATTGACGATGGCCTCAAGAGCGGCGAGCTCTTCAAGAGCCCGAAGTGGGAAGCGCTGATCGGGAATTGGAAGGCCAACAAGTCGCAGTTGCACCTGATGGGGCTCTTGCAGGATGAGGGCGTGCACGCCCACCAGGAGCACCTCTTCAAGATTATGCGCCGCGCGCGCCAGGAGAATCCCGAGGGCAAGATTGTGGTCCATCCCTTCCTTGATGGCCGCGACACGCCCCCGCGCTCGACCCTTGAATATCTGGCCAAGCTCGCCGGCGTGATGGCCGAAGTGGGCAACTGCACCATTGGCACGGCGATGGGCCGCTACTACGCGATGGATCGCTCGAAGAACTGGGCGTTGACCTCCGAAGCCTATGAGTGCATCGTCGCTGCGCAGGGCACCAAGGTGGCCACCGCTGAGGCGTGGGTCAAGCAGGCTTACGAGACGCTCAAGACCCCCGATGGCACCGAGATGACCGATGAATACATTCCCTGCGCGGTGATTGGCGACTACGCAGGCGTAAAGGATGGCGACAGCGTGATGCACACCAACTACCGCCAGGACCGCGCCATTCAGCTGACCCAGGCCTTTGTCTGCGACGACTATGCCGGCACCCGCTCGGTCCGCCCGCAGGTCACCTACCTGGGCTTCACGCGCTACTGGGACGAGTTCGAGGATTACCTCCTCGGCGCGATGGGCGGCGATGGCGGGATGGATATGCTCCTGGGCGAGGTGGTCTCCAAGGCCGGCATCCGCCAGCTGCGCATCGCCGAGACGCAGAAGTTCCGCCACGTCACCTCCTTCTTCAATGGCAAGAGCACCAAGCCCTACGAAGGCGAGGACCAGGTGGATGTGCCCAGCCGCTTCGACCCGGCCACCTTCGCCTCCCACCCCGAGATGGAGGCCTACAACGTCACCGACGAGCTGCTCAAGCGCTTGGAGAACAACCCCTACGGCTTCATCGTGGTGAACTACGCCAACTGCGATATGGTCGGCCACACCGGCGACCTGGCGGCCGCGACCAAGGCCGTCGAGATTGTCGATGAGTGCGTGGGCAAGCTGCTCAAGCGCCTGGCCGAGCTCGATGCGCATGTGCTCATCACGGCCGACCACGGCAACGCCGAGCAGATGGTCGACTACGCCACCGGAATGCCCAAGACCTCCCACACCCTCAACAAGGTCGAGTGCATCTACGTGGCCTCCGATGCCGACAAGCGGACGATGCGCCCCGATGGCAAGCTCTCGGATATCGCCGTGACCTGCCTCGATCTCCTCGGGCTCGAGAAGCCCGCCCAGATGACGGCTAACAACCTCTTCGTCTAATTCCCCCATCCGCCCCCGGCCCCGGACCATACCGCCGCGCCGACAAGCGCTGCGAAGGGACGGGGCCAGGCGCACCTAGTTCCAGGAGAAGGTTATGACTCAGGAACATCTCGAACGCATTGGGCATCTGCAAGCGGCGATGAAGGCCGCCGGCGTGGATGCCGTCTTTCTCTACTCGGCCATCAACCGCCACTACTTCACGGGGCTGACCACCAGCAATGGTCTGCTCCTCGTTGAGCAGCAGGGCACGCCGGCGTTCTACACCGACTTCCGCTACCTAGAGGTGGCCCACCGCGTCCTCACCGGCGTGGAGATTCGCAAGTTCAAGGCCGCCAAAGAGCAACTCGCCGACTACACCGCGCTCTCCAAGGGCTGGAAGACCATCGGCTATGAGGGCAACCTCACCGTGGCCCAGTTCCAGCCCTTGCAGGAGGCGATGGCCCACGCCAAGTGGACCTCAATCACCGCGATGGTCAATACCCTGCGCTCGGTTAAGTCCGCCGGCGAACTCGATGCCATCCGCCGCTCGGCCCAGGCCAACGACGAGCTCTTCGCCGAGCTGATGAAGGTCTTCAAGCCGGGGATGAGCGAGCTGGAGATGCTCCGCCAGTTCCGCATCATCGAGGCAAACCGCAGTCTGCGCGAATCCTTCGACCCCATCCTCTGCGCCGGAGTCAACGCCGTTGAGTGCCATCATCAGCCCGACGGCACCATCCTCCAGCCCGAGAGCGAGCTGCTCATCGATATGGGCGTGTTGGTCGACGGCTATTGCTCGGATATGACGCGCACCGTCTTCTTCGGCACCCCGACCGAGCGCTTCAAGGAGATCCACAACATCGTCCTGGAAGCCAACCAGGCCGTGATTGCCGCCGTGAAGCCCGGAATGCGCTGCTGCGACATGGACAAGATCGCCCGCGACATTATCGGCAAGTATGGTTACGGCGACTACTTCGACCACGGGCTCGGCCACAGCGTCGGCCTGGAAATCCACGAGATGCCCGCCTTCGGCAAGACCTGCGAGACGGTGCTCGAGCCCGGGATGGTCCTCACCGACGAGCCGGGCATCTATATCCCCGGCGACGTTGGCGTGCGCATCGAGGATCTGCTGGTCATCACCGAGACCGGCTGCGAAGTCCTCTCCCACACGCCCCACGAGATTGTCCTCCCATGCTAACACGCGAACCGAACCAGGAACGCATCGCCGAGCTCGTCCGCCAACTGCTGATTGAGCTCGGCGAAGATCCCAACCGCGAAGGGCTCCTGAAGACCCCCGCGCGCGTGGCCAAGGCCTATACCTACCTCACCCGCGGCTATCGCCAGACGCCCCAGGAGGTGCTCAACGGCGCTGTCTTCGAGAGCACGGCCAATAATATGGTCATCGTGCGCGACATCGAGGTCTACTCCCTCTGCGAGCACCACCTGCTGCCCTTCTATGGTCGCTGCCACGTGGGCTATATCGCCAACGGCAAGGTGGTAGGGCTGAGCAAGGTCGCGCGTATCGTCGATTGCTTCGCCCGGCGGCTCCAGATTCAGGAGCGGCTGACCGAGGAGATCGCCCACGCGATTGCCGAGATTACCGGCGCCGAGGGCGTGGGCGTGGTGATGAACTGCGCGCACCTGTGTATGATGATGCGCGGCGTCGAGAAGCAGAATGCCGTCACCGTCACCTCGTCGGTCCTGGGCTCCTTCCGGGAACGCCCGGAGGTGCGCTCGGAGTTTATGAGCCTCTGTTCCAAATAACGCAAACACCCGGGAGGCCGGATTATGTTGGAAGCTCTGCAATTCGCCTGGAGCAACTTCGTCAAGCTCTTCTTCCTCTTCTGTCCGTTCTTCGTGCTCAATATGTTCCTCTCGCTGACCGAGGGGGCGAGCAGTCCGCGCAAACGACATGTGGCCCTGCGTGCCACGCGCGTGGTCATCGTGGTCGGCGCCATCTGCTACTTCGCCGGCAACGGCTTTCTCACCCTCTTCGGGCTGGACATCGAGGGCTTCCGCATTGGCGCGGGCATCCTGCTGATGATTATGGCCCAGGGTCTGGCGTTGGGCAACGACACGCCCACGGCCACCCGCCGCGCGCGGAATGTCGAGGACATCGTGGTGGTGCCGCTAAGCATTCCCATCATTATGGGCCCGGCGTGCGTCTCGCCCATCATCATCATCGGTGCCGAGGCGCTGAAAGATCCGGCCATTGGCTGGCCGACCTTCCTCATCGGCTTCTTGGGCTTTATGGGGGCCATCGCGGCCCTGGGCACCATCCTCTACTTCGCCGAGGCCCTTGAGCGCATCTTCGGCAAGAATGTCATCCGCATCTTCTCGAAGATCTCCGGCGTTATCCTGATGGCGATGGCCGCGCAGATGATTGCCAAGGGCTTCTTCGCCTACCTCGACAACTCGACCGTGGGCCAGAAGGTGTTGGAGTTGCTGGCCCAATGAGCGAGCCCGAGGCGACAGGCGCGTGGCAGGTTGACTTTGCCGGTAAGCCCTGGCAGTTGAAGCCGGGCGAGCGCTGGGTCGTCACCGGGCCAATGGCCAGCGGCAAGACCTGGCTGGGCGCGCAGTTGCAACGCCAGGCGCCCGACGAAGTCGCCTTCGTCACCGTCGGTGCCCAGGCCGGCAGCGCCGGAACCGACTGGGCCGGCGCGCGCTACCACGCCTCGATTGAATACGACTTCCGCACCGTCGCCGAGGCCCTCACCTACGAGCGCGTCAACGGCATCTGCCCCTTCGAGGTCCGCCCCCCGGAGCTGGCCGAGCGCGCTGCCTTCGCCAAGCGCCTGGCGTGGCTGACCGAGGCGCTCTGCCTCGAGCCGCTCCTCGACCGCTGGACGGTGCAGCTGAGCAACGGCGAACAGCGGCGCGTAATGCTTGCCCAGGCCATCCTCAAGGGCACCCCGGTGCTCGTGTTGGATGACCCTTTCGCCGGGCTCGACCCGACCATGCGCGCCACGCTCCACCGCGTGCTCGCTGCCCTGGCCGAGGAGGGCCGGACGCTGGTGGTGATGGTCCGCAATGAGGACGAGGTCCCCGCCGGTTTCACCCACCGCCTGCGCCTCAAGGCCGGGCGCATCGTCTCGCAAGGCCCCTGTCGCACGGTGGCCGCCGCCGAAAAAGCGCTCGCCTTCCCCCCCAATCCGCCCGCCCTTGACACGCCCGTGGTGCTTTCCGTGCAGGACTTGCGCCTCGACCTAGGTGGGCGCACGCTCTTTGGCGGCCTCAATTGGGAGGTGCACGCCGGCGAGCGCTGGGTCATCGTGGGCCCCAACGGTAGCGGCAAGACCACCCTCCTCTCGCTGATTACTGGCGACAACCCGATGGCCTACGCCTGCGACATTGAGCGCTTTGGCCTGCGCCCCGGCCCGGGCGTGCCCCTCTGGCAACTGCGCTCGCGAATGGCCGCCGTCTCGCCCGAAGACCAGGTCTTCGCCGACCCCACCCAGACCGTTGGCACGCTCGTCTTCTCCGGGCTCTTCGACAAGGAGGGCCGCCGCAAGCGCCCCTCGGCCCGTCAACGCGAACGAGCCCACGCCCTGCTCGCGGCTCTCGGCCTCCACGATCGGCTCCACGAGCCCCTCGGCGTGCTTTCGGCCGGGCTCGTCCGCTTGGCCCTGATCATCCGCGCACTGGTGGCCGAGCCCGAGCTCCTGCTCTTGGATGAGCTCTGCATGAACCTGGAAGCGCCCGAGCGCAAGAAGGTCCTGCGCCTTATCGACCGTTTGCTGGCCGATCTACCGCACCTCACCGTGCTCTGTATCGCCCATCGCGCCGACCACATCCCGCCCCACTTCAACCGCGTCCTGGTTCTCCACCCGGCCACCGCCGAGTGAAGCGCTCGCTTCCGCCAACCCAACACCATCCCAGCCTATGAACAACGACCAAACCCTCTTCGCCGGCAAGACCCTCCTCATCACCGGAGGCACCGGCAGCTTCGGCCATGCCGTCCTCAAGCGCTTCCTCAACACCGAGGTCAAGGAGATCCGCATCTTCTCGCGCGATGAGAAGAAGCAGGATGATATGCGCCACGCCCTGCAAAACCCCAAGGTCAAGTTCTACATCGGCAATATCCGCGACCGGCAGAGCGTCGATGGCGCAATGGAGGGCGTGGACTACGTCTTCTCCGCCGCCGCCCTCAAGCAGGTGCCCAGTTGCGAGTTCTTCCCCCTCCAGGCCGTGGAGACGAATGTCCTGGGCACGAACAATGTCATCGAGTCGGCCATCGCCCACGGGGTTGGGCGCGTGGTCGTCCTCTCCACCGATAAGGCCGCCTACCCCATCAACGCGATGGGCATCTCCAAGGCGATGATGGAGAAGGTGGCCATCGCCCGCGGCCGCAGTCTGGGTGCCGAAGCCAAGACCACCATCTGCTGCACGCGCTACGGCAACGTGATGGCCTCGCGCGGCTCGGTCATCCCGCTCTGGATTGAGCAAATCCGCTCCGGCGGCGTCATCACGATGACCGACCCGAAGATGACGCGCTTTATGATGACCCTGGAAGATGCCGTCGACCTGGTCATCTACGCCTGGCAGCACGGCCGCAACGGCGACCTCTTTGTCCAAAAGGCCCCGGCCGCCACCCTAGAGACCCTCGCCACCGCCCTCAAAGCGCTCTACCACGCCGACAACAAGGTCAAGGTCATCGGCACACGCCACGGTGAAAAGCTCTACGAAACCCTCGTCACGCGCGAAGAGATGGCCCGCGCCGAGGATATGGGCAACTACTTCCGCATCCCCTGCGACACGCGCGACCTCAACTACGACAAGTACTTCGTTGAAGGCTCCCACCACGCCTCCACCGTGGAAGACTACCACTCCCACAACACCCAGCGCCTGGATGTGGAAGGGATGAAGCAGCTCCTCCTGCGCCTCCCCGAAGTGCGCGACGCGGTTGCCCGGGCCTAGCGATGCCCCGCGAGCGCCCCACCCTGCTCGACGGCGCGCGTTTCGATGAGGCGCGCGGCTCGCTCCTCTGTTGCAACGGCTGCGACCTCGCCGAGCTCCGCCGCTTCTACGTCCTCACCCACCCCGACACCGCCACCATTCGCGGCTGGAACGCCCACCGCTTCGAGGCCAAGCGCTTCTTCTGCCTGCGCGGCGGCTTCGAGATCGCCCTCCTGCCGATGACCTCCTTCGCCCCGCCCGAGGCCGCCGGCGAGGCCGAGTGCTTCCGCCTAGAGGCCGCGAAGCCCCGCCTTCTCTGCGCCCCTGCCGGCTACGCCAACGCCATCAAGGCCACCGAGCCCGGCTCCATCCTCCTGGTCTTCTCCGATAAGACCCTCGAGGGCGCGCGCAACGACAACTGGAAATATCCCCCCGAAACCTGGTCCGCCCCCTGGAGTTCATCCCTATGATACGCCTTGGCATCACCGGTCAAGCCGGCTTTATCGGCACCCATCTCTTCTCCCTCGCCGGCACCCGCCCCGACACCTTCGAGCGCGTCCCCTTCGAGGATGCCTTCTTCGACGACGAGGCCAAACTCCGCGCCTTCGTCCGCAGTTGCGACGCCATCGTCCACCTGGCCGCCGTCAACCGCCACCCCGACCCCCAAGTCCTCTACGAAACCAACATCGCCCTCGTCGATAAACTCATCCGCGCCCTGGAAGCCGAGCAGGTCACCCCACACGTCCTCTTCGCCTCCTCCACCCAAGAGGCGCGCGAGAACCTCTACGGCGCCTCCAAGCGCGCCGGCCGCGCCCTGCTCGATGCCTGGGCCCGCCGAACCGGGGCCAAGTTCACCGGCTGCATCATCCCCAACGTCTTCGGCCCCTACGGCCGGCCAGGCTACAACTCAGTGGTCGCCACCTTCTGCCACCAGTTCACCCACGGCGAAATGCCGCACATCGACGTCGATGGCGAGCTCCGCCTCATCTACGTGGGCGACCTCTGCCAAACCTTCCTCAAGCTCATTGAAGAGGGCAAAGCCGCCCTCGAGTTTCGCGTCCCCTACACTGGCACGCGCAAGGTCTCCGAACTCCTGGCCGCCTTCAAGCGCTACACGCGCGACTACTTCGCCAAGGGCATCCTCCCCGCCCTCCCCACCCCGCTCGACCTCCAGCTCTTCAACACCTACCGCGGCTACATCGACCACGCCTCCTTCTTCCCCTTCCCCCTCGAACCGCACACCGATCCGCGCGGTTCCTTCGTGGAGGTCGCCCGCATCACCGGCCTGGGCGGACAGTTCTCCTTCTCCACCACCCACCCGGGCATCACCCGCGGCAACCACTACCACACCCGCAAGATCGAGCGCTTCGCCGTCATCCAAGGCCGCGCCCGCATTGAGCTCCGCCGCATTGGCACCACCGAAAAGCTCTCCTTCGAGCTCGACGGCGCGCACCCCGCCTTCGTCGATATGCCCGTCTGGTACACCCACAACATCACCAACATCGGCGAAGAGGAACTCCTGACCCTCTTCTGGATCAACGAGCCCTACAACCCCGAGAACCCCGACACCTACTTCGAGGAGGTCTAACGATGTCCAAGTCCAAACTCAAAGTCTTCTCCATCGTCGGCACGCGCCCGGAAATCATCCGCCTGGCCGCCGTCATCAAGCGCCTGGAGGCGCACCTTGACCACCGGATGATCCACACCGGCCAGAACTACGACTACACCCTCAACCAAATCTTCTTCGACGATCTCGGTCTGCGCGCCCCCGATTACTACCTCGGCGTGGACACCTCCACCCTCGGCCACGTCCTGGGCGAAACCCTCATCAAGGTGGAAGAGATCTTCCTGCGCGAGAAGCCCGATGCCATCCTCATCCTCGGCGACACCAACGCCGCCATCGCCGGCATCATCGCCAAGCGGATGAAAATCCCCATCTACCATATGGAAGCCGGCAACCGCTCCTTCGACCTCAACGTCCCCGAGGAAATCAACCGCCGCATCATCGACCACATTGCCGACTTCAACCTCGTCTACACCGAAAACTCCCGCCGCCACCTCCTCTCCGAAGGCCTCCCCCACCGCCACGTCTACGTCACCGGCTCGCCCATGTACGAGGTCCTCGCCCAATACCGCGACCGCATCGACCGCTCCGACATCCTCTCCCGCCTCAACCTCGAGCCCAAGCGCTACTTCATCGTCTCCTGCCACCGCGAAGAGAATGTCGACTTCCCCTCCAACCTCCGCAAGATTGTCACCCTCCTCAACACCCTCGCTGAGACCTACGACCTCCCCGTCATCGTCTCCACCCACCCGCGCACCCGCAAGCGCCTCGAAGCCCTCGAGGGCCTGACCATCGACCCGCGCATCCGCTTCCTCGAGCCCTTCGGCTTCTTCGACTACAACGCCCTCCAACTCAGCGCCCTCTGTGCCATCTCCGACTCGGGCACTATCTCCGAAGAATCCTCCATCCTTAACTTTCCCGCCGTCACCATCCGCCAGGCCCTCGAACGCCCCGAAGCGATGGACGCCGGCACCATCATCCTCACCGGCCTCGACCCCGAAACCGTCCGCGACGCCGTCGCCCTCGTCATCGACGAGTTCAACCAAAACGGCGGCCACTACGACCGTATCTGCCCCGAATACCAAGTCTCCAACACCTCCTGGCGCGTCCTTAAGCTCATCCTCGGCACCGCCAAACTCGCCAACCGCTGGAGCGGCATCGAAGCCAAGCACTAATCCCACCCACCCCCGCCCCGGGCCCAAGGTCAATCCGGGGCGAGCGCAAAAAAACGCTGCGTCAGCGTGAACTGACGTAGCGGAATAGTTGCCGATCTACATTTACTCGGCGCGTACAGCAAAGGGCTCCGACTTCAGATAGAGCCGGAAGTCCTTGATTTGCCCGGGGGCCCCGGGCTCGGCGCGCGGCAGCAACTGAATGCCGTGCGCTTCAACCTCTTCACCCAAATCCAAGACCAGCACCTGCGGTAGGGCCGAAGCGGCCTCGCTCGCCCAATAGGTCGATTCCTGCAAGTCGTAGAGCTTGTCGGCCGTGGCGTTGGCGGCACCGACCTCCTCGGAGGTGGCGTAGCGCGCGCTCCACTTCTCGCGCGGTAGCTTCTTGCCGTCGGCACCGACCAACTCCACCTCGGCGATGGCGGCCGGCCCTTCGCCCTGCACCGAGAGCACCTCCAACGCCAGATAGCGGCCCTTCGCCGCCGGGAAGGTCAAGGTCTGCCACGCCCCGCCACGCGCCAGGCTCCCGGAGAAGACGGCGCTTTCGCCGACGAGGTCAAGCGTCTCACCCGCCTTGCGGTGCTTGGGGGAGAAGTTCCCGCGCAGGACATCGAGCACCGGCTCGGTGAGACCTTGCAGTTGCGGCGCGCGCGGGCCCTTGAGGTCGAGCACCACCACCTCGTTCTCCCCGGCCTTGAGCCAACAGCCCGGCAGGAAGAGGGTCTGCTGCGGGCCAATCTCCCAGAAGCGCCCCAGCGCGCGGCCGTTGACCCACACCATCCCCTTGCCCCAGGTGCTCATATCCAGGAAGGTGTCCCCGGGCTTCTCGACGGTGAAGCTGCCCACCCACCAAGCCGGGCCCTCGGTCTGCCCCGGCTTGGCCTGCGCGGCGGCCGTGGCGAAGAACTCCGGCGGCAGGTTGCGGACCTGCCAGTTCACGAGCGTCTCGCCGCCCAGGCGGACGGCGTTGGTGATGCCCTTGCGGTCGTGAATGGACCAGCCGAAGTTCACGCGGCCCATTGCCTCGACCAAGATGTCGAGCTTCGTCCCCGCCGGCAAGGCCTCGGGCAACGTGCAGGAGAACTCGCGCTTGCGGCGGTCGAGCCGGGCAATCAGCCGGCCATTGACAAAGACCTGCGCCCAGTCGTGCACTTCGTCAATCTCGAGCACCTCGCCGGCCTTGGCATCGCGCGGCAAGGTGGTGGTGTAGAGGATGGTGCCCCAGCCCTGGTTGAAGGCCTCCATTGGGCGGATGGTCTCGGTGTGCTTGGCCTCGGGTAGCGCGGCAAAGAGCGAGACCGAGCGTTCCAGGCGGAAGGGCGCGAGGGCGATCACCTCGGGGGCGGCCGGCGGCTCGGGCAAGGGCTCGGAGGCGTACTGCTGCAAGAGCGCGCGCAGCTTCTCGAACTTCGGGGTGACGTGGCCGGCCTCGCTAATGGGCGCGTCGTAGTCGTAGGAGGTGCACATCGCCGAGTAGTCGGGGTTGTTTGCCCCGCCCCACCAGCCGAAGGTCGTGCCGCCGTGGGTCATATAGAGGCTGAAGGAGATGTTGCGCGCGAGCATATCGCCAATGCCGCGGACCATCGTCTCGGCATCGCGCGTCTCGTGCTTGCGGCCCCAGTGGTCGAACCAGCCGCTCCAGAACTCGCTACACATCAAGGGCGTATCCGGGCGGTCCTGCTTCAGGGCGGCGAACTGGGCGTCGATGTCCGCGCCGGTGCCGAAGTTCAGCGTCCAGAGGAGGTCCTCCAAGCCGTTGTTACGGTAGGTGCTGCTCCAGTCGCACTGGAAGAGGAGGCTATCGGTGAAGCCGGCTTCACGGACAATGTTGCGGATCTCGCGGATGTAAGGCTTGTCCACCGCGTAGGCACCGAACTCATTCTCCACCTGCACCATCAGGATGTTGCCCCCGCGCGAGAGCTGCAACGGCGCGAGCTCCTTGCCCACGGCAACCATAAAGCGGCGGACGGCGGCCATATAGTCCGGGTCGAGCGAGCGCAGGTGGATGTCCGGCTTCTTCAGCAGCCACCACGGCAGGCCGCCCATCTCCCACTCCGCGCAGACGTAGGGTCCCGGACGCACGATGACGTACATCCCGTGCTTCTGCGCCAGACGGCAGAAGCGCGCGATGTCGCCATTACCCGAGAAGTCGAACTTCCCCGGCTCGCGCTCGTGATAGTTCCAGAAGATGTAGAGGCAGATGGTGTTCATCCCCAGCGCCTTGCACATCTGGATGCGGTGCTCCCAGTAGGCCTCGGGAATGCGCGGATAGTGGATCTCCGCCGCCTTCACCACAAAGGGCTTGCCATCGAGCAGGAAGGTCCCCTGCCCCCCCTCAAAGCGCCGAG
>JBJFFT010000152.1:0-4699 GCA_051891975.1 Candidatus Spyradenecus sp. | reverse complement strand
TCTTCCTCCGACTTCTCTTTCTTACGACTGCGCAATTACATTGTAGACGGTTCATCTCTGTCGACTTTCCAAAGGCGGCTCGCGCTGCGAGCCGCCTTTGGTGTATACTACCGCCCATGGAACAGCAACAGGCAAGCACTTTGCGCGCGGCGATGGTGGCCATCGTCGGGCGGACGAACTCCGGGAAGTCAACCCTCGTGAATCGCTTGGTGGGCGAGAAGGTCTCCATTGTCTCGGGGATGGAGCAGACCACGCGCAACCGCATCCGCGCCATTCTCACCGAGGCGCGCGGGCAGCTCGTCTTCCTCGACACCCCCGGCGCGCACAAGGCCGAGAACGAACTCGGCACGCTGATGAACAAGATGGCGCGCTCGGCCGGCGAGGGGGCGGACCTGCTGGTGGTGGTCTTCGATGGCGCTGCGGCCGTGCGGATGGAGGATGAGGGGTGGATGGCCCGCGCGGCCTTCGCCGAGGCCCCGACCCTCTTCGTCCTCAACAAGGCCGATGCGCCGGGCTTCGACCCCGCGCCCTTCAAGGCCGCCTGGGAGAAGCTCTGCGCGGCCAAGGGCGTGACGCGTGAGGTGCCCTGGCTGGCGCTCTCGGCCGAGACGGGCACCGGCTGCGAGGAGCTGCTCGCGCGGCTCTTTGCCCTGGCCCCGGCCGTCGAGGAACTCCTCTTCCCTGAGGACATCGTCTCGGACTTCCCCCGCAAGCTGGCGATTGCCGACATCCTGCGCGAGAAGCTCATCCGCCGCCTCTTCCAGGAGGTGCCCCACGAGTTGGGTGTGCGCGTCGACCGCATCGATGAGCTCGCCGACGGCACCTGGGAGGTCCACGCCACCATCCTGGTCAACCGCCCCTCGCAGAAGGGGATGGTCATCGGCAACAAGGGGCGCACCCTGCGCGCGATGCGCCGCGCCGCCGAGCCGGAGATTGCCCGCGCCTGGGATCTGCCCGGCTGCCGTGTGGTGCCCTTTGTGCGCGTCGAGCCCAAGTGGTTCAAGAACTTCTTCATCCTCAAAGAACTCGGCTACAAGGAGTAAGCGATGGATACGCCCCCGAATGTCTACCCCGACGCACCCTTCACCCAGTCCGGCGCGGTGCCCCCGCCGCCCGCTGCTCGGCCGCCCCGCCGCCGCCCCGGTTGCCTGATTGGGCTCCTCGGCGGCTGCCTCCTCTCGGCCCTGCTGCTGGTCGGCTCCGTCGCGAGCCTGCTCTTCGGCAGCGTCTACCTCTTCGGCAAGATGGCCGACACCCTCGCCGCCGCTCACCCCGAGAAGCTCCTGGGCGCGGGCTACGAGTTCATCCAGGGCAGCGACGAGAGCTCCAAGCAGGTCCTGCGCCTGGAACTCAATGGCGTGATTACCGGCGCGGCCCCGAGCCGCTGGTACCTGCCGCCGGACTGCGACGCGGCCGTCCTCGCCGAGGTCGAAAGCGCCATTGAGGACGAGACCATCGACGGCCTGCTCCTGGTGGTCGACTCCCCGGGCGGCTCGGTGACCGCCAGCGACGAGCTCTACTACGCCCTCGAGCGCTTCAAGGCCGCCAAGGAGGGGCGCAAGGTCGTCGTCCTCGGGCGCGATATGCTCGCCTCGGGCGCCTACTACTTCGCGATGGCGGCCGACTGGATCCGCCTGCAGCCCACCGGCCTGGTCGGCTCCATCGGCGTTATCGTCCCGGGCGTGAACCTCTACGGTCTGGCCACCAAGGTCGGCCTGGCCGATAACTCCATCGCCTCGGGCGCGAACAAGGACCTCGGCAACCCCCTCAAGCCCGTCAACCCCGCCCACAACGCCAAGCTCCAGAGCCTCGTCAACGGCCTGCACGCGCGCTTCATCGCCCTCGTCGCCCAAGGCCGCAAGATGGCCGCCGAGACCGTCCGCCCCCTCGCCGACGGCAGCATCTACCTGGCCCAAGACGCCATCAACCTGCGCCTGATCGACGACGCGGGCTACGAGCAGACCCTCCCGGCCCTCTTCGCCAAGCTCTTCGACTGCGCCGAGGAGGACATCGCCCTCTTCCGCCCCGCCCAGCAAAAGCCGGGTCTGCGCGCCTTCCTCTCCGAGTTCCCCGGTGCCCTCGGCCGCGGCATTGCCGCCCCGCTCCTCGATGCCCCCGCCGCCCGCCCGGCCCTCCTCTACCGCTAACGATGAAGCAGCGCCTCGACCAAGCCTTGGTGCAGCGCGGCCTCGTGGAGTCGCGCGAGCTCGCCCAGCGCCTCATCCTCGCCGGTGAAGTCTTCATCAACGGCCAGAAGGCCCAGAAAGCCAGCCAGTCCGTTCCCGACGATGCCGACCTCGCCCTCGCCGCCAAGCCCCGCTTCGTCTCGCGCGGCGGCGAGAAGCTTGAAGGCGCCTTCGCCTGCTTCCCGCTCGACGTCACCGGCCGCTGCTGCCTCGATGTCGGCGCCTCCACCGGCGGCTTCACCGACTGCCTCCTCCAACACGGCGCCCGCCGCGTCCTCTCCCTCGATGTCGGCACCAACCAGCTCCACTACCGCCTGCGCACCGACCCGCGCGTCTGGAGCAAGGAACAGTTCAACTGCCGCTATCTCACCCCGGCCGACCTCCCTGAGCAACCCACCTTCGCCGTCACCGACGTCTCCTTCATCTCCCTCAAGCTCATCCTGCCGCCGATGGCCGCCTGCCTCGCTCCCGGCAGCCAGATGATCTCCCTCATCAAGCCCCAATTCGAGGCCGGACGCAAAGATGCCCCCCGCGGCGTGGTGCGCGACGAAGCCGTCCGCGCGCGCGTGGTCGAGGAGATCCGCGCCTTCGGCACCGGCGAGCTCGGCCTCACCTGGCTCGGCTGCGAACGCTCCCCCCTCCTCGGCCCCGAAGGCAACGTCGAGTTCCTCGCCTGGTGGGCCACCCCTTAGCAGGGGCTGCTCGCCCCCGCACCCCTCGGGAGCGCAGGGCGCTCCACCCCGGCCAAGTCCGAGCGAAGCGAAGGAGCTATGTCAACAAGCGCCCTGCGGGCACTTCGGCTCTCTGTCATCTGTTATCTGCGAGCGCCAGCGAGCCTCTAGCACGCGCAGCAGGGATGCGCTGCCGAGCCTCCCTGCAAGGGCCGTTGGGGGAGTCCCCCCAAGCCCCCGCACCTCAAGAAACCCCTCCCCCCAAGCCCCCCGGTGCGAAGGCTGGCAGTGCTCGCCTTGGGCCAGGCGGGGGCCACCCGTGAGCCGCCGGTTCTTCGTTTCTGTGTGCCGCCGGCCTCGGCGGCGTTAGCGAGCGCGCGAAGCGTTTTGCCAGGGGAGGGTAAGCGTGGTGCGGCGGCCTGCTCCGCCTGCCGCCCCTACCTCGCCCGGAGGTAGGGCCTACCTCGCCCGGAGGTAGGGCCTACCTCGCCTCGACCTAGGGCCTCCCTCGCCCGGACCTAGGGCCTACCTCGAGGTGACCTAGGGCCTACCTCGGGTCGACCTAGGCCCTATCGCGCGCGTAGGCGCGTGCGCGTGCGCGAGTGGTGGGCGCACGCGATTATTTATGGTAGGCGGCATCTCGCGCACCTAACCGCGATTTTTCCCTTGCTTTTGCTTCGCGCACCTGCTACTATGATGGTGTCTTTCGTGCCCCAAGTGGGGACTGCGAAGTCGCGTTTAACCTGCCCCCAAGGCTTGATTTCACTGGCCGCAAGGGACGTTAGAAAGGACAGAGACCATGAAGGCCAAAAGCATTTTCCAGTGCGCAGCTCTGCTGACAGGGTTGCTGCTTTTTAACGACCCTTTATTTGCAACAGTCGAAAGCGACATCGTCGGATACACCGAAGTGACCCTCAAGCCGGGGATGAATAACCTTCTTGCGCTTCCGTTTGATGACTTGGCCTCGGATGAGCAAGGTGTCGATGTTCGCAACTTGCTCCAGCTTACTCCGACTAGCGGTGACACCATTCAGTATTGGACTGGTTCTTCGTTCGCAATCCTGACCTATCGTGTTCGTTCAGGTGTTGGCGCGTGGTATTCGGGAGGAACTAAGTTGTCTGACTCCAATACAGTCTACATCAAGAAGGGACAAGGCTTTTGGTACTCCTCGTGCGCAACGGAAGATGTAACTGCGCGCTTTTCTGGACGGGTTGCATTAACAGGCCAAGAAATCTCTGCACCTCAAGGACTTTCTCTTATTGGAACGCCTGTTCCTGCGGATTACGATATCGCAGACATCCAGTTTGAGGGAATTGCTAGCGGGTCGACGTTGCAGTATTGGAACTATGATTCGCGAAAGTTTGACATTCTGACCTATCGCGTTCGTTCTGGTGTTGGCGCTTGGTATTCCGGTGGAACAAAGTTGACCTCCTATACGATTCCTGCAGCTGTTGGCTTTTGGTTTAGCTCTAGCTCGGGAACGACAACAATTCGCTTCCCCGCCCTTTAATTTAACGAAAGGATAACAACAATGAAGAAGATTGCGTTCTTCTTTGCGCTGGTCTGCGCAACAGTAGTCAATGCTGGTGCAATTCAATGGATGTACTGGGGCGCGGACGCTCCTATTACGGGAGGCGGCCTTACAGAAGGGTGCGTGGCGTATTTGGTTGCGGCAGACACTTCGACGACATACAGTATCATCCAAAATACCATTAAGACGAACCAAATCGCTACTCTGAACATTGTCGGGACAGGAACTACGGCCGTCGACGGCGTGGGCTTTGGCGTTTTCCAGGGAGATTATAATTACTTTTCGGCGGACCCAGCTGCTGCGGGGCTTTC
>JBJFFT010000151.1:0-19967 GCA_051891975.1 Candidatus Spyradenecus sp. | reverse complement strand
GCGGGCGCGTTGCGCCGCCCGTTCTGGGGGCCGCCGTTCCCGGCGGCCCCCCGCTTCTCCCCCAGGCCACGCCCCTCGCACTTTTCTCTTTACACCCCCCCCCTATGATGTGGTAGTATCCGCCTCGTTGTGGGCCATTCTCACATCATTTGAAAGGAACACTCGAATGAAAAAGTTGCTCTCATTCCTTCTGGTTGGCACCCTCGCCGCCGCTACAGCCCAGGCCGTCACGCTCGATTGGAGCAAGGTTACTGGTGCCCAATCCGTCACCACCTCTGCCAACACTGCCGGCAGCGCGCAGATGACCGTCGCCGCTAACACCGCCTGGACCGCCTCCTGCCTGCTGACCGTTAACACGCTGGGATCCTTCAAAGGTGGCCACTACTTTCCGGCCCTCTTCGGTGTTGCCACGGGCTCGAGTGCGACTGATTCCTGCCGGTTTTATGCAGACTTCCATCCAGATACGACGAATAAGGGGTCTGTTACCCTTGCTAATGCTACCAAGACTGGAACTACGCAGATGATCTCGGCGGGGAATACTTACGAGCTGGTTCTCTCGTATGATGGCGTTGGGACGCTCTCCTTCTATTTTGATGGCACGCTTTATGGAACTTCAAGTAGCACTCAATGGGCTGGTGGTGCCAATCCCTACCTTGTGTGGGGCAAGCAGGGCCCGAATGCCTCCAATCAGTCTCTTGCCATCGGAGCCACTTATACCACCGACATCCACTATGTGGCCGGGAAGACCTACACGGAGCTAACCGTTCCTGAGCCGACGGTGTTGGCGCTGTTGGCCGTTGGTGTGGCGGGGTTGGCCCTGCGCCGCAAAGCGTAATCCGCCTCCTTTCAAGCAATCCAAACGCCCCTGACGGATCGTCGGGGGCGTTGCTTTATTTGCCCCCGCGCCGGGGTCATTTCGAGGTAGGGCCTACCTCACCTCGAGGTAGGCCCTAGGTCGAGGCGAGGTAGGCCCTACCTCAAAAGGGGGTATGCGCGGGGGTGAAATGGGGTAGGGGAGAACAAAAAAAGAGCCGGGGCGTTGGCCCTGGCTCTTCTTGTGCACCGAGGGGGGTGCTTAGCGGACGTCGGCCTTGGTGCCGGTGGCGACCGGCTTGGGGGCGGGGATGACTTCCACGCCGGAGAGGGTGGCCGGGTAGCCGCTGATTTCGGCCTTCACCTTCTTGTAGACGAAGTAATCGTCGGTGGTGACGGTGTAGCGGGTGCCGACGAGGCGGTCGCACTTGGCCTGGTCGCAGGCGTTGGCGTAGGCACCGTTCTTGGCCTTGACGAGGGCACCGAAGGGCACGAGCTCATCGGTGACGTCAGCGACGTGGGTGGCACTCGAGCCCCAGCAGATGATGCCGAAGAGGCACTGGACTTCGTCCTGCGCCGAGACAGGGGTGTCAGCCACGGTGATCTTCTCGTGGATGATGTCCTTGATGATGGGCATGGTCATGCCGGATTCGCCGCCGTCATTCTTGTTGACGGTGATGCACCCGCTGGCGAGGGCCGCGAGGGCGAGGATGGATAGAACTTTCTTCATAACTTGCTCCTTTCAGTTACGTGGGCTGACGGCCTAACTGGCACCCGCCAGGGGTCTATCCGCTCACACGGGGATAGTGTAGTGTATTCCCGGGGTGAATGTCAAGTGCCGCCGAGGCCGGCGGCGGACAAGACGAAGAAGGAGCGGTTCAAGGGAGGTCTCTACCGATGCCCAATGAGCACGTGCACGGTATGCGCGTGCGGCGGGATGGAGCGCCCGGCGCTCCCGAGGGGTGCGGGGGCGAGGAGGCCCTGCAAGTTGGGGCTAAACGAGAAGGCGTGCGCCGCAGACGAGGCACTTACCGGCGCAGTAGACCGAGTCGACGAGGGCGGAGTCGCCGGCGTAGATGAAGTTAGCGTCGGGGTTGCCGCCGGCGGCGAAGATGGGGTGGTCGAGGCGAATGAGGAGGAGGTCGGCATCTGCACCGGGGGCGATGCGCCCGGCGTTGGGGAAGCCGAGGGCGGAGGCGGCGGTTTCGGTGACGGCGCGGTCGAGCTCGGCGAAGGGGAGGGCGGCGGGGTCTCCGGCGGAGGCTTTGGCGGTGAGGGCGGCGGCCTTGGTTTCGGCGATCATCGAGAGGGCGTTGTTGGAGGCGGCGCCATCGGTGCCGACGATGACGGGGATGCCGGCGGCGCGGGCCTTGGCCCAGTGGAAGGTGCCGGAAGCGAGCTTGGCGTTGGAGTTGGGGCAGGTGACGAGGGTGCAACCGCGGCGGGCGAGGAGGTCGCGATCGCGGTCGGAGAGGTGGCAGGCGTGGGCGATGAGGGTGCCGGGGCGGAGGATACGGCAGCGCTCGAGGTAGGCGATGGGGCTCTCGGCGCCGAAGCGTTCGCGGGCGATGGTGTGCTCGAGGGGGCTCTCGGCGGCGTGGATGTGGATGGGCAGGCCCGTGGCGTCGGCCTCGGCGGCGACGGCGCGGAGGTCGGCTTCGGTGGTGGTGTAGAGGGAGTGGGGGGCGAGGGTGAGGCCGAGGGTGGGGGGGAGGCCGGCAGAGAGCTCGCGCGTTTCGGCGTTTTGGAAGTGGCTGGCATTCTGGTCTTGCCAGACGATGCCGACGCGGGCGCGGACACCCATCTCGCGGGCGGCTTGGAGGATGGCCGGCTGGTGGAAGTACATGTCGTTGAAGGCGACGCAGCCGGAGAGGAGGCTCTCGGCGATGGCCAGGCGGGTGCCGCGGTAGACGCGCTCGGGGGTGAGCTCGCGCTCGCGCGGCCAGATGCACTCCTCGAGCCAGGGCATGAGGGCGCGGTCGTCGTCGATGCCGCGCAGGAGGGTCATCGCGTGGTGGGTGTGGCCGTTGTAGAAGGGCGGACGCAGGAGGAAGCCGGTGCAGTCGCGCCGCTCCTTGGCCGGGAGGTTGGCCAGCGTGCCGGCGCTCTCCACCGCGGCAATGCGCGTGCCCTCGATGGCCACATCCACCCGCCGGCCGCGGAAGAGAGCGTTCTCAAGGATGAGGGAATAGTCGACAGTGGACAGTCGACAGTCAACAGTGCTGGCGCTCGTGGTGTTGAGCCCGTCTGAGCCGTGGGAAACCATTGCCTAGCCCTCCATTTATCCGTCGCGGAACGCGTTCTGCCATCCGTCCTCTGTCCTCTGTCATCTCGCTCACTCGCCCCGCAGGGCGAGGAGGCGATCCCACTCTTCAAGGTAGGCTTCGAGGAAGGCCCAGTCGGGGTGGTCGAGCTGCGCCATCAGGGTGTTGCGCAGGAGGGCCTCTTCCTCGTGGTATTCCTCGGTGGAGAAGCGGCCGGAGACCCAGGCGAGGCGGAGCCAGAGCAGGTAGGTGGTGATAGCGTCGAAGCAGTTGTACTGGACGATCTCGCGGTAGCGGCCGGCCTGCCAGAGGTCGAGGACCTGGTCGCCGTGGGCATCGAACTTGCCGGGGATGCCGCAGAGGGTGGCGGCCTCGTGGAGGCTGACGGCGCCGGCGCGGCCGGAGAAGGGTCCGGCGATGAGCTCCATCAGGTCGAGGGCGGCCTCGTTGTCGCGGCCGAGGTAGTCGTAGCCTTCCCAGGGCTTGGCGGGGCGGTTGAGGAAGCCTTTGGCGGGGATGCCGAGGGCTAGGGCGCGCTGGGCGATGATGCGCAGGTCCGAGGAGCGGGAGTTGAAGCCGACGAGCTGGGGCTGCTTGCGCCCGACGGAGGTGGTGAAGGCCGAGAGGATGGCGCGCTCGTCGCGGGCGGCGGAGTCATCGGGGTTGCGCGGGAGGGTGATCAGGCGCAGATCGGCCGGGGCGTTGGGGGCGGCCTGGTGGCGCATCACCATCGCAATGGAAACGACGCGGCTCTGCATCAGGCGGACGAAGGGGCGGGGCTGCTCCTCGGTGGCGCCGTTGGCGGCCCAGAGCTGGCGCAGGAGCGCTTCGTCGGGGAGGCCTTCGGCTTCGCGGAAGAGGAGGCGGGCGGCTTGGACGTCGGGGATCCACTCGCAATCGAAGGCGATGAGCATATCCGGCACGGTACGTATCATATTGGACTCCGGGGGCTAGGGCGCTGAGGGAAGGGTGGAGAGAAAGTGCGTGACCTGCTCCTGCTGGAGGGGAGAGAGGTCTGGCCAGGCGCGGCTGAGGACCTCGCGGAAGTAGGGCAGGAGGCGGCGGTTGCCGGGCTCGCGCAGCAGGGCGGTGAGCACGCGCAGCTGGTCGGCCTCGTGCTCGGCGCGGCCATACCAATAGAGCGCGCGCAGACGCGGATGGTTCCAGTCCACCGTCTCCAGATGGACGCGCCGGGCAAAGGCGGCCGTCTCGGCGGCGTCGGGGGGCGGGAGCTCGGCGAGGTGGGCGCGGTAGAAGCCAGCCGCCTCGTCATTCGTGCCGCCGAGTTTATCTTCCCAGAGCCATCCCATCTGCCGCAGGAGCACGACCGAGCGGGGCATCACCCCGAGTCCGCGCTCGAGCAGCTCCACGCCGCGCTTGACCCAACGCCACTTCTCGGCGGGGTCGCGGTGGGCGGCGGAGAGGTTGTAGGCCAGGTTCCAGGCGTTGTAGGCCCAGGCATCGGCGGAAGTGGGCTCGAGGGTGACGAGCAGCTCGGTGAGCGGGAGCATCTCGGCGTAGCGGTTCTGTTGCTGAAGGTCCGCCAGGCGCCACCAAAGGATCTCGGCTAAGATGCCGCGGCTGCCGCCGAGGGCCACCATCACCGCCGCCAGCGCCGGGGAAGAGACCCCCACCGTCGGCGGCACGGCCCGGCGCGTCACGTAAAACGAGGCCGCCAGCCCTCCCCCCAGCAGGAGCGTCAGCAGCCAATGGCGGGCGCGGCAAGCGTGGGCGGTGAGCCGGCGGAGCATCGTTCGGCGGGCCTTTGCGAAAGGGGCTGGGCTACAACTGGCGGAGATAGGCGGGGAACTCGCGCAGGTCGTCCACCGCCACCTCCCAGGTCTCCTCGCGCGGGTTGCCGAAGCCATAGGCGCAGCGGCAGACGCGCAAGCCGGCGCGGCGGCCGACCTCGAGGTCGGTGTAATTATCGCCCACCACCCAGTCGGTGGGGGCGATGGCCACGCCCATCTTCTGCGCCGCCAGGTGGAGGAGGCCGGGGTCGGGCTTGAGCACGGGCACGTCGCCCCCGCCGACGGTGACGTCGAAGTAGGCGAGCACGCCCAGGCGCTCGAGGATGCGCGGGATGAGCTCGGAGGTCTTGTTGGAGGTGACGGCCAGGCGGCAGCCCATCGCCTTGAGCTCGGCGAGCGCTTGGGCCACCCCGGGATAGAGGTAGGTGCGCTCGACGAGGTGCTCGGCGTATTGGCGCTTGTTGTTGGCCACGAGTTCATCGAGCCGATCGGCGGCGAAGTCGGGCATTGCCCGCTCCATCAGCTTGCGCGCGCCGTTGCCAACCATCTTGGTAATCGCCTCGAGCGGCAGGGGCGGCAGACCGTAGTCCGCGCGCGTCAGGTTCACGCTGTTGGCGATGTCGCCGCGCGAATCGATGAGCGTGCCGTCGAGGTCGAAGAAGATTGTGGGCGAGGCCATAGCGTTTAGGCCTGGACCGGCTTGGGCTGGCCGCCGTGGGGGCGAACGGTGATGTGCAGCTCGCGCAGCTGCTTCTCGGTGACCTCGGCCGGGGCGTGCATCATCAGGTCCTCGGCCTTCTGGTTCATCGGGAAGGCGATCACCTCGCGGATGTTCTCTTCGCCGGCCAGGAGCATCACCATGCGGTCAACGCCCGGGGCGACGCCGGCGTGGGGCGGGGCCCCGAACTTGAAGGCGTTGAGCAGGCAGGAGAACTTCTCCTCCACCACTTCCGGGCCGTAGCCGGCCATCTCGAAGGCCTTGTACATAATGTCGGGGCGGTGGTTGCGCACGGCGCCCGAGGAGAGCTCGATGCCGTTGCAGACCACATCGTACTGATAGGCCAGGATGTCGAGGGGGTCCTTGGTGTTGAGCGCCTCGAGGCCGCCCTGGGGCATCGAGAAGGGGTTGTGCGAGAAGATGGTCGCGCCGGTCTCGGGGTCCTTCTCGAAGAAGGGGAAGTCGGTGATCCAGCAGAAGCGGTAGGCCTTCTGCTCGATGAGGTCGAGGTCCTGACCCATCTTCTTGCGGAAGGCGCCCATCATCCCGGGGGCCTTATCGGGCGCGTCGCAGATAAAGAAGATCGCGTCGCCATCCTTGAGGTTGCCGGCCTGGGCGAGGGCGTCGAGCTCCTCAGGCTTGAGGAACTTGGCAATCGGGCCTTTGATCTTGTCGGTGTCCCAGACGAGGTAGGCCAGACCCTTTGCGCCGAGCTCCTGCTTGGCCCAGGGCTCGAGCTTGTCGAAGAAGCTGCGCGGCTTGGTCTTGATCCCCGGCACGGGCAGGGCGCGGACGATGGCGCCGTTGGCGATGGCCTTGGCAAAGGCACCGAAGCCCGAGGAAGCGAAGAGGTCCGTCACGTCGATGATCTTGAGCGGGTTGCGCAGGTCGGGCTTATCCGAGCCGTAGGTCAACATGGCCTCGCGGTAGGGGATGCGGCGCCAGGGGGCCTGGTCGATCTGCCAATCCTTGGGGGAGAACTCGGCGAAGGCCTTGCTGAGCACGTCCTCGACCACGGCAAAGACATCCTCCTGCGTGGCGAAGCTCATCTCGATATCCAGCTGATAGAACTCGCCCGGGGAGCGGTCGGCGCGCGAATCTTCGTCGCGGAAGCACGGGGCAATCTGGAAGTAACGGTCGAAGCCCGCCACCATCAGCAGCTGCTTGAAGAGCTGCGGAGCCTGCGGCAGGGCGTAGAACTTGCCGTGGTGGACGCGCGAGGGCACCAGGTAGTCGCGCGCACCCTCGGGGCTCGAGCAGGTGAGGATGGGGGTCTGATACTCATTGAAGCCATGCGCTTCCATCTGCTTGCGCAGGAAGCTAATGAGTTTCGAGCGCAGGACGATGTTCTTGTGCACCCGCTCGCGGCGCAGGTCGAGGTAGCGATAGGTTAGGCGCATATCCTCGGCCGGGTCGTTCTCGTCGGGGATATAGAGCGGGGTGGTCTCCGAGGGACCCTCCACCGCGCACGCGTTGGCCACCAACTCCACCTCGCCCGTCGGCAGGTCCGGGTTGATGGTGCTCGCCTCGCGCAGGACCACCTCGCCAGTGAAGGTGACCACGCTCTCGAGCTTAATCTTCTCGATCTCGCCGAAGAAGCTGCGGCTCGGGTGAACCACCACCTGCGTCAGACCATAATGGTCGCGCAAGTCAATAAACAGAATACCGCCGTGGTCGCGCTTACGGAAAACCCAACCCGAAATCCGGGCCGTCTTGCCGGCATCCGCCGCGCGGAGCTCATTGCAGGTGTGCGTGCGATAAGGGTGCATAACGTCTCGCTTTCTTTCTCAAAAACGCCCCCCATTGTAGCACAAAGCGCACGCGCTGTTAAATCATTGCTCGCGTGCGCTCGCGCGAGGGAGCTCGCTTCGCTCGCGTGAAGTGGTCTTTCGGGCCGCGAGAACGCAAGGCGTTTAATTTCAGCCCGCAGGGCCC
Organism: Candidatus Spyradenecus sp.; assembly: GCA_051891975.1. Classification (GTDB taxonomy): domain Bacteria; phylum Verrucomicrobiota; class Kiritimatiellia; order RFP12; family DVOR01; genus Spyradenecus. Next base: position 12,486 of record JBJFFT010000151.1, on the reverse strand, counting down.
CTCACGCGGGCCGGCCGGCCCGCACCTCACGGCGGCGCAAGCCGCCACCCTCACGCGCCGTCAGGCGCACCTCACGCGGGCGCAAGCCCGCACCCCAAAGCCCCCTCCCCCTAAAATGGCCGCCCGATACCCTAAAAAGGTAGGGCCTACCTCGAGGTGAGGTAGGCCCTAGGTCGACTCGAGGTAGGGCCTAGGTCGATTTGGGGTAGGCGCTAGGGGAGTTATGAACAGGGTTATGAACAGGGTTATCGACAGGGTTTGCCGATAAGTGGCAGCGCGGCGGCCTGGCGGAGCAGGCCGATGCAAAACGCTTACCGCCCCTCAAACGACCCTCCTGCGCACCCGGGGTGGATGGAAAAAGGAAGGCCCCCGAAGCACCTCGGGGGCCTATCCGTCGCGCGGAGCGCGCAACCGTTCACCGCTCGCTGCGCTACAGCGCGGCGAGGACTTCCTGCGCAGCGCGGCGGCCATCGGCCAGGGCGCGGACGACGAGGGAGGGGCCGGAGACGCAGTCGCCGCAGGCGAAGGTGGCGCGGGCGGGGTCGGCCGGGGCGAGGAGGGGGCGCTTGGCGTTGCGCGGGAGTTGGGCGAGGAGGTGTTCGGGCACGCCGGTGAAGCCCATCGCCAGGAGGACGAGGTCGGCCTTCAGGGTGCGCTCGGAGCCTTCCACGGGGGTGAAGGAGAGGGGCTTGCCGGTGGGCGAGCAGCTCCAGGCCACTTGGCGGATGTTGATGCCGGAGACGCGGCCGTCGGTGCCCTCGAAGGCGAGGGACTCGATGTTCCAGAGGCGTTCGCAGCCCTCTTCGTGGCTGGAGGAGGTGCGCAGCTGCCAGGGCCAGCGCGGCCAGGGGGTCGAGGCCGAGCGCTCGGCGGGGGGCATCGGGAGGATTTCCACCTGGGTGATGGTGTGGGCCCCCTGGCGCCGGGCGGTGCCCACGCAGTCCGACCCGGTGTCGCCGCCGCCGATGACGAGTACATCGCGGCCCTTGGCGGAGATGGGCGCGGCGGGGAGTTCGCCGGCGAGGGCGCGGTTCTGGCCGATGAGGAAGTCGAGGGCGAAGTGGATGCCCTCCAGGTCGCGGCCGGGGAGGGCAAGGTTGCGCGGAATGGCGGTGCCGATGGCCCAGAGGACCGCGTCGTGGCGCTTGGCAATCCACTCCACTGCGACCTCTTTGCCGACCTCGGTGCCGGTGACGAAGCGGATGCCTTCAGCTTCCATCAGCGCGATGCGGCGCGCGACGAGGCGCTTGGCGAGCTTGAAGTCGGGGATGCCATAGCGCAGGAGGCCGCCGGGGGTGGCCGAGCGCTCGTAGACGGTCACCTCCACGCCGGCGCGGTTGAGGAGTTCGGCGGCGGCGAGGCCGGCGGGGCCCGAGCCGACCACGGCCACGCGCTTGCCGATGCGCCGCTCGGGGAGGACGGGCTTGACCCAGCCGTTGGCCCAAGCCGTGTCGATGATGTGCCGCTCGAGGGCACGGATGGAGACGGGCTCCTCGCCCTCCATCCCCCGGGTGCAGCTCCCTTCGCAGAGGGCCGGGCAGATGTGCGAGGTGAACTCCGCAAAGAGGTCGGTCTGCGAGAGCAGCGCGTAGGCCAGGGCGTCGTTGCCGCTGGCGACGGCGGTGTTGGTTTCGGGGATGGGGTTGGCGAGCGGGCAGCCCATACCGTGGCAGAAGGGCACGCCGCAGGTCATACAGGCCTGGCCGTGGCAGCGGCTCTCCTCGGCGCTCAGGGGCAACTCAACCTCCGCCCAATCACGGCGGCGCTCATCGACGGGACGATAACGGTGCATAGCGAAACTCCTTAGTGCTGCTCGGCGGCGCGCTCGAGGGCGCGGCGGTATTCCACGGGGAAGACGAGGACGAAGCGCGGCAGCCAGCCGGCGAAGTCTTCCAGGATGCGCCGGCCCTTGGGCGAGCCGGTGGCCTCGACGTGCGCGGCCAGCAGCGCGCGCAGCTCCTCGGCCTGCGGGGTGCCGGGGTCGACACTCTCGAGGTCCACGCTGCCGAGGTTGCAGCGCAGGTCGAAGTCGCCCGCCTCGTCGAGCACATAGGCCAGGCCCCCGGTCATACCGGCGGCGAAGTTGTCGCCCGCCGGGCCCAGGACCAGGACGCGCCCGCCGGTCATATACTCGCAGCCGTGGTCGCCGGTGCCTTCGCAGACGAGCGTGGCGCCGGAGTTGCGGATGGCGAAGCGCTCGCCCACCAAGCCGTTGATGAAGACGCGGCCGGAGGTGGCGCCGTAGCCGATGACGTTGCCGGCGGCCACGTTCTCCTCGGGGATGAAGCCTTCGACGGGCTTGGGGCGGACGATGACGGTGCCGCCGGAGAGGCCCTTGCCCACGTAGTCATTCGCCTCGCCCTCCAGGTCGAGCGTCACGCCGCCGGTGAGGAAGGCACCGAGGCTCTGCCCGGCCACGCCCTTGAGGTGCAGGAGGATAGCGCCCTCGCTCAGGCCCGCTTCGCCGGTGCGTGCGGCAATCTCGCCAGCCAGCCCCGTGCCGATGGAGCGGTCGGTGTTGCGCACATCGAGTTGCAACTCGACGTGCGCAGTCGACAGGTCGCTGCCGCCGGCCTCGGCGATGGCCGGAAGGAGGACGGTGCGGTCGTAGACGCCGGCGGGCTCCTTAGCCTCGGTGGGCTCGGGGCCTGGGGGCGTGACGTGGGCGAAGATGGCCGAGAAGTCCAGCTGGCGGGTCTTGGCGTAGGCGATGGCCTCGTCGAAGCGCAGGAGATCGGTGCGGCCGACGGCTTCATCGAGGCTGCGAAGGCCGAGGGCAGCGAGGTGTTCGCGGACCTCGCGGGCAACGAAGCGCAGGAAGTTGACGATGTACTCGGGCTTGCCGGCGAAGCGCTTGCGCAGCTCGGGATCCTGGGTGGCCACGCCGGCCGGGCAGGTGTTGCTGTGGCACTGGCGCATCATCACGCAGCCCAGGCAGACGAGGATGGTGGTGGCAAAGCCGAACTCCTGAGCCCCCAGCAGGGCGCCGATGACCACATCGCGCCCGGTCTTGATTTGGCCATCGACCTGGATGCGGACGCGGCCGCGTAGGCGGTTGAGGACGAGCGTCTGCTGCGTCTCGGCCAGGCCAAGCTCCCAGGGGAGCCCCGCGTGGTGGATGCTCGAGAGGGGCGAGGCGCCGGTGCCGCCGTCGTGGCCGGCAATGAGGATGACATCGGCATGGGCCTTGGCCACGCCCGCGGCCACCGTGCCCACACCCACCTCCGAGACGAGCTTGACCGAGACGCGCGCTTCGGGGTTGACGGTGCGCAGGTCGTAGATGAGCTGGGCAAGGTCCTCGATGGAGTAGATGTCGTGGTGCGGCGGGGGGGAGATGAGGGTGAGGCCGGGGAGGGCGTGGCGGATCTTGGCCACGAAGGCATCGACCTTGTGGCCGGGGAGCTGGCCGCCCTCGCCGGGCTTGGCGCCCTGGGCCATCTTAATCTGCAGGTCGCGGGCGTGGCGGAGGTAGTCGGCCGTCACGCCGAAGCGGCCGGAGGCGATCTGCTTGATGGCGCTGCCCAGGTCCGTGCCGAAGCGCTCGGCATTCTCGCCGCCCTCGCCCGAGTTGCTCATCGCGCCGAGGGTGTTCATCGCCTTGGCAATGGTCTCGTGCGCCTCGGGGCTGAGCGAACCGAGGCTCATCGCGCCGGAGACGAAGTGGCGGACGATGGCCTCCTCGCTCTCCACCTCGTCGAGCGGAATGGGCGTGGTGGGGGTGAAGCCGAAGAGGCCGCGCAGGGTGCAGAGGTGGTGGGCCTGGTTGTCAATGGCCTGGGAGTAGCGCTTGAAGCAGGCGTAGTCGCCCTCGCGGACGGCCTGGCGGAAGTCGGCGATGGCCTGCGGGGTCCAGAGGTGGCGCTCGCCGCCCACGCGATAGGTGTGCTCGCCGCCGGCGGGCAGGGCCGCGGTCTGGACCGCAGCAAGGGGGAGGGCGGCCGGGAGCGGGGCGGGGGTGGTGGCGGCGCGGCGGTTGGCGTCGGCCGCCAACTCGTCGAGGCCGATGCCGCCCACGCGGCTGACGGTGCCGGGGAGGAACTCGTCGATGAGCTTGCGGCCCAGGCCCACCGCCTCGAAGATCTGCGAGGAGCGGTAGGAGCGGAGCGTGGAGATGCCCATCTTGCTCATCACTTTGAGAATTCCCTTGTCGACCGCGCGGATGTAGTTGGCCGTGGCGGAGACCGGGTCGTTGCCGGTGAGGCCCTTGGTCGAGAGGTCGGCCACCGTGGCCAGCGCCAAGTAGGGGTGAATGGCGGTGGCGCCGTAGCCCAAGAGCAGGGCAAAGTGCATCACTTCGTGCACCTCGCCGGACTGCACCACCAGCCCGGTCTCCGAGCGAACGCCGGCTTCGGTGAGGGCGCGGTTGACCGTGGCCACGGCCAGCAGGGAGGGGATGGGCACTTCGTTGGGGGCGAGGTCGCGATCGGAGAGGATGACCAGGCGGTGGCCCTTGGCTGCCACGCCGGCGGCCTCGGCGGCGAGGTTGACGAGCGCCTGGGCCAGGGCCGTGCCGTCGCCGCCCTGGGGGAAGGCCATCTTGAGGGTGACGGGGCGGAACTCCGCCGCGCCGACTTGCCCGAGGTGCTCGAGCTCGGCGTCGGTGAGGACCGGGCGGCGCATCTTGATGAGGCGGGCGTGCTCGGGGGTCTCGGCGAGGATGTTAGCCTTGTTGCCCACGTAGGTCATTAGGCTCATCACCGAGACCTCGCGGATGGGGTCGATCGGCGGGTTGGTCACCTGCGCGAAGCGCTGCTTGAAGTAGTCGAAGAGGAGCCGGGGCTTCTCGGAGAGGACGGCGAGGGCGGCGTCGTTGCCCATCGAGCCGACCGGCTCCTGGCCGTTGGCTGCCATCGGCTTGAGGAGGGTGGCGATGTCCTCGCGGCTGTAGCCGAAGCGCGCCTGGCGGGCAAGGAGGTCGCCGGGGACCTGCTCGGGGGCCGTCTCGCGGAAGAGGCCGTCGACGAGGATGCGGTTTTCCTCGACCCAGCGGCGGTAGGGGCGGCGGCGGGCCACGTGGCTCTTAATCTCCGCATCGCGCAGCAGCCGGTGCGCCTCCAGATCCAGCCAGAGCATTTCGCCGGGGCGCAGACGGCCGTGGCGGGCGACGGCCTCGGGCGGAATATCCAGCACGCCGGTCTCGGAGGCGAGGACGAAGGTGCCGTCCTTGCAGAGGGTGTAGCGCGCGGGGCGCAGGCCATTGCGGTCGAGCACCGCTCCGGCGCGGATGCCGTCGGAGAAGGCCACGGCCGCCGGGCCATCCCAGGGCTCCATCAGCGCGGAGTGATACTCCAGGAAGCCGCGCACGTCGTTGCCCATGTGGTGCGTCGGGCCCCAGGCCTGCGGCATCAACATCAGCATCGCGTGCGGCAGGTCGCGCCCGGCCTGCACCAGGAGCTCGAGCATATTATCCAGGCAAGCGGAGTCCGACTGCCCCGGCGGCACCAGCGGGATGAGCTTCTTGATGTCCCCGCCAAAGAGCGGACTCTCGAACTCCCCTTCGCGGGCGTGGAGGGCGTTGAGGTTGCCGCGCAGGGTGTTGATTTCGCCATTGTGCGCCAGGAAGCGGAAGGGCTGGGCCAGCGACCAGGTGGGGAAGGTGTTGGTGGAGTAGCGCTGGTGGGCGAGGACGAGCGCCGAGGCGAAGTCCTCGGCCTGCAGGTCCTCGTAGAAGGCATCGAGCTGATGGGCCAGAAGCAAGCCCTTATAGACGATGCTCCGCGCCGAGAAGGAACAAATGTAAAGCCGCTCGCCGAAGGCCTTCTCCAGCCGCCGCCGCGCCACGTAGAGTTTGCGCTCGAAGGCATCCGCCGCCAACGGGGCTTGGCCGCGCGCCTGGCGGACGAAGAGCTGGCGGATCTTGGGGCAACTCTCGCGCGCCGACCGGCCAATCGCCTCGGGATGGGTGGGCACCTCGCGCCAGGCAAAGGGCTTGAGCCCCTCCTCGCGCAGGATCGCTTCCAGCCCCTGCTCCAGCCCCACGCCCCCAAAGAGCATCGCCACGCCATAGGCCCCCTTCTCGGGGAGGTTGGCCACCCGGGCGCGGAAAAAGCCATCGGGCAGTGCCGTCAAAATGCCGGCCCCGTCGCCCGTCTCCGGGTCCCAGCCCGCCGCCCCGCGATGGGTCAACCGCCGCAGGACCGTCAACCCCTGCTCCACAATCCGGTGACTCGGCCGGTTGTTCAAGTCTGCCACCATCCCCACGCCGCACGCATCGTGCTCGTTTACAGGATTGTAAAGCCCCTGCGCCGGAGGATACGCCCGAAGTCCCTGTTCTTGCTGCTCTGCTACTGTCATCTTCTGCCCTTCTGTTAAGGTTCCTATGCCATTGCAAGCCGCGTGCCAATGGCCGAAGGGCAGGGCAGAGCGTCAGCTGGCTTCGGCAAAGATGGCCTCTTCCATCTCCTTGGCCAGGGCGTTGAGGCGGAGGCAACGGCGGCGCATTTCGCCGGTATCGTCGCGGTGGATGGGCTCAGGGAAGAGGAAGAGGGTCAGCAGGCGGCCCTCGGAGGTGAGGTCCTGCGCGGCTTGGCCGGCCGGGTGCCAGTGGGGCGCGTAGGCCTCCGGGGTCAGGACGATGAGGCCGCCGCCCTGGGCGAGGATGAGCTCGCGCGCCCGCTGCTCGGCCTTGGAGAACCAGGTGCCCACGGCCACCATCCCTGGCCGCCAATGGCCATAGAAGCGCTCCATCCGCGCCCACTCGGGGCTGCCGGGCGCAACCCGCCGCGAGAGTTGCACCGCCACCAGCGCCGGCTCCTCGAGGAGCTCCAAGTCCCCCACCGCTGTGGCCGTGCGTCCCGGGCCCAGGCGCCAATGATTCGCCACCGGCTGCGGCGCAAAACGCTCCCGCGCCGCCGAGCGCACCAGCGCCATCTGCGGATTGGTGAGGATGTAATTGGCAAAGGTGGGCAGGCGATCGGGGCGTTTGACAACAATATCGTGGAAGGTGGGCTCCAAGAGCGGCTCGGGGGTGCCGGCGAAGCGGCGATAGCAGCCATTGAGCTGGCGGATGAGGAGGTTCACATATTGGGGCAGAGAGTGGCGCTCGGGATGGGTGTTTAGGCGGAAGAGCAGGTGCAGGTGGTCAGGCATAATGACATAGGGCGTGATGCTCTCCAGGCCGGGGGAGTGGTGAAAGAAGGCCCAGAGCTCTGTGTGCAGCAGCTCGGTGAGGGGCGTGCGGCGCTGCAGGCCCGGCGCGTGAGCGTCGAGGTAAACCAGGGGCGGCCGGCTAGGAAAGCGCTTGAGGGTCACCATATAGTAATAAGGTTGGCGGTAATCAAAGCCGTAGAGGCGCCCTGGGCGGAAGTGTTCGTAGAGAGGCATAGGCTTAGTGTAGCACAGCGGCTGTGGCGTGAAAAGCACCCCGCGCCGCCGAGGCCGGCGGCACACAGGAAAAAAGCCCTTGCTTGGCTGAGGTGGAGCACGCGGCCAAAGGCGGAAAGCGCACGGCCGGCGAGGCCAAGTGAAAGCGCTTGCTTGGCGGAGGTGGAGCGCGCGGCCAAAGGCGGAAAGCACGCGGCCAGCGAGGCCAATGGCCTCTCGATAAGGCTTTGGCGCGGCTTTTGCTTTGGCCCCGCCGCACACATTGGCCCGGCCGGTCTTCTCTTCTGTGTGCCGCCGGCCTCGGCGGCGCGGGGGTGGGGATTACACTTTTGGAAAGGGGTGAGGCGGGGGCTTACGAAAATGTAAAGGCGGGGGCGTTTTGAGGTAGGGCCTACCTCGGGTCGACCTAGGGCCTACCTCGAGGTGAGCTAGGCCCTAGGTCGAAATGGGGTAGGCGCGGGCAAAAAAGGCGGGAGTCGTGGCGGATTTGGCACGGGGGTTGCAATACTTGGCCAAAGAGCGGGAGGATCCCGCCCATATCCGATAGACCCCGGAGAAGTTATGGACAATACGGCAATCGATTACGGTGCAGATGTTTTCAACGAGAGCGTGATGCGCGAGTATCTGGCGAAGGACACGGTGGAGAATCTGCTCCACACGATTAATGACCACGCGCCTTTGGATCCCTCCATCGCCAACGATGTGGCCCACGCGATGAAGCAGTGGGCGATGGCGCGCGGGGCGACGCATTTTACGCACTGGTTCCAGCCGTTGACCGGCAGCACCGCCGAGAAGCACGATGCCTTCTTTGAGCCGACGGGGGTGGGCAAGACGATTGCGCGCTTCTCGGGCAAGAACTTGATTATGGGCGAGCCGGATGCCTCGAGCTTCCCCTCGGGCGGGCTACGCTGCACCTTCGAGGCGCGCGGCTACACGGCTTGGGATGTGACGAGCCCGGCCTTCATCAAGCGCCACGCCAATGGCGCCACGCTCTGCATTCCCACCGTCTTCTGCTCCTACACCGGCGAGGTGCTCGACAAGAAGACCCCGCTCCTGCGCTCGATGCAGGCGATGGATAAGGCGGTGCAGAAGCTGATGGCCTGCTTCGGCGAGACGGGCGGCCACGCGGTCTGCACCTTGGGCCCGGAGCAGGAGTACTTCCTGATTGACAAGAAGTTCTACCTGGAGCGGCCGGACCTCATCCAGTGCGGGCGGACGCTCTTCGGGGCCCCGCCGGCGCGCCACCAGCAGCTGGAGGACCACTACTTTGGCTCCATCAAGCCGCGGATTATCGCCTTTATGGAGGACGTGGAGCAGGAGCTCTGGCGCCTGGGCATCCCGGCCAAGACCCGCCACAACGAGGTGGCTCCCGCGCAGTTCGAGCTCGCGCCGATGTTCGAGGAGTTGAACCTGGCCGTGGACCACAATATGCTGACGATGGAGGTGCTGCGCAACGTGGCCGAGCGCCACGGGCTGGTCTGCCTGCTGCACGAGAAGCCCTTCGCCGGCGTGAATGGCTCGGGCAAGCACAACAACTGGTCGGTGGCCTACAACGGCAAGAACCTGCTCGACCCCGGGACCAATCCGCAGGAGAACGCGATCTTCCTGGCGGTGCTGGCTTCCGTCATCCGCGCGATTGACCTGCATGCCGACATTCTGCGTTCGGCCACGGCCGGCGCGGGCAACGATCACCGCCTGGGCGCGAACGAAGCGCCGCCCTCGATCATCTCGATCTTCCTGGGTGCGGAGCTCACGGGTGTGATCGAGCGCATCGAGAAGGGGGCTTCGGCCAAGAGCGGCAAGGCGCAGGCGATGCGCATTGGCGTGGATACGCTGCCGACCATCTCGCGCGATACGACCGACCGCAACCGCACCTCGCCCTTCGCCTTCACCGGCAACAAGTTTGAGTTCCGCGCGCCGGGCTCGAGCCAGAACTGCGCGGGCATCTGCATGGTGCTCAACACCATCGTGGCCGAGTCGGTCTCCGAGATTGCCGACGCGATCGCCAAGCTGCCCAAGAGCAAGTTCAACGAGGGGCTGCAGAAGATCATCCAGGCGATTATCAAGGACCACAAGCGCGTCATCTTCAATGGCGACGGCTACTCCGAAGCGTGGGTGGCCGAGGCCGAGAAGCGGGGTCTGCCCAACCTGCGCACCACGCCCGAGGCGCTCAAGCCGATGCTCGAGAAGCGCAACCTCGACCTCTTCGCCAAGCAGGGCGTGCTGATGCCCACGGAGATGGAGAGCCGCTACGACGTCTTTATGGAAGAGTATGCCCGCAAGGTCGTCATCGAAGGGCGTGTGGCCCTCGAGATGGCCCGCAGCATGATCGAGCCCTCGGCCACCGCCGAGTTCGGCGCGGTCTGCAAGGCCGTGGCCGAAGCAAAGGCCGCCGGCATCAAGCACGGCATCAAGGGCATTAGCGATGTGGCCGAGACCCTCGGCAAGGGGCTCGATGAGGTGCACATCCAGTGCGCCGCCCTCGAGAAGGCCCTCGCCAAGAAGCCGGCCGACATCCTCGATGCGATGGGCAAGCTGCGCAAGGCGGTCGACAAACTTGAGGAGGATGTCGACGATGCCCGCTGGCCGCTGCCGAAGTATCGGGATATGCTGTTTGTCTACTAACAGCGGGCTAACGCCGCGAGAGGTGGCGCGGCGAAGCCGCCCCCTCACGCGAGCGAGCGGAGCGAGCGAGTATGAGCGATAGCATCAAGCACGAATGTGGGGTGGCGCTCTTGCGGTTGCGCAAGGACGCCGCCTATTATGAACGGAAGTACGAGACGCGCTCGTTCGGCTTCCAGAAGGTGGCGCTGATGCTCGAGAAGCAGCACAACCGCGGTCAGGATGGCGCGGGGCTCGCCTCGCTCCATCTCCTGCCCGAGCAAGGGCGGCCGTGCTATGACCTCGAGAAGTCGTGCGCGCAGTTGCCCTTGGCGGATTTGCTCACGCGCTGCAGCAAGCGGTTGGAGGAAGACCCCCTCGCCTTTCGCGGGGAGGTCTTTTTGGGTCATCTGCGCTATGCCACCTTTGGGCGGCACGAGCTTTCGGCCTGCCACCCGTTCGTGCGCGAGAGCGCCTTCCTCGATCGACTGCTCATCCTGGCCGGGAACTTCAACCTCACCGACACCCGCGAGCTCTCCGAGGCGCTCGCCGCCGGCGGTCACCACCTCTCGAGCAAGGCCGATGGGGCCATCATCCTGCAATGCATCGCCCACGCCCTCGAGCACGAGCGCTCGCTCTACGGCAACTTCCGGGGGCTCAAGCCCATCCTGCGCAGCGCCACGGAGAAGTTCGACGGCGCCTTCGTCCTCTGCGGCATCCTCGGCGATGGCTCGGCCTTCGCGCTACGCGATGCCAATGGCATCCGCCCGGCCTATTACTACTTCGACGACGAGGTGGCCGTGGTGGCCAGCGAGCGCCCGGCCATCCAGGCGGCCTTCAACTGCGCCACCGGCGAAGTGCGCGAGTTGCCCCCCGGCAAGGCGATGATCATCCACCCCGATGGCGAGGTGGAGCTGGTCGATTGCCTGGACCCCAAACCGCGGCGCGCGTGCGTCTTCGAGCGCATCTACTTTTCGCGCGCCAATGATGCCGAGATCCACGCCGAGCGTAAGCACCTGGGCCACGCACTCGTCCCCCAACTCATCCGCGCGCTCCACGGCGACCTGGAGAACGCCTTCGTCAGCTACATCCCCAACTCCGCGCAGGTCTGCTTCCATGGGCTGCTGGAGGCGCTCCTGGCGGTGGCGCTGCACGATGGCCACACCGTCCGCTTTGGCCAGGTGGCGGTGAAGGACGCGAAGTTCCGCACCTTTATCTCCGATGTGCAGGCCCGCAAGGAGCTGGCTATGCACGTCTACGATGTCACCTACGGCTTGGTCCGCCCCGGCTCGGATACGCTCATCGTGCTTGACGACTCGATTGTCCGCGGGAACACGATGCGCCGGGCCATCCTGCCCATCCTCGACCGTCTGGGCCCGAAGAAGATCATCGTGGCCTCCTCGGCCCCGCCCATCCTTTACCCCGACTGCTACGGCATCGATATGGCCACGCTCAATGAGCTGGTGGCCTTCAACGCCCTCATCCTCTGCCTCAAGGAGATTGGCCGCGAGGCCGCCCTCGCCGAGGCCTACGAGAGCGCCAAGCACCAGCTCACCCTCCCGCCCGAGCGCCAGCACAACGTCCTGAGCACCCTCTACAACCTCGTCCCCTTGGCCGACCTCATCGAGGCCATCACCCGCCTGCTCACCCCCGAGGGCCTGCGCGCCGAGGTGCAGGTGGTCTTCCAGACCATCGACGACCTCCACCGCTGCTGCCCGAACCACTTGGGCGACTGGTACTTCACCGGCGACTATCCCACCCCCGGCGGCAACCAGGTGGTCAATCGCGCCCTGGTGAACTATATGGAAAACCGCAATGAACGCGCTTACTGAGTCTCTTCGCACCCGCTGGGCGGCCGAACGCGCCCGCGCCGCCTTCCTCGCCCTGGCCGATGGCGCCGTCTTCCACGGCGTGGCCTTCGGCGCGCAGGCCGACGCCCTGGGCGAGGCGGTCTTCAACACTGGCATGTCCGGCTACCAGGAGATCCTCACCGACCCCTCTTACGCCGGGCAGTTCGTCGTGCTCACCGCCCCGGAAGTGGGCAACTACGGCTGCAACGCCACCGATGCCGAGAGCCGCGCGCTCTTCCTGAGCGGCCTCATCGTCACCAACTGCAATGCGCCCAGCAACTTCCGCTCCGAAGAGAGCCTGGATGCGTACCTCCGGCGCGCCGGGAAGCCTGGGCTCTATGGCGTGGACACCCGCGCCCTCACCCTCCACCTGCGCGACCACGGCGCCCAGAAGGCCTACCTCCACGTCTCGCCCGAGCCGATGAGCGAGGCCGAGGCCATTGCCAAGGCGCGCGCCTGGGAGGGGCTCGATGGGCAGGACTACGCCGCGCGCGTCACCGCCCCCGAGGCCTATGTGTGGAATGAGCAGGGGCGCTTCGCGGTGACGGTCTATGACTTCGGTGTCAAGCGCAACATCCTGCGGTGCCTGGCCGATGCCGGCTGCCGCGTCACGGTGGTGCCGGCCAAGACCCCAGCCGAGGAGGTCCTGGCGCGCAAGCCCGATGGCGTCTTCCTCTCCAATGGCCCGGCCGACCCCTCGGCGCTGACCTAC
>JBJFFT010000150.1:0-20042 GCA_051891975.1 Candidatus Spyradenecus sp. | reverse complement strand
AGGGTATCGTGCGGGGCGTTTTGGCGGGGGTACCTTTTAGCGTGTCGTGTCGGTTAAATCCGCCTGGTCCGGTTGCTTTGGTGTGGCGCGCTGCAAGACGAAGCACCGTTGCGTGGGGCTTTTGCTATACTTTGGGGTATGAAGTGGCTTGTTTTGCTGTTTAGGTTGGTTTGCTTTGGTTGTTTGGCCGGCGCTGGTTGGGCGGCGGGGGTGCAGGTGCGCCTGTCGCCGGAGGTGATTTATGCCGGGGATGCCTTTACGCTGGAGGTTTCGGCGGAGGGCGAGGAGGTCCGGGAGGCGGACTTTCGCTTTTCGGGCGAGGTGCAGTCGGCCGGGCGTAGCCAGAGTGTGATGATTGTCAACGGGGCGCGCTCCTCGACGCTCCGCTATACCTTAATTCCCGCGCGCGAGGGGGAGTGCCGATTGGAGGCGTTGGAGGCCGAGCTGGCGAGTGGCGAGCGGGTGAGCTATGCGGGCCATCCGGCGGTGAAGGTCAAGCGGCTAGAGGCCGACCGGGCGGTCTCGGTGTCGGCGCGGGCGGTGGCGGTGGTGCCGGAGGGGGAGGCGGTCGAGCCGGGCGCGCCGCTCTTGCCGGGGGACGAGGTGGCGGTGGAGGTGACGGTGCGCGCGCCGGCGTTGGAACTCGAGGGGCAGAAGCGTTCGCCCTTCTGGGGGGCGGATCTCTTTGGGCGGATGACCGAGCGTCTGCCGCAGGTGGCCTTTCGCGCGGATGTGGGGGAGGAGGGGCCGCTGCGCTTGAAGGAGGGCCGCGCCACGCTCTTGGGGCCGGAGGAGGTGGAGGGCGCGCTGCAGTGGACTTGGCGCTTTGCCTATGTGGCGGTGCGTACGGGCAAGCAGACCTTTGCCGCTCCGCTCTTGAATGACCGCCGCGTGACGGGGATCGACGCGCGGGGACAGGCGCAGTTTATCCGCAGTGCGGCGATTGGCGAGACGCTGACGATTGAGGTGGTCCAGCCGCCGCTGGAGGGGCGGCCCACCGGCTGGACGGGGGCGATTTGCCGCCGCTTTGCCGTGGCGGTGGATACCGACGCGCAGAATGTGAAGATGGGCGACCCGGTGGCCGTGCGCGTCACCGTGGAGGCCGACTGCGATGGGGCGCTCTTGCGCGCGCCGGAGCTGGGCGAGCTGGAGGGCTTCCGGCGTTATGGCGAGGTGACGCGCGAGCGACTCGCCGGCGGTGCCCGCTTTGTCTATCACTTCCGCCCCATTCAGGCCGGTCTGCTGGAGGTGCCGCCAATGCGCTTTGGGTGGTTCGACCGCGCTGAGCGCGTCTACCGCGAGGTGGCCTCCTCGGCCGTGCCGCTGCGGGTGCGCCCCTCGGCCCAGCTCTTGCTCTCGGAGGATGACGCGCAGGCGGCCGGGCTCCTGCCGCCGCCGGCGCTGCTCCTGCCCGAGCCGGGGCAACCGCCCGCCCAACCGCCGCGCCGTCGGCCGGAGACCTGGGCGTTGGGGGTGCTGGCCGTGGGCGTGGGGGCGCTAGTGCTGCGCTTGATCGCTCGGCCCCTCGGCTGCATCGTGGCGGCGGCTGGGCGCGCGTTGACGGCGGGTCAGCCCCGGGCGCGGGCGCTTAAGGCGCTGCGGCGTGCGAAGTCCGCCGAGGCGGCGTTGGGAGCCATCCGCGCGTGGGCCGGGGAGCAGGCGCTGACCGAGCGCGACTTCCGCCGGCTCTTGCCCGAGGGCGAGGTTGGGGCGGAGGCGGTGGCGGCCTACGCGCAGTTGGAGCGCTCGCAGTATGGTGGCGAGGGCGATTGGCAGGGCGCGCGCGATGTGCTGGCCAAGGTGCTTTCTTCGCTCAAGGGCGCGGCGCGGGTGGTGGCGGTGGCGTGGTTGCTAGCGGGGTGGGGGGCGGAAGGCCGCGCCGAGATGGCGCCGGCCGATGACTTTCTGCGCGAACAGGCCGAGGCGCTCTCCATTGCCGCCACGACGGCCGAAGCGTATGCCCAGGCCGCGCAGGTCTGGCAGCGACTCTGGGAGGCGGGCGACGAGAGCCGGGCGGTGTTGCAGAATGGGGCCGCGTGCCTCCTGCTGGCGCACCAACCGCAGGTGGCGCTCACCTGGGCGCGCGAGCAGGTCTGGCTGCACGGGTGGGATGAGGGGGTGGCGCAGGTGGTGGCCGCGGCCTATGCGCAGTTGGGCGAGGCGCCCGGCGTGCGGGTGAGGGCGTGGCGTTTTTGGCCGGGGGTGGGGCGCGCGGCCGATGGACTCTGCGTTGGGGTGGGGGCGCTCTTGCTCCTGGGGGTGCTCCTCTCGTTGCGGCCGGGACGGCGTGCGCGCACGGCGGCGTTGGTGGCGGCGGGGCTCTGCGCGGGGTTGGCCCAGGCGAAGGTGACCTCGGCCGCGTGGTCGCTCAACCCCGCTTCGCCGGTCTATGTGGGGCAAGCCTACGAGCTATGCCTGACCATCGAGACCGCAGCGGATGAGGAGATCTCCACCCTGCGCGTCGACCAAGGTCCGCAGTCGGTGCCCGAGCAGCGCGTGAGCCAGGCGAATGGCAAGCGGCAGACCACCTTTGTCTGGGAACTGCAGGCGGCTAGTCCGCGCTTGGAGGCCATTGCTCAGGC
The DNA here is from genome assembly GCA_051891975.1 of Candidatus Spyradenecus sp. GTDB lineage: Bacteria > Verrucomicrobiota > Kiritimatiellia > RFP12 > DVOR01 > Spyradenecus. The sequence continues at coordinate 17,460 of JBJFFT010000150.1, read as the reverse complement.
GCGGCTCTTGGTGCAGTTGACGCGGGTGCAGCGCTTCGGCTTCGGCTCGCACGCCACCACAACGGTCGACCGCGCCACCGTGCCGGCCTTTCAATACGAGGTGCTCGCCCTGCCCGCAGAGGCCGCCGGGGCCGCCATCGGCCACTACGCGCTCTCCCTCTCGGCCAACCGCGGTGCCTTCGCCCCCGGCGATGTCCGCGAGGTGACCGCCATCCTGCAGGCCGAGGCGGGCCATATCCCGGCGGACTTCGCCTTCGCTTGGCACGCGCCCGAGGCCTTCCCCGGCCGCCTCTATCCCTTCCGCGAGGTGGAGCGCACGCGCAAGCGCCTGGTGGCCAAGGCGTGGGTGGCACCCGATCCCGAGGTCGAGGCCCCGACCGTGGCCCTCGAGCCGCTGAAGATCTTTGATGTCCAGAGCCGCACCCGTTCGGTGGTGGAGGCGCCGGCCCTGACCCTCCGCGCCCAGGAGGCCGATAGCGAGGCCCCCGAGGCGGAGGCCGCCGCCCCCGAGCCGGCCCTTTTGCGCTTCGCCCCGAGCGATGTTGCGCCGATTTTGGGGCCGCTGGAGGCGCCTTGGCAGGAGCTCTCCCGCCGCGAGGGATGGGCGATGGTGCGCACGGCCGCCGGCCGTTGCGGCTGGGTGCCGCTGAAAAACTTGCCCGAAACGAAAGGTGAATAGCGATGCTCTTTTCCGCTCCGCTGTGCTTGTTGGCCCTGCCGGGGGTGCTCTTGGTGTGGGGTCTTGCCGCGTGGTGCCAGGTGCGCCGCGCCCGCCAGATGAACGCCCTCTCGCGTCACGCCGCCGGGTTGCCCCCGGGGACCGTGTGGCAGAACGCCGCCCTGCTCCTGGGCGCGCTCCTGGGCGTTGTGGCTTTGGCCGGACCGCGCTGGGGGCGCTCGGCCGAGGAGCAGGTGGTGCGGACGCGCAACGTGATGCTCGCGGTCGACGTCTCGCGCTCGATGCTCGCCGAGGATGTCCGCCCCAACCGCCTGGGCCGCGCGAAGGCCGACCTGATTGACCTCATCGACGCGCTGGAGGGCGACCGCGCCGGCGTCCTCGCCTTTCGCGGCAAGGGCGCGCTCCTCTGCCCGATGACCTCCGACCACGCCTTCCTCCGCCAGGCCATCGAGAGCCTCTCGCCCGAGAGCGCGCCGCCCGGCGAGACCGATCTGGCCGACGCCATCGCCAAGTCCCTGGCCGCCTTCGAGCAGGCTCAGAGCGCCCACAACGCCATCGTCCTCATCAGCGACGGCGAGGACCTGGCCGGCCGCGCCGAGGCTTTGGCCAAGACCGCCGGCGAGGCGGGCGTGCCCATCTTCACCGTCGGCATCGGCTCGCCCCGGGGCGCGGTCATCCCCGATGGCAGCGGGGTGGTCCAGCACGAGGGCAAGCCCGTCGAGAGCCGCCTGACCGAGCGGACGCTCGAGCGCATTGCCGAGCTCAGCGGCGGGCGCTACGTTCCTTTGGCGACCGCCGGCACGGCCAAGACCACCCTGGGCGCAGTCTATGCCCGACACTTGGCGCGCCTGGCCGACCAGGAGGCGCGCGAGCGGATCGAGACGGCCTACACCGACCGCACGGCCCTCTTCGCCGTGGCGGCGGTGCTGGCCTTTTTGGTGGCCGGGGCGCTGTCGGCCGGGCGCTTGGGCGGGGCTCGGCGCGTGGCGGCCGGGGTGCTGCTGTTGGCGGGGCTGACCGGGGGCTCGCTCTGGGCCCAGGAGCCGGCCCGCGAGGGGCAGCGCGCCTACCGTCAGGGGCGCTACGCCGAGGCCGCAGCCGCCTATGCCAAGGCCCGCGAGGGGGCCGAGAGCGCCCAACAGGCCCACTATGCCTACAACGAAGCGCTAGCGCTCAATCAGGCGGGGGATGTCACCAACGCCCTTGCGCGCGTTCGCCTGGCGGTGGAGGACCGCGACTTTACGGCCCGCGCGTCGACCTTGGAGGGGACCTTGCTCTTGGCGCAGGCTGAGGCGGCCACGAATGCGGTGGGGCGTCTGGCGCTGCGCGAGGATGCGGCCGCCGCCTTCACCCGCGCCTTGCAGGCTGAGCGCACGGAGGTGGCCCGGCGCAACCTCTCCCGCGCGCTGGCCGGGTTGGAGGAGGTGCGCTTTGCGGCGCGGCGCGAGCAGGCGTTGGCGGCCGCGCAAGGGCAGTCGCTCGGCCAGCAAATCCCCGCGCTCTTGGTGCAGCAGCGTGCGCTGGCCAAGGCGGCCCCGGAGGTCTTTACCCTGCGCGAGCCGGCGGCGCGTCTGGCCCAGGCCGAGCAACTGGCGCGCGATGTCCGCGCCCAGGCCGACCGTTGGTTCCCCATTCTTGAGGCGCTCCCCCAGGCGGTCACCAACGAGACGCTGCGCTTGGAGCTTGAGCGCCGCGCCACCGAGGCCCGTCAAGCGCTCGATGGCGCCGCCGCGCAGTACGAGGAGGTCCGCGGCGACGCCCAGGCGCTGATTGCGGGCGAGCCCTTTGTCTACGACCTGTGGAAGACCTTTGCCGATCCGCCCGCCCTCAATGCCGAAGCAATCGCCGTGCAGACCAATGCGCTCACCTCCCTCTCGCCCTATCAGCCCGCGCGCGAGGATGAGGCCGAGGTCTTGGCCCTCACTCAGCAGTTCCGCCTCCTCTTCCCTCAGTGGGCCGAGGAGCAGCTCCAGCAGCAGGCCGCCAGCACCAATGAGGTCGCCTTCACCGAGGCCGACCGCGACCTCATCGCCCGCACGGCCGATGCCATTGTCCCCCTCCTCGCCCCGCCGGTGAAGCCCGAGGCCAAGCGCGAGGTGATGGAGAAGCTCCTGCTCATCCGCGAGCACATGCCCAAGAACCCTAACTCTCCGCAGTCCCAGCCGCAGCAACAGCCCCAACAGCAGCCGCAGCAACAGCAGCAATCCGCCCCCCAGCCCTCGGACCAGGAGCCGCCCCCTCAGGAGCAGCAATCCCAGCAAGCGCAGGCTCAGCAGCAGCAAGAGAAGGCCAAGCAGGAGGACCTCCAGGCCCTCCTCCAAAAGGCCGATGACCGCAACCGCGAGCACGAGCGCGAGAAGCAGCGCCTCCGCCGCGCCGCCACCCCCCAATCCACCCGCGACTGGTAAGTCTTATCCCTGCACCTCCGCCTTTTCCTCATCCGCCCCGAGTCGTCCCTAAGACCTGGGGCGGCTTTCTTTTGTACGCGGATTCGTGAGCTTCGCATTCGCCTTGGAGCCGGTCCAAAAGTGTCGCGGGCGAAAATGGCCCGCGCCTACCTCAAATCGACCTAGGGCCTACCTCGCCTCGACCTAGGGCCTAGGTCACCTCGAGGTAGGCCCTACCTTTTTTAGGGTATCGGCGCGGGGGAGACGGGGATGGGGGCAGGGGGTGTTTCACGAAACGCCTTGCCAAGCCTCCCCTCGTGACAGTTTAGCAGAGCCCCAGGCATCATCGATAACTAAGATTCGGCTCAGCGGCGAATGCCACACGCTTTCCTGAAACTGTGCAATGAGCGTACAGATGGTTCAGATTTGTTCGGCGTAAAAAGAGGCGTTGCGCGCGAGAGAGTTGTGCTATAATACCCGTATGCGCGCGTTATCGTATATTGAGTATTTGTTGGTCGCCGGCTTGTGGTGGCTCTATCGGATTGTACCGGTGGGGTGGGCCTACGGGATTGGGCGAGGCGTTGGTGTTGGTATGTTTGCGCTTTTCCGCTGGACGCGGCGGGCTCGGACGGCGACGGACAATGTGCTGATTGCAGGTCTGGCCAAGACGCGCCGGGAGGCGTATCTGATTGCACGCAATTCGTTGGGGCACTTTGCCGGGCACGTGTGTGAGGCACTGCGGATTTCGGACGTGGTCACGCACAAGACCTGGGAGAAGTATGTGGAATTGACGATGTCGCCGGCGGCCAAGGGGCTGATCTTCAACCCGCAGGAGCCGGTTATCCTGGCGACGGGGCACCTGGGGGCATGGGAGGCGGGGACGACGGCGATTACCTCGGTGCGGCCGCTCTTCGCCGTGGCGCGGTTGATGGATAACCCCTATATTCAGCGTTTCTTGGAGCGCCATAACTTCCGCGGCGGGGTGACGATTATCCCCAAGCGCCACGGCTTCTCGGCCTCGGCAATGCATCAGTGGAAGGAGCAGAAGGCGGCGTTGGCCATTCTCTTCGACCAGTTTTGTTCGAATGGGGTTAAGGTGCCCTTCTTCGGGCACACGCTCCCGGTCTACACCTCGCCCGCGCGGTTGCACCTGCGCACGGGCGCGCCGATTGTGGTTGGCGGCTTCCTGCGTAAGGGCCACCTGAAGTATGAGATGGTGGTGATTGGCGAGCCCATTTACCCCACGCCGGGGGCGATGCTAGAATCGGTGACGGCGGAGTTGATCAAGCGCCTGGAGGAGGTCATCCGCCGCGCGCCGGATCAGTATCTGTGGCTCCATCGGCGCTTCCGGGGCATCCCGGTGCCGCAGGTGCCGGAGCGTTGAGTGATGTGGTATCAGCCGGCCGATAGTGCGCACATGCGCCGCGAACGGGAGCGGGCCCGGCAGCTGCGCGCAAGTCCCTGGTGGAAGGCGCAGTTGGCCAAGGGCGAGTGCCACTATTGCCACGGGCACTTCGCGCCGGCGCAGTTGACGATGGACCACCTGATCCCCGTGGCACGCGGAGGGACATCGACCAAGGGCAATGTGGTGCCCGCGTGCTTTGCGTGCAATCAGGCGAAGGCCGCGCAGACCCCCGCCGAGCAGATTTTGGACCAATTGGGGCTGGGCGAGGACGAGCTGTAGGCCGCGCGGGAGGATAAGGACGATGATTCGGCAGTTGTTGTTGGGGCTGGTGGCGTTGCTGTTGACGCTCTTGACGTGGTTGGGCGGGGGCATTGTGGCCAAGTGGCTGAGCCCGTGGGCGCTCTGGTTCGCGCTGCTGCTGGCCGAGGTGATGCTCGTCTTCCCGGAGCAGGGGCGCACGGAGTCGCTCTTCGATGCGCGGCAGCGGGTGGTGCGCGGGCTCGTGCGCGATCCGCTCACCTGGCTCTCGCTCTTGCTGATGCTCTTTCTCACCCTCCAATGGCTCAACGGCGTCACCTTCCTGGAGTGGCAGGTGCAGGAGCAGGCCTGGCGCGTGGTCTCCCCGGCCTTTGCCTGGTTGCAAGCGCCCGGGACGGCCGAGGCGATGGCAATGCGCCCGGACAATCCTGCGGCGGCGGCCTTCCTGCCGGTGGGCTCGGCCCCGTGGGCGTGGTTGCCGGGCTGTTTGCGCTCGGACGAGGCTTTCGGCGTGCTCAACTGGTTTGTGCCGGTGCTGACGGCGCTTCTGGCGGTCAAGCACGGTCTGCGCAAGCGCTCGAAGCGGCGGCTGGGCCTCTTTGTCTGCGTGATGACCTCGGTGCTGGCCATTGCCGGCATCATCCAGTTCGTCTTGGGCGGCGAGTTCCTCTACTGGGGGCTCAAGAGCAACGCCTTCTTCTTTGCCACCTTCGGCTACCCGAACCACGCGGCCTGCTTCTTCCCGGCGGTGATGGCTTGGGCGCTGGGGATGCTTCTGTGGAGCGTGGAGCACCGCGAGCATACGCGCGTGCGGCCGTGGGTCTATGGCGTGACGGCGATTTTGTGCGCGGCCTCGGGCATCCTCTCCGGGTCGCGGGCCGGGATGCTCTTCACCCTGGCCCTGGTGGCCTTCACAGCCCTCTACATTCCGGTGCGCTACTTGGGCTCGTGGGCGCCGAAGTGGCGCGTGGTGGTGCCGTTGCTGCTCCTGATTGTCGCCGGGGTGACGTTGGGGACGGCCGCCTTCCGTATCTATGCCATCACGCAGAACCGCGCGGCGAAGGCCGCCCTCGCCGCAGCAAAGACTCCCGAAGAGCGCGCCGCCGCCACGCAGCTGCGCACCTATGGCACGCTCCCGGCCCTGGACAATGTGCTGATGGAGATTGCCGACACCCCGTGGCAGAGCTACTTGGAGCATCCGATGCTGATGCGCTCGGGCTATCAGGGCATTTTGGCGTTGCGCCAAGCGGCGGATCACCCGTGGTACGGCACCGGCGCGTGGAGCTTCCGTTGGCTGAATGCCAACTACATCCGTCCAGACGTCCCCGAAGAGCAGGAATGGTTCCAGGCGCGCTTGGGCGTGGGGCAGGCTAACGTCCACAACGATACGCTCCAGTTCCTGGCCGAGCACGGTTGGGTGGGCTTCGGGCTGATGCTCGGCTGTGTGGCGGCCCTCTGTCTGCCCTTCCTCTGGCAGCTCCTACGCAGTCCGCAGATCTTTGTGAATGACGACCTGGCCGACCGCACCTGGCCCAACCGCATCAACGCCTTCTACGTCTACGCCTTCGTCGGCACCGCCCTAATCGCCTTCCATAGCTTCATCGACCTGGTCTTCCGCAGTCCGGCCTGTATGATGCTCTATGGTCTCTTCTTCGTCTGCGCCGAGGGCTTCCTCTTGGGCACGCCCAAGGTCAAACCCGCCGCTCCCGCCTCGGTTGGAACTGCGCAATGAGCCGCCTCCGCACCCTCTGCCGTCTGGCCCTCTTGACCCTCTGCCTCCTGCCGCTGGGCCGCGCGGCGCGTGCCGAGGAGATCGACGAGCGGCTGATGAAGGGAATCTACCCGACGATGGAGTTGATTGAGGAGGTCTTTCCGCCGCCGCAGGTGGCGAGGATCCTCTTCGGTTGGGCCGCGGACTACCGTCAAGCCGGCGAAGAGGTCTATGCCTACGCCTGTGACAGCACGGCTACTGCGTTCTTGACCGTGAACGGCTCGCCCTCCTGCCAAACGCTGGAAGCCCTGCTGCGCGACCATCCGCAGTGCGACATCTTGCGCAATAACGCCGCCTGGACGCGCCTCATCGCCACCGGCGACGCCGCCGGTGCCCTCGAGCTCCTGCGCGGCGTACGCCTGAACCTAGTTAGCATCCGCGATACGCGCGCTTGCATCTACCTCGCTCTCGACCGCCCGGCCGACGCGCTTCAGGACATCCTCGCCGCCCTCGAGATGGCAGGCGAAGAGGAGAACGATCCCTCAAACCTCATTCTCTTCGATCACGCCGGCGACATCTTCTATCGCAATGGCCTCTACCCGGCCGCGCGCAAGGCCTGGACCCACGCCCAGCGCCTGGCTACGCGCTTCCGCAAAGCGGACCCCGCGGTCGATGGCCTCTTCCTGATCTATGATTACGACGACGCGCGCGTCCGCCGCAAGCTCCGCGCCCTGCGCCGTCTCCACCCCACACCTTCGGAGTAAGACGCTATGGAAACGCCTCCCCGCTCCTCAATCGCGCCCCTCGTCATCATCGCCCTGGCCGTGTTGCTCATCGTGGCGATGATCTGCGGCACGGTCATTTGGATTATGCAGCGCACGATGAGCCTCAACGAGAAGTTCCTCGATGCCCGCCTGGCCGAGGCCGCGCGCCCGGCGCCGGTGACCCAGCCCGTGCAGGTGGTGGTCCCCGCGCAGCCTGCGCCCGCCCCGGCCGAGAGCAAGCCCGCGCCCAAACCCCAGCCCAAGCCGGCCCCCAAGGCCAAGCCCACCCCCGCGCCTGCCGCCAAGCCTGCCCCCGAGGTCAAGCCCGCGCCGGCGCCGGAGGCCAAGTCCGCTCCGGCCCCCAAGGCGGCTCCCAAGCCCGCCCTTCCGCCCAAGACCAAGCGCGAAGCCCCGAAGGAACTCCCCTCCGCTAAGAAGCGTCTGGGCCCGGATGGTGCGCCCCTCAACCGCATCTCCCTGCCGGTGGGCAATGACGAATTGGAGTGGCAGCTCTGATGATGGCCCATCTCCGTGAAGCCTGGGGGCGCTTCTGCCGCAACCCCCTTGCCGAGGCGCTCCTCTCCGCCCTCTTCCTCCTCGCTTCGCTCACCGGCATCCTCCTGGGCCCGGCCGCGCTCTGCTACCTGTGGCACCACAACCCGCAGAACGCCATCCCCACGCCCGCCTCGGCCCTCCTTCTCTCCCAGCGCTTGCAAGGGAGCGCGCGAATGCAGACGGCCTTTTGGCTCGGCCTGGCCATTTGGGTGATGGCCCTCCTGCCGCTCTTCGCCTCCACCCTCTTCGGTCTGCCGATCTGGTTCTTCGCCATCCAGCCCCTGTGGTTGGCTATTGCGATTGCCGACCGCTTCGACCTGCCCCTTGCCCTCACCCTGCGTGCCACGGTTGCCTTCATTCAGATCGCCCCCGCCAAGGCCTTCGCCTGTATGGGCCTGGGACTCCTCGGCTTCCTGGGCATCTGCTGCTTTGGCATTGGCCTCTTCATTACCCTGCCGGTGGCCACCCGCGCCCAGATGACCACCCTCGACACCTGTGCCCTCTCCCTCGCGGCCGCCATCCAGCGCGCCTCCCGCTAAGCCCCTCGCTATGACCAAGCAATTCCTCTCGGCCGACGACTTCCAGCGCGACTGCGTCCGCCTCGCCAAGAAGGTCTTCGACGACCCCGCCTGGCAGCCCGACCTCCTCCTCGGCCTCTGGCGCGGCGGCGCGCAGCCCGGCGTTATTATGAGCGAAGTCTTTGCCTACCTCGGCCGACCCACCCCCCACGCCGTCGTCAAGTGCGCCTCCTACACCGGCATCGGCCGCCGCGATGAAACCGTCGCCTTCGACGGTGCCGAGGAGCTCTTCCGCACCCTCCGCCCCGGTCTGCGCGTCCTGGCCATCGACGATGTCTTCGACACCGGCAAGACCGCCGAGGCCGTTAAGGCCCGCCTCACGCACGTCGACCTGCGCTTCGCCACCGTCTACTGGAAGCCCGCCGCCTCCCTCGTCCCCTTCGCGCCAGACTACACCCTCCGCGAAACGGCCGATTGGCTCGTCTTTCCCCACGAACTCGTCGGCCTCACCCCCGCCGAACTCCGCGCCAAAGATCCCCTCCTCGCCGACTTATTAGGCTGAGGAAGGGAAACTGTTCGCGTTGAGGTGCAGGGTGTTCTCTGCCCATTCCAAAAAATACCCTCCCCTAGATCTTTTTGGGGCAGGGCCTAGGCCTTTTTGAGGTAGGGCCTAGGTCGAGGCGAGGTAGGCCCTAGGTCGAGGTGAGGTAGGGCCTACCTCATTTTGGGGTAGGGGCGGGCCATTTTGGGCTAGGGGTGAGGCGCGGTGGTCACCACGGTATTTTAGCGTGCACAGGGGCGCACTTTTCGTGTATAATGCCGCTCATTTTGCGCCTAAAAGCGGCGCGGATGAGATAAGCGAAAGGATGAGACGATGCGTTGGATGTGTGCGCACGTGAAGGCTGCGGCCTGGTTTTTGGTGTGGCTTCTGTTCCCGGCGTTGGCGGTGGCAGAGGCGTTGGAGGGCGCAACGCTGTGGGCGAAGGTTCGGGAGCGCTTCCCGGAATTGGGGCTGACCGAGAGCGTGGTGCCGACGGTGCGCGTGGCGACGGATCGGACCACGCTTCAGGCGGCATTGAACGCGGCGGTGGCCGAGGCGGGGGAGGACCTTATTCTCTTGGATGGCAGCACCTCGGCGACTTGGGAGGGCTCGGCTTCGGTGACCGTGACGATGGCCAATGGCGGCATTACTGTGGTCTCCCAAAATCCCGAGACGGGCGACTTCGCCACGCCGGTCACCTTCAAGGGCTTTGGCTTCGCTGCCACCCCGTCGAGTAGTGCGCCCCTGCGCCTGGCAAACTTCGCCATTATCGAGGCCAAGACTGCCCCGACGGATGTTTCCATCCGTTGTTGCGCGTTCAACTTCTCCGGCACGGGCACGATTGTTGGAAGCGCCCTCTCAGTGCTTGACTGTGGCGTGACGTCTGGGATGATTTATGCGGGCGGCGTTTATGCGGTAAGCGCCACCGTCTCGCTCTACAACACGACCATTGCCAATACGCGCACGGCTTTGTATGGAGCGGTCACCACGACGAGTGCCACGGTGACCCTGACGCACTGCACGCTCTCCGGGAATACGAATGCTTCCGGGGCAACGGTAACAGCCGTCACGCGCAGTGGTTCTAATGCCACCGCTGTGAATTGCTGGATGCCAACGGCGGCGGCCGAGGTGACGCAGGGCGCAGGGTTGCCCCATTGTGTGCCGAAGGCCTCTGATTCGGCCATCGATGGCGCAACAGCGGCGAGCGTGCTCGCGTTCGACGCGCTTGGGCAGCCGCGGAAGAGTGGCGCGGCGGCGGACTTGGGTGCGGTCGAGGTCCAGGAGAGTACGACCGTAGAGCCGCCGGCGGACCTAGTGGCGTTGGCGTCGGGTCCGCGCCAGGTCTACTTGGGCTGGAGCGCCATTCCGCGGGCGCAGGGCTACACCCTTGAGCGCGCGGCCTCCGAGGTGGGTCCGTGGGAGGACATTTCGGAACAGACCCTGTGGCGTTCGCCGGGGAGTGGACGCGCGGATACGATTGCGGGGTGGGCGAGTGCACGCTTTGTCGCGGCCGAACCGGGGAGCGCGGCCTACTATCGCCTCGCCATCCGCGTGACGGATCAGGAGCCGGTCCGATGCGATCCGGTGTTCGTCGAGACCCCGCCGGCTACGGCCGTACCGGCCTATCACTCGCGCCCCGGGGCCACGCGCTGCGTTTACCTGGATTTCACGGGCTATGTGGAGGACGCTGCGGCGCTAGTCGCTGCCGCCCACGCGGGACTCTCGGATCCGGCGATGACCTATATCGCCACGGCGCCCTTTGCGTATGCCGGGCGCTTTGGCGATCGCTCGAAGGTCTACCCCACGGCTTCGGCCATCTACGACATCTGGCGGATGGTGGCCGAGGACTTCGCCGCCTTCGATGTGGATGTCACCACCGAGGCGCCCGAGTATGCGGCGCTGGTGAAGCAGTCGGCCGAGGATGAGGCCTACGGCAAGCGGGTGGTCATTGGCTACGCGCAAGGGACCTCGAGCCCGTGGTATCCGAACAGCGGGGCCTTCGCCGGAGGCGGATGCTTCGGCGAGAGCGTCGACCGGCCGGTCTTCATCTTCAGCACCTCCTCGCGCCAGAAGATTGCCGCGCAGGTCACGCACGAGGTCTCGCACACCCTCGGCCTTTCGCACGATAGCGGCAATGTTTGGTTTGGCGACTTTCTTGGTCAGCAGACCTACTACCAGGGCGTGGAGCTCACCCGCAACGGCGAGCTGAACACGAGCACCACTTGGGAGAGCAACCTTTATTGGTACCCGGTGATGGGTGCGGCCCCGCTAGCTCAAAGCGCTTCCACCGCCGCCGGCGAGCGCTACTTTTACGATGAGGGCGACTTCATCAATCAGTGGAGCCGCGGTAGCTACTCCTTGGCCACGAACCAGGAGGACGACTTTGCCATCCTGCTCGGACTGGCCGAGGGCTCCGGCACGCAGTTCGTCGGGGAGGTGGATTATCCCGCCGCCGTGCGGAACTTGACGCTCGCTGCGGACGAGGCCGGGGACGCGCCGGCCCAGGCGGCGGACCTTGGCGCGTTGGCGGTGGGTGGGACCCTTGCCGCGCAGGGCGTGATTGGCAAGCACATCACGGAGGCGGGCGCGGTGGTTGACGATGTCGATTGCTACGCCATTGAGGTTGCGCAGGGCGCGTGGCTCGAGGCCTCCGCCGTGCCAGGCTTCAAGGATCTGACCGAAGGCGCTTCGCTTGATGCGTGCTTGGAAGTTCTGACGCCCGAGGGCGAGCTGCTGGTCCGGGCTGATTTGCCCCTGGGTATGGAGGAGGCGCAGACCTTCTCGCGCGTTCGCGAGGCGGGGCTTCGGGTGCTCTTGCCGGCGGCCGGGCGCTACGTCCTGCGCGTCTCGGGCACGGTCCACCCCGTCTCCAGCACCGCCCTTTCGCCCGACGGCTCGGCCTCGGCCGAGACCCCGTGGTTCTTCAACGACCGCGAGGCCTATGGCTCCATCGGCCCCTACACCCTCTCGGCCACCCTCTCGGCCGCCTCGGCGGGCGACCTGCCCGTCTTCCCCAAGCCCCTCGCGGGCGATGCCACCGACTACACTCTCGCCGCCCAACGCGCTCTCTACCTGGCTGCCGGCGGGCGCGCCCCCGCGACAATCCGCGCTACGGATGGCCACACCGGGACCCTCTCCGCCCAGGCCATCAGCGAGGCTTTGGCCTGTCTCTCCGGCGCGCTGGTCCCCGAAGGCGACGGCCTGGCGCTTGACTATCGCTTCGAGGTGACCGACCTCACCTTCGCCGAGGGCAGCCTCACTGTCACCGTCGCCCTCTCCAGCCCCCTGGAAGGGTGCGACATCGCCTTCGCCGAGGGCATCTCCTTGGCCCTGACCGACTGGTGCACTGGCGCGGAAGCCTGCGTAGAAGCCGCGGCCGTCGAAGTGGTAGATGCGCGCACCCGCCGCTTCACCCTTACGCCCCCCGCCGGACTCACCTGCTTCCGCGTCCGCGTGTTGCGTTAGGAGCGTGGAGGTGGGTGCCGGGTGCGTCGTGGGGGTGGCGGCGGGCTGAGGGGGTCGCGCACGCGCGCGCGCTTTTTGGTATAGTAGGGGCGAATAGAGCGTACGAGACGCTTGCCAGAAAGGTTTATCATGTCAGAAGAGAACGAGATGCCGCAGCAGAACGGTGAGTACAATGCAAGCTCCATTGAGGTGTTGGAGGGGTTGGAGGCGGTGCGTGTGCGGCCGGCGATGTATATTGGCGACACCACCGAGCGCGGCTATCATCACTTGGTTTACGAGGTGGTCGACAACTCGATTGACGAGGCGTTGGCCGGGTATTGCCATCACATTGAGGTGACGATCAACTCCGATGGGTCGCTAACGGTGGAGGATGACGGGCGCGGGATTCCGGTGGCCGAGCACGAGAAGATGCACAAGTCGGCGCTGGAGGTGGTGATGACCGTGCTGCACGCCGGCGGCAAGTTCGGCGGCAGCGGCTACAAGGTCTCGGGCGGTCTGCACGGCGTGGGCGTGAGCTGCGTGAATGCGCTCTCCGAGTGGATGGAGGTGCAGGTCAAGCGCGATGGGCACATCTACCGTCAGCGCTACGAGCGCGGGAAGCCGTGCGGACCGGTCACGCAGGTGGGCGACACGCAGGCCACGGGCACCGCGGTCACCTTTATGCCCGATCCAAAGATCTTTCAGTACCGCGAGGGCTTTAAGTGGGAGATTCTCTCGCACCGCTTGCGCGAGTTGGCCTTCCTCAATGGCGGCGTGAAGATTACCCTCACCGATAACCACTCTGAGGTCAAGCACCAGGAGACCTTCCACTACGAGGGCGGCATTCGAGAGTATGTGGCCTTTATCAACAAGAGCAAGACCCCCTTGCACGAGGTCATCTACATCTCCGGCACCGGCAGCAACGCCTATGGCGAGATCGCCGTCGAGGTGGCAATGCAGTATACCGATGTCTACTCGACCATCGAGAGCTCCTACTGTAACAACATCAACACCATCGAGGGCGGCACCCACCTGACCGGCTTCCGCACCGCCCTCACCGCCACCATCAATAAGTACATCGCCGAGAATAAGCTCGGCAAGAAGGCCGACTCCGTCCTCACCGGCGATGACATCCGCGAGGGTCTGACCGCCGTCATCTCCGTCAAGATCCCCCAGCCGCAGTTCGAGGGGCAGACGAAGACCAAGCTCGGCTCCGACGTCGCCGGGCTCGTGCAGTCGATCGTCTCAGCCAAGCTCTCGGACTTCTTTGGCGAGAACCCGACCGTGGCCCGCGCCATCATCGCCAAGGCGGTCCTGGCTAGCCAGGCGCGCGAGGCGGCCCGCAAGGCCCGCGAGAGCACGCGCAACAAGGGCGGCCTTGAGCGCGGCTTCCTCACCGGTAAGCTCGCCGATTGCTCTAGCCGCAATCCGGCCGAGACCGAACTTTTCCTCGTCGAGGGCGATTCGGCTGGCGGCTCGGCTAAGGATGGGCGCGACCGCCGCACCCAGGCCATCTTGCCCCTGCGCGGCAAGGTGCTCAACGTGGAGAAGGCCCGCATCGACAAGATGCTCGATAACAACGAGATCCGCTCGCTCATCGCCTCCATCGGCGGCGGCTTTGGGGCCGACGACTTCGACCTCTCCAAGGTGCACTACCACAAGATCATCATTATGACGGATGCTGACGTCGACGGCGCGCACATCCGCACCCTCCTGCTCACCTTCTTCTTCCGCCAGATGCCCAAGCTCATCGAGGCCGGCTTCGTCTACCTCGCTCAGCCGCCGCTCTACCAGATCAAGCGCGGCAAGAAGTCCGAGTACGTGGCCAACGACGAAGCCCTCGAACGCCGCCTCCTCCTCGGCAGCGAGAGCCTGCGCTTCCTGCGCGCCGATGGCTCGGAGGTCTATCAGGAGCAGTTCACCAAGTTCCTCGACGTGGCCCTGGAGATTGAGTCGACCCTCAAGAGTATGCGCCTGCGTGGGGTGGATACGGCCGAGTATGCCAAGACCTATCGCCCCGAAGACGGCTCCTTCGCCCGCTATATGGCCGTCATCGGCTCGGGCGACGAGGCCAAGTTCCTCTATCCGCGCGACGACGCCGAGCTCGAAGCCGCGCGCCAGCAGGCCGAAGCCGCCTTGGGCGAGACCATTGACCTCTCGCTCTACCGCGTCTCGGAGTACGCCCCCAAGCAGCTGCACGCCTTCCAGTGGATGGAAGTCTTCCGCGCCCAGCGTTTGCGCGACCACTTCCGCGCCCTGGCCGAACTCAACTTCGGCTTCGGTCCGGAGGACTTCCACGGCCGCGGCACGCAGTTGGGCACCCTCCTCGACGGCAACCGCCCGCCCGTCGCCATCCAGTCGCTCGAGCAACTCATCGACGAAGTCCGCCAGCGCAGCCGCCGCGGTGTGGAAATCCAGCGCTACAAAGGCCTTGGTGAAATGGACGCCCAGCAGCTCTTCGACACCACGATGGATCCCAAGACCCGCCGGATGCTCCAGGTGAAGATCGAGGACGCCATCGCCGCCGACGAGACCTTCCGCCTCCTGATGGGCGACGATGTCGAGCCCCGCCGCAAGTTCATTGAGGATAACGCCCTCAACGTCAAGAACCTCGACTTCTAACGCCCCGTCCCCCGGCGCGGTCCAACCCCTCCCACCAGGCGAGCCCTTCTCCGGGCCCGCTTGGTTGTTTTTTAGAACTTCGTAGGCTCTAAACCTTGGCTTCGAGCAGGGCTATCTTCGTGCCGTTGGCGCGAGCGGTGGTTGAGCCTGGTCATCCTCTTGGGAATGGCGTGCGTTCCCGCACAGATGATTGGCTACGCACGCTATTTGCCGTGGTGGACCGTTCTCGACATTCTTGGCCTCGTCGCGCTGGTCCAGGCGCAGAGACGAAGCCGCTGGTTCGCCCGATTGGGATTGTGCGGGGCCGGCGTGCTCTGGTGGCTACGCCCTGTTGTCGACATTCCCCTACGCTTGGCTGTGGCAGCCGATGACAGATATGCCCTGGAAGACTTGCTCGAGAATGCCCCGCCCAAGGTCGTCTATGGGTACTACTCCGGCGGACTCTTCGGCTCCATTGAGGAGATCGTTGCCATTGTCCCCCTGAGACCTCCGGGCACTGCTTTCGGACTTCACTGTGCAACCTGCGGCTACTCTGCGAGATGGAGCCGCGCTTGGCCAACGCGCAAATCCAACCGTTGGAACTCTTGGGCGAAGCACGCGAATCCTATCCGCTTATGCCCGGTAATGCCTGCCGCTTGCTCCCCCAGGAGGCCGAGTCTCTCGTGAGAAACTCTCTCTTCCGTAGCAACCAGCAGAACCCCTCGCGCCGCGAACGGTTGTGCCGTTATCCAACCATCTTCGCCCAATGCCTCCTCGTGAGTCTGCCCGCCTTATTCTATAAGCGCTTCCAGGCACTTTTTGACCCAGGCCCTAGCTCGTCTCGAGGTAGGCCCTAGGTCGCCTCGAGGTAGGCCCTAGGTCGACCTGAGGTAGGGCCTAGGTCAAAAAGGGTATTCGGGCGCTTCTCTCCTTCCCCCAGCCGATCCGTCGCGGTACGCGCGCTAGCCGCTAACCGCTAACGGCTAACCACTCGCTCGCGTCGCGAGCCAAGCCGCATTTTTTGCTTGCTTTTGGCGGGTGAGGTTTGGCATAATTGCGCGCATTACTTCTCTGGGGCGCGTGCCCGAGGGAGTAAGAAGCGAAGAGGCCCGTCCGCGTGTGCGGGTTTCCGAGCGGATTAAACGGCAACACGTTTGAGAGAAGCACAATGGCTCATTTGATCGAGCTCAAGGACCTGATTGAAGCGGGTCTGCATTTTGGCCACCAGACCAAGCGCTGGAACCCGAAGATGAAGGCTTACATCTTCGACAAGCGCAACGAAATCCACATTATCGACCTGACCCAGACCGTCGACCTCCTCGATGAGGCCGCCGAGTTCCTCCGTGGCATTGTCGCCAACGGGCAGAAGGTCCTCTTCGTGGCCACCAAGAAGCAGGCTCAGGAAGTGGTGAAGGATGCCGCCCTCGCGTGCAACCAGTTCTACATGACCGAGCGTTGGCTCGGCGGCACGCTCACCAACAATCAGACCATCCGCCGCAGCGTCAAGCGCATGCAGCAGATCCAGAACATCGCCCGCAACAACAACGGCGTCCTCTCTGCCCACAAGCAGGAAGCTTCCGCCCTGGCCCGCGAGCTCGCGAAGCTCGAGTCCAACCTCACCGGTATCGCCGAGATGGACAAGATGCCTGGCGCCCTCTTCATCGTCGACGTCTGCCGCGAGGCCAACGCCGTCAAGGAGGCCAAGCGCCTGGGCATCCCCGTGGTCGCCATCGTCGACACCAATGCCGATCCCGACCCGAT
This sequence comes from Candidatus Spyradenecus sp., assembly GCA_051891975.1. GTDB lineage: Bacteria > Verrucomicrobiota > Kiritimatiellia > RFP12 > DVOR01 > Spyradenecus. The sequence goes on along the minus strand of JBJFFT010000150.1, from coordinate 836 downwards.
TGACTACGTCATCCCCGGCAACGACGACTCCGTCCGTGGCATCCAGCTCATCGTTGAGAAGATTGCCGAAGTGCTGAAGGATGCCGACAGCGAGGCCGCCAAGGCCGCCGCCGAGGCCCGCGCCGCCCAGGAGGCCGAGCGTGCCGCCAAGCTCGCCGCCGACAAGGCCGCCCGCAAGGAGGCCGCTGCCGCCCGTAAGCCCGCTCCCCGCAAGCCCGCCGCCGGCCTCTCCCCGCGCCGCGCCGCTGCTGCCGCCGCCCAGGAGGCCGTTGCCGCCGCCAAGGCTGAGGCCGAGGCTGAGGCCGCTGCCGCCGAGGCGCCCGCCGTCGAGGCCGCGCCCGAAGCGCCTGCCGCTGAGTAATTTGGGATAAGGAGCATAACCATGGCTGCTATCACCATTGCAATGATCAACGAGCTTCGTGCCGCGACCAACGTCGGCATGATGGATTGCAAGCGCGCCCTCCAGGATACGGACGGGAATATGGAAGAGGCCATCAAGATCCTTCGCGAGAAGGGTCTGGCCCTTCAGGTCAAGCGCGCTGACCGCGAGTCCAAGCAGGGCATTATCGCCGCTGCCGCTGGGGCCGACGGCGCCTACGGCATCGTCGAACTCAACTGCGAGACCGACTTCGTGGCCAAGACCGACAAGTTCCTCGACTTCGCCAAGAAGCTTGCCGCGGCCGTCGCCGCCGGTGACGAGAAGGTCGCCGAGACGCACGCCACCGAGCTCACCGAGGTCGTGGCCGCTACCGGCGAGAACGTGAAGATTCGCCGCTGCGCCTACATCGCCCTCACCGGCACCGGGCTCGTGGAATCCTATATCCACGCCGGCGGCA
>JBJFFT010000149.1:0-4783 GCA_051891975.1 Candidatus Spyradenecus sp. | reverse complement strand
GCACCGCGTGGCCATCCTCCTCCAAGACGAAGGCGAAATGCGCACGCTCATCCAGCAGAAGACCCTCATCCTCAAAGGCCCCGTCCTCGTCATCTGCATCGCCGCCATCACACCCATGGGCTACTACGACGATGGCCAGGGCAACCTCTCCCAAGCCTTCGACTTCACCCTCGAACTCGTCTGCACAGAGCAAGTGGTCACCAATCGTGCCACTGCCGGCTTCGACACTGCCCTTGGCGTCATCTTCCACGCCGCCACACGCCTCTATGGCCAAGAGGTCACCCTCGAAGCCATCGACCACACCATCAATGGCGACGGCCTCTTCCAAGCAACCGCCCGCCTCCGTCTTAACTGCCACTAACAAAACCAAAAGAAAGGAACACACACATGGAAAACACCGTCACCCACGCAACCTGGGGCGTCACCGACACCCTCGGAACCGTCTCCGGCGTGGTCACCGACCTCTCGGTCACCACCGAAGCCCAACAGCAGCCCGAATATAACGAAACAGGCGCCGTCATCGGCGTGGTCCAATACGACAAGCGCCTCTCCGCCACCGCCACCATCCAAGTCGCCAGCTCCGTCTCGGCCCCCGGCGTCGGCACCGCCGTCACCATCGGCACCCAAACCTACTACGTCACCTCCGCCACCGTCATTCAGAACAACAAAGACTTCCGCAAAATCCAGCTCTCCCTCGAAGCCTGGAGCAACTGCACCGCAGTCAACGACGGCTCCGGCACCACCAATGGTTAATCGCTCGCTGCGCTCACGCGCGGCGATGCCGCGCACTGAAAGGAGCCACCAATGAACCCAGAAGCACTCTCCAATCCCCCCGCTAATCCCCCGCAAGTCATCGATGGCTTCACCACGCCATCCCCCATCACCCTCGGTCAAATCGCCCTCCTCGAGAAAATCAAGAGCCCCCTCGTGGCAGCCAACGCCCCCTGCGAGCTGCTCGACCTGCTCCCCTCGCTCTACCTCCTCTCGATGAGCGCGCGCGAAGGCCTCGAGCACCTCCCAACCCTGCAGGCCGACGCCCTCGCTTGGGCCGACACCCTCTCCCACCAACAGGCCATCGAAGCCACCCAGAAGGCTCAGGCCGCCCTCCAAGCCTTCTTCGCCGCCCTCCCACGCGAAACCGAGGAAGACAAGGCCACCGCGCCAAAAAAAGCCTAGCCGGCAATGGACTCCTCCTCACCATTGCCGAATGGGCCGCACGCACCTACGCCTACACCCTCGAGGAAATCCTATGGCACATCCCCGCCATCCACCTCGCCCTCCTCATGCGCCAATACGCCACTGCGCAAGCCGGCTATAAAGGCAACTCCCTCCTCGAAGATTACCTCTTCAACTAATCCGCCATGCAGCCAGACGTCTCCATCAAAGTCGTGGCCGACACCGCCCAGGCCGAGGCCGCCCTCCGCAAAACCGGCGCGCAACTCCGCTCCGCCGCCACCCCCACAGTCTCCGCTTCCGCTGGCCCAGCCGCCGGCGGCGAAACCGTTGGCAAGCAAATTGCCTCCGCCGCCGTCGGCTTCATCGCCAACCAAGGCCTCCAGGCCATCACCTCCGCCGTCGCCTCGCAAGAGGGCAATGGCCGCCTTGCCAGGCGTATCAGCGGCATCGGCGGCGGCCTCCTGGGTGGTGCAGCCGCTGGCGCGGCCGCAGGTTCGGTCATCCCAGGCGTCGGCACCGCTATCGGTGCAGTCGTCGGTGCAGCCATCGGCGGCCTTACCGCCTTCACCAAAGAGCTCGCCCAAACCACCACCGAACTGCGCGAAGCTCGCTTCTCCGAGCGGATGATGCTCCAAGGCATCGAAGTGGGCCAAGCCACCGGCGCGCAAGACCGCGCCTTCACCCGCATACTCTCCACCAAAGGCCGCGATGAGCAGCAAGCCCTCATCGCCAGCCGCATCGCCCAGCTCACGCGCGGCTCCGGCAGCATCTCCATCAAAAACCTGCGCGCCGACCTCCGCGCGCGCGAAGAGGCCGGCGAGATGGATTCGCAGGCCTACCGCGTCTCCAAAGCCGAGCTCTCGATGCAAGCCGGGCGCGTAGCTTCCCTCCTCCGCCTCCAGGAAGAACTCGGCAACGCCCCGCACGCCCCCCTCCTCGGCGCAGGCGCCGTCACCGACTCCCTCGCCAAAATGGGCGGCTCTGTCGGCGCACAAGTCAACGTAGCAGACGTCAACCGCCAGCAACTCGAAGTCCAGCGCGAAATGCTCCGCGCCCTCAACCGCCTCGCCAGCGCCGACCCCTCGCAATTCACCTCCGTCGCCGTCTTTGATTAAAGGAGAACCCAATGGCCGATGACACCCCCGAGGCCCCCGCGCCCGAAAAGCCCGCCGAGTCCACCACCCTCGAAACCCACCAAGAGTGCAACCGCTCCCTCTCCAAGCAGCCGGGCATCACCTCCCGCTCCGTCGCCTTCGTTGGTGACTACGACGAACTCGCAGCCACCGCCGCCGCCTGGAAAGTCGGCATCACCACCGCGGCAAACAATACGGGCTTCGTGGGCTTCCCCGACGGCTACGTCTCGGCCGTTGAGCTCCAAGCCCTCAAAGGTGGCCGCGGTCGCCTCATCATCTCCACCGCCGAGCAAGACGACGTCGCCGTCTGGGGCCTGGAGATGGCCGAAATCCAAAAGCCCATCCGCAATTGGCACGCCACCGAGGCCGAAGGCACCAAGCCAGACACCGCCCTTCTCGCCGGATGGGAAAACCAAAAAGGCATCAAAGACCTCGCCAAAGAATACGATGCCTACCGCTATAACGGCCAAGCCCTCACCGGCGAAACCCTCACCCTCGCCAAGATGATCCGCGAGGAGGGCATCGAATACTACGTCGTCTTCACCCCCATCATCACCCTCACCACCCGCCACAATGGCCTCCCCTCCGGCGTCGGCTCAAACATCGGCAAAATAGAAACCCCGAAAGACGCACCCGAAGGCCTCTCCGCCATCGCCACCGAATGGCTCAAAACCGCAGACCGCATCCAAGGCTCTATCGACGGCGTCTATACCCGCATCCAACAATGGACTGGCGCCGACAAGTGGAACCCCAACCTCTATGAAACAGCCGAAAGCGGCAGTTCCTCCTCTGGCTCCGACAGCGGCTCCGGCGGCTCCTCCTCCAACTCCGGCGGCAGCTCCGGCAGCTCCTCCTCGTAAAAGGTTTTGCACGCAGCCGTCCCGGCTGCACCTCTCGCGAGCGCAGCGAGCACCTCTCACAGCCATCCGCTAACAGCTAACCGCTAACAGCTCCCCTTCCCCCTATGATCCCACTCCCCACACCCCCCGTCCGCGGACAACCCATCCAAGCCGACCTCATGCGCTCAATCATCGAGGCCATCCGCCGTTGCCGCCCCATCAAAGGCCAAGGTATCCTCCTCCAAGAGACCCTCCAAGGCACCATCATCTCCGCCGACGCCTCCGCAAAAACCTCCCAGGAGGACCCCTTCTCCTTCCCCTTCCGCTGCTCGCTCATCACCACCGCCATCCAAAACGGCACCCCCCTCTACGCCCTGCGCGTCCAACACGGCGCCCTCTACGAAGTCCTCGACGCCCTCGCCATCGAGCAACCCCTCACCCTCGAAAACATCGCCCAAGACAAGGCCGACCCCAACGCCTGGCGCGCAGAAAACCTCACCTCCGGCGCCCTCTTCATCCGCAAAGACCCCACCGCCTACACCCTCGCCTTCGGCGAACCCACCAACGCCCTCTTCATCATCGCCACCCTCTCCCTCTCCTCCTCATCCCCCACGCCAACCCTCACCCAACGCGCCCTGGGCGACCTCTACCTCTTCAACTCGCAGCCCCAAGAGCAGCCCCCCCTCGCCTGGGAAGTCCGAAAAAACGGCGACGCCTGGCAAATCTACTCGCCCTACTGGGTCTACGCCTCCTCCGGCTCCGCCCCAGGCGCATACGCAAAAGGCATGCAAAGCGGCTGGAATACCATTGCAGATAACCTGCAAGGCGGCAACCTCTACGCCCTGCTCACCCACACCGAAGCCGCCGGAGAAGGCTCCTCGGCAACCCCAGAATCCACCGCCATCTCCATCGTCAACACCCTCCCAAGCCCCCTCTTCTCCAACGGCATCTACAACATCGCCGTCCCCATCGGAACATTCACCACCACCACCGCCGAAGACGGCACCCAAACCACCGCCTGGACGCAGCTCCACCTCGGCATCATCACCGAAACCATCCCCCTCAAAGGCGAAAAAGGCGACACCGGCGATCCAGGCGCAAACGGCAAAGACGGCAAAGACGGCACCAACGGCGAAGACGGCGCAACCTACACTCCCTCCCTGCGCACCGTCACCGGCACCGGAGGAGGTGTCTACCTCGACTTCACCAACTCCAAAACAAACGCCGTCATCACAGGAGATGTCAACCTCAAAGGCCCCCAAGGCGAGCAAGGCCCCGTAGGCCCCCAAGGCCCCACCGGCCCCGCCGGCACCTTCAACACCGGCTCGGCACTCTCCCTCTCCGTCGTCACCGCCGTCAAATACGACACCTCAACCCACCAACTTACCTACACCAAGCGGACCATCACGTTCTACGGCACCTCCACGGGAACCGAGTCTACCAAAGAAATCACCACCGCCACCGAACACTCCAAAGAGCACTAACCTATGGCCACAGCCCTCGTCTACTTCTCCTCCCTCTGGACGCGCGCCAACACCGGCGTCGTCACACACTCCTCCTATGAGGGAAAAACCGTTGCCTGCGAAATCGCCACCGGCACCATCTACGACTCCAGCCCACACACCGGCTCGGTCC
>JBJFFT010000148.1:0-20097 GCA_051891975.1 Candidatus Spyradenecus sp. | reverse complement strand
CCACCAGGGCAAACCCGCCCCGCCGCCGCGTCATCCGTTGCAAACCTATTGCGTCCATTGACTCTAGAATATAGCACACTTCTCCGTGCCAGGTCGAGAAACAATCCGCGATTCGGCGAACGGTGAACGCGGATTGGGCCGAGGAAGTTTAGGGGCGGAGGCAAAAGGAAACCGCCCCAGGTCGAGATGCGACTAGGAGCGGAACCGGGCGGCTACAATCTTGCCGGGTAGTGTGAAGTCTAAGCTCTCTGGCGCAACACGCGCGCGGGGCAGTTTCGGCTTAAGCCTTGCCCTCGTCATCGTTCAAAAGCGCGCGCTTAACCTCATCGACCTTGCCGGCAGCGGCTTCGTTCCCTTCGCGCAGGCCTTTCTTGAACTCGCCCGACGAGCGCCCCAATGCACGGGCAATCTCGGGGATCTTCTTGGCGCCAAAGACAAGCGCAATGATGAGAACGACAATCAGGATTTGCCAAAGACCGGGACGCATAGTGACTCCTTCAATGACGGGGATAACAGGGTGGGGGATTAACGATAGACTCGAATGGCGCGGGCCATCGCCCGATCGGCCTCGCGGCGTTTGATGGTCTCGCGGCGGTCATACTGGTTCTTGCCCTGGCAGAGCGCCAGCTCCACCTTGACCTTGCCGCGCGGGTTGAGGTAGAGCCGCAGGGGAATCAGCGAAAGCCCCTTTTGCTCCACCTTACTGCGCAGGCGCACAATTTCGGCTCTATGCATTAGGAGCCGGCGCGTGCGCAGCGAATCGTGGTTGAAGCGATTGCCAAAGGCGTAGGGCGGAATGCGCACCTGCATCAGCCACAACTGGTTATCCGGCGTAATCTTACACCAGGCTCCCAGCAAGCCTCCTTCGCCATTGCGCAACACCTTGACCTCTGTGCCGACCAACTCGATGCCGGCCTCGAACTTCTCCAGGACGGTGTAATCGTGCGTAGCCTTGCGATTGACAACGAGGTTGCCGCCCGCTGGCGCCTTGGATTTCTTGCCGGAGGCCATAACTTCGGGGCCGGACGCGCCGCAGAAACTTAGAGGTGGCGCCCCCAGCGCGACTGCGCTTCGTTGTGCTTCTCCACCGCCTGCATATCCACCTGAGCGAGCACCAGCCCCTCGGCGATCTCACGCAACGCGATGTCCGACTTGTCCTCTTCCTTCGAGAGTGGCTTCAGGAAGGGACGCTCGCCGCGGTTCAACTGCTTGGTCCGCTGGGACACCAAGTTGACCAACACCGGGATGCTGGGAACGCGCGCACGGGCCTTTTCAAGCATTTCGAGATTCATTCTAGGTCTCCTGGGAAAGTCTGAGAAACGAGGCAACGCCTTACTGCGCCGGGGCGGCCGGCGCCTCCGGGGCAACCGGGGCCACCACCTGATTGGAGAGCGCCGAGCTGCTGATGCGCCCACGCACCACCATCGCAATCAAGAGGGAATTGACCACCAAAATCGCCCCCAATACCACCGTCGTACGCGAGAGGACATTCCCCGTGCGCCCGCCGAAGACCTCTTCGCCGAAGCCGCCGCCAAAGGCCGACCCCATTCCGCCGGACTGATCTTTCGGCGGCTGCAACATCACAACGGCCACCATCAGAAGCGCAACCAACGCCTCAATCACAAAGAGTACTCCGAGCAGAAATGCCATAACTGTCCTGTCCTTTCAAGATAAAGTACGTGAACAATATCATATTTTCCCCCATTCCGTCAAGCGATTAAGGACGGCCGCTTTGGCCTGCGAGCAACGGTTAAGCGCGGATAACGGTTTCTACTGGCGTTTCGCCGAAGGAGTTTAGGGTTGCCTCAGCCAATTGCCAGAGGGCTTCGCCGTGCGAGCGCGCGAGGGCCTCTTCCAGACTTTCGCACTGCCAAGCTTGCACCACATTGCGCACCTGCTGGGCATCGGCCACGCGCGTGATGTGCCCGGCCACGAGTCGCCAGGCCCCATCATCCAGCGCGCCGAGGATCTCGCAGACCCGCTCGCGCACGCGCCCGGCCGCCACCGTCTCCTCTCGGAGCGCCTCCAAGGTCTCTCCGAGCCGCCGCTGCAATTCCTCGCGCGCCGACTGCGCTTCGCGTTGGCGCAGCTCCTGCTGTCGCTCGCTCTCGCGCAGACGCTTCTCGCGCTCCTCGGGCGTCTCGCGCATCAGGTCGGTGAGAACGATGAGCTTGGCAATCTCCACGGCCAACGCCGGGTCGCCCTCCGGCCCGATCGGCACTTCAACGGTTCGAAAGGCCGTCGTCACCGTGAGCGAGGGCTGCTGCGCCGCCGTCAACGCCACCGCCGCGGCACGCACTTCGGCCGCCGCCATCTGCCCAACGGAGGCCCGCGCAAGCGCTGTGCTTTCCAATCTATCCATCGCAACTCCTTTCCCTTTCTTTACGCACACCCCTGGCGAAAGGTTACAGCGGATGCTCGCTACGCTCACATCGATAGGCGATAGACGAGAAAGCTGGCGCTGGAGGTGGAGAGCCCGGCAGGTTGGCCAGCAGTTTACCTGTCGCACGCAGTGCGCTTCACGTCTATCGCGCACCTCACGCCGCCTCCGGCGGCACCTCTCGCGAGCGCAGCGAGTTCGCTAGCAGCTAACAGCTAACGGCTAACAGCTTATAATCTAATTGTTCCCATCATTGCCGAGAACTTGCGGCGGCGGTTTTCGGTATCGCCGGCAAGCTCCTCCGGGGCGAGGGGCTGACCAGGTTCGCGCACGGGGGCGTGGTCGATGGGGTGGCCGTGCTCGGGCTCGGTGAAGTCGAGCGGAGCCATTCCCCGCCGCTCCAGTTCGGCGTTGACCACGGCCTTTTGTTCGTCGGTAAAGGTGAGGTTACGCACCTGCTCGCGCGTGAGCCCTTGCCGCTCGAGTAGACGGTCGGTCTCGGCAATGCGCAGCTCGGCTTGCTCCATCAGGGCCCGCGACTCCTGGATGGTCTTGCGGATTTTCTTCAGATAGGCGTCGGTCTCTTCCTGTAATGTGGCCATAACAGTTTCTCCAAAGGGGCGGTTTCTGCGCGCTATCATACCACAAAAACAAAGACGCGCCGAGTGTGAACTCACCGCGCGCGTGGATTCCAAATCCGCTCTTTGCTATCGGTTCCTCGTGAAAAGTGGCACCCCCAAGGAGAGTCGAACTCCTCTTACAGGCATGAAAAGCCCGTGTCCTAACCGATAGACGATGGGGGCAATGGTGGCAAGGGTCGGGATCGAACCGACGACACGCGAATTTTCAGTCCGCTGCTCTACCAACTGAGCTACCTCGCCAAACAAGATGTCCGAAAACGAGGCGCATTATAGCATTTCTCTATCCCCCAATGCAAGCAAAAAATACACGGTGGCTAAAAAAAGTTCTTCAGCCCCTAAAATAGGGATGACGATTCATCCTCTGAATGACCTCACTCAGGAACATTTCGAGGTAGGGCCTAGGTCGCTTCGAGGTAGGCCCTAGGTCGCTTCGAGGTAGGGCCTACCTCGAAATGGGGTAGGTCCTGGTTGATTTAGGGAGGGGGAGTGGAGGGGCGATCTGGGGTTAGAGCCAGAAGAGCCACCAGTTGGTTTTGCCTTCGGCGGTGTGCTCGAGGCGGAAGAGCTTGTGGAAGAAGTCGAAACTCCAGGCGCCGGTTTCGGCGTTGGTGGTGGTGATGAAGGGGAAGATGGCGCGGGTGCGGGTTTTGTCGGCGCTTAGGCGGGAGTGGAAGAGGAAGCCGAGGAGGTTGATTTGCTCGGTGCCGGCCTTGCGGTTGCCTTCTTCCCTATAGAGGAGGCCGAGGAGGAGACGGCGGTTGTAGGTGGCCTGGCTTTCGTCGCAGGGGTCGGTGCTTTCGGCCTTGTAGACCAGCGGGGTCAGGCAAGAGAGGGTGGCGGTATGTTCGCGGGTGGTGGGTTGCTCAGCGGGCGGCTGGCCGTTGGGCCACGCCCATTCTTCGCGCCAGTCTTCGTGGCGGGCGTAGAAGAGGCTCCAGAGGAGGGAACTGTCGAGAGTGCGGTTGCGTTTGCGCGTGAGGGTCGCCGGTTGCTTGCGGGGGGAGGGGACCTTGTCGCACAGGGTGTCGGAGAAGTTGTAGAGGAGGCCGCCGGGCAGGAGGGTACGGATGTTCTTCTCCGTAAAGCGGGCATCGCGTTCGCAGGAGCACCAGGAGGGTTTGCTGCTGGGCTCATAGTCGCCGAGGGAGACCTCGCGGGAGAAGCAGGTGTACGCGAGGAGGCTCCGAAGGAGGAAGAACTCTTGCTCCATCGGCTCCGGCCAAGCGTCGGTGAAGGGGAGGGCGGGAGCGGACTTGCGCTTGTAGCCTTCGGCGGGGAGACGCGAATAGTAGTCGGCCAGGGCGCCCCAAGCGAGGTCGAAGCTATAATAGTTGCGCGTCCGGTTGGCGGAGGATTGCCAGGCGAGGAAGTCGAAGAGGAAGCCGTTGTGGCGGCTACGGCTGAAGTCGCGCAGGTCGCCGCTCTGCCAGGTGCCAGTGCTGTAGGAGGCCAGCGGCGTCCAGAGGGAGAAGGTGCGGTCTACGCCAAAGCAGTCGCGTTCATTCTCCCACCGCCAGAGGAGCCAACCGAGGTTGAAGTCGGAGCGCTCGGTCTTCAGGGCTTCTTGGGATGTCGACCAGTTGACAAGATTAAGGACCATCGAGTAGTCGCGACGCGAGGTGCGGGGCCTCCACGCGAGGGAGAAGAAGTTCCACAGTTTATGCGAGTCCAGTTGGTCCACCGGGCAAGCATCGGGAAGGGGGCGAATGGTGGTCTTAGAGAAGAGGAGGCCGCCACCAAGGGAGAAGTCCTCTTCATTGGGCTCTGGGGTGACGCGGTTTTCCTCGCCGGTTTGGGCGGCAGAGAGAGTCCACTCACGCCGCTTGTGGCAGAGAAGGAAGCCGCCCTCGGATTCCTTGGCGAGGGAGCGGAGGCGGTGGTAGAGCGGGAGGATGGGGCCGAAGGAGAAGTAGTTTTTCCCTAGACGGTCGTATTCGGTTTTGGTGTAGGTGAGGGGCGTCCAGGTGGTGGAGCGCTTGGGCGTTTCGGTGGCGAAGTAGAAGGGGAGGACCCAGCAAGAGGCCTCGTGGCCGGACTTGGGGGTGCTTTCGGCCGCGCCGGCAGTGAGGGCAAACCACCACTTGGCCTGGTTGACGGGGTCGCTGCCGGCCCCGGCGAAGGGCGAGAACCACCAGCGCGCGTCGCCGCTCTGGTAGACGCGTTGGCACCAGAGGGGGAAGAGCAGGCGCGTGGTGCGCGGGGCTTCGCCGCCGGTCTGCCAGGAGAACCAGAGGGGCGGGAAGTGGAGCCAGCTGTCGCGGTCGGCGGGGGTGTAGCGCTTGGTGCAGATGTAGGGGGAGCAGCTCGTGTAGCGGCGGTCTGGCTCATACCAGGCTTCGGTCCAGTTCGAGGCACCGTGGGGTTCCTCGCCGCGGAAGTAGAAGGGGAAGAGCCACTCCTCGGCGTAGGTGTCCTGGCCGTAGTGTTCGCGCGAGAAGCCGGCGAGGTTGAGGAGGGCGGCGTGCTTGGTGAAGGTGTAGGGGCGCTTGAGGCGCGAGTGGTTTTGGAGGAGGTCGGCCGGGATGGGGCGGTCGAGGGGGAGGGAGCGCGCGTGGCGGTAGCGGTAGAGGAGGCCGAAGGCGAGAGCGAGGGTGTCGCACTTCGGCGCGAAGGGCTCGGGATGGGTGCCGTCGGGGCGGGTGATGTAATCCTCGTGCAAGCTGCCAATCAAGGAGAAGAGGCACCATTTGCGATCGGCGGCCCTGCGGTCATAGAAGTAGAGCCAGGGGAGACCAAAGGGGCCGATATAGGTCTTGGAGACGGGCCACTTGTCATCATCCAGGCGTTCGCGGTAGGAGAGCGGGGTCCAGAGGCTGGAAGCGGTCTCGGTGCTGGTGTAGAACCAGAAGGGGAGGAACCAGTTGCGGAAGCGCTCGGAGCGCGTCTGGCCATTGGGCAGGGTGGTGAGGGTGCGGTGGGTGCCGATGGTGAGGGCATACCACCAGCGACTGCGGTTGTCGACACCGCCGGTGCCGCCCAGAGGCGAGAGCCAGCCCTCGGGCGCGGAGTAGAAGAAGGGATAGAAGGCGTACTCGCGCTGGGCGAAGTCGAGGGAGAGGAGGTAGGCGAAGCGGTGGGTGGTGGCAGTGCGCCAGTAGACCGGGTGGAGGGCCAGTTCGTCGGGGGCGGACTTGATGAGCGGCCAGGCGATGTGCGTCTCGGCGTTTTCGCGCAGGTAGAAGGGCCAGAGATTGATGGGCTCCTCGGCGCGGAGCGGGAGCAGCAGCAGGAGGGCAACGAGAGCAAGGAGGCGCTTCATAGGATGGATACTTTCTTCGGCGGCAAGAAAACCCGCAGGCCTGGCGAAGAGACCGGTCTGCGGGGCTATTGGGGTAGGGGCGGGACCTTAGACGAGCTCGGCGAGGATGTCGGCGAGCTGCTTGCGGATGACGTTCATCGAGAGGTGCTTCTCGAAGAAGTCGCGGGCGATGGCGCGCTGGGCCAGGAGCTCCTCACGCTTGTCAATCCAGGGGGTGACGGCGTCGACGAGGGCCTGGGGGGCGCCCGGCGGGATGAAGGTGATGGCCGAGCAGGCCTTGGCTTCGGGCGGGTAGCCGGTGCAGAACTCGTTGATGACCGGGCGGCAGCAGGCCATCGCCTCGTAGACCTTGTTGCCGATGACGCGCGAGGCCTTCTCCGTGGTGCCGAAGACGCCCAGGACGATGTCGGCCGTGCGGATGACGCGGGGCACTTCCACATAGGGCACCTTCTCGAGGAAGGTGATGTTGGTGATGCCCTTGGCCTTGGCCTCGGTGGCGGCCTTGTAGGCGCCCCAGCCCAGGAAGTCCCAGTGGATGTTCAGGTGCTGCGTGCGCCGGGCGGCCTCGACGATGTACTCGGTGCCGTGCAGGGGGAGATAAGCCCCGTGGTAGAGGATGCGCAGGGGGGCGGCCGGGTCGTGCGGCGGATCCTCACCCTCGGCGGCGGGCTTGAAGACCTTCTCATCGGTGCCGGTGAAGAGGACGCACAGCTTCTCGCGGGGGACGCCCATGTGTTCGTGGAAGAAGTCGGCGTGGCAGGAGGTGTCGCAGAGGAGGCGGTCAACGCGGTTGAAGAGCTCGGTCTCCCAGGCGAGCAGGCGCTTGGCGCGGGGCTCCTCGGCCTTCCACTTCATCTGCTCGAGCACCTTCTTGTCCCAGGCCGAGATCATCGGGTCGAAGGCCACGGGGATGTTGCGCTTGTGGGCCCAACGGCAGGCGGCGGCGGCATCGCGCTGGCGCGCCACCGGCACCCAGACGAGGTCGGGCTTCAGGTCCTTGGGGCCGCGGAGGGCAAACTCCACATCGCCCAGCGCACAGCACCACTTCACCTGGAAGGTTTGCACCTCCCAACCCAATTCCTTGAAGAGGGCGATGTAGACGCGGTTGCGGGAGTAGTTCGGGTCGAAGCGGCCCCACCAGAGAACGGTCTTCTGTGCCATATTGGTTCCTCCTTAGTCAAGCACTTCAAGCAGGTCGAGCATATAGAGCAGGGTCATCAGGCGCACGTCGAGGGTGTGGCCGGCGCGGTAGGACTTCACCGTGCCGACGAAGCGGCCGCGGTCGATAAGCGCGATGGCGGCCACCAGGTCCATCATCGTCCGGTGCCAGACCGGCTCGGCACTGCGGCCATCGCCCAGGTCGAACTCCGGGCGCGGGGTGGTGATGAAGCCCTTCTTGCCGTGGATGAGGATGTTGTCCTTGGTGTAGCCCATGTGGCGGACATCGGCAAAGAGCTTGCCGATGGTCTTGGACATTAGGTATTGCGACTGGGTGGCGTTCGTGCGCGCCCCGGCGCCATAGGTGAAGGTCTCGGGGGAGAGGTCCACCTGAATACGCTGTTCGCCGATAACGGTGTTCCAGGCGATGGCTACGTCCAGGTGCATCCGGCGGTCCTTGCCTTCGGCTGGCAGAAGGGTGACGAAGTCGCCGCGCGTGCCGCCGATGGTGACCGGTTCCTTGACCGTGACGTAGCGTGCCGGGCGGCCGGTGGGGATGATGCGGGCCTTCTGCACGGCCTCCACCAGGTCCAAACTCGAGCGGTCGAAGAGGGGCGGGTCGCCGCCGGCGATGGAGAGGCGGACGTTGTCGACCCCCAGGCCGAGGCGCAGGGCGATGATGTGCTCGACCATCCGCAGGTAGTTGTGGGGCGAGCCGGCGCGCAGGACGATGTTGCGCGCGCTCGTCCACACGTTGCGCACCGAGACCTTAACATCGAGCTGCTCCTTGAGGTCGGTCCGGTGGATCCACCAGCCCGGCACGGTGGAGGGGCCGAAGGTGAGGATGGCGTTCTTGCGCTTCTCGAAGGTGCCCACGCCCTCGGCGCTGGCCGAGCCTTCCAGAGTAGTCTCCTCCAGACCGTAGGGAGCGAGGTTGTCGGTCAGGCGGCGGTCGGTGACGGGCTGAACCTCGAAGGCCTCGTAGGCCTTGCGGACTTGGCTCTCTTCGCCGGCGACGAGGCGGCCGATGATGGGTTCGGACATGGCGTATCTCCCTGATTTGCGGCGCTAGGATTGGTACCTCAGGCGGCTCTCGCCGAGGTATTCGCGGAGGATGGAGTTGGTGGGCACATCGGCCATTGGCATCGCCGTGAAGTTCTGCAAGAAGCAGGAGAGCCGGCGGGCGTGGACGAATTCGGGGTGAAAGGGCTTAATCTGGTTGAGCAGCGGCCCGGCGAGGGTCTTGAGGACGGGAATCTCGTAGTCGAGGGCCGTATTGAAGACGGCATCGGCGAAGTGCTGGAAGGGGAAGATCCACTTCTCTTCCCCGGCGCGCACACTCGGCCAAAGGCGCAGCGTCTCGCGCGGCGAGCGGCCGCGGAACTGCCCATCGCGCACGAGGCGGCGCAGGAGGCGGTTATCGATGGTGGAGATGCGGTTGTTGCTGTCGATGGCCAGCTGCGTGAGGGCGTTGACGTAGATGAGGAACTTCTCGCTGCGCGGGATGTCGGGGGTCAGGTCGGGGTTCAGCGAGTGAATGCCCTCGATGACGAGCACGCCGAGCGCCGGGTCGAGCGAGAGAGTCTCTTCGGAGTCGTACGGCTCGTGCTGGATGAAGTTGAACTTGCGTAGCGGAATGGTTTCGCCTTTGAGCAGCCGCAGGATGTCGGCATTGAGGCGCGGGCGATCCACCGAGTCGAGGTGTTCGTAGTCGAGGTTGCCGTGCTCGTCGCGCGGGTTGCGCGCATCGCCCACAAAGTAGTTGTCCGTGGAGATAAGGGTGGGCTTGAGGCCCAGGACGCGCAGGTGGGTGCACAGGCGCATCGCAAAGGTCGTCTTGCCTGCCGAGCTCGGCCCGGCCACCAGAACCACATGCGGCCGCGGGATTTTGGAGGCCACGCGGTCTGCGAGCGAGGCGAGGCGCCGCTCGTGGAGCGCTTCAACGGTGTTAATCACGTCGAGCACCGAGCCATCGGCAATGGCGGCATTGAGTTCGCCGGCGTTGCGGATGCCGATAATCTCGCCCCAGCGCAGGTGCTCGGCGTAGATCTCGAAGAGGAAGTCGTAGGGCGGCATCGGGTCGAGCTCGGTGGGCGTCTTCACGCTCGGGAACTCGAGGACGAAGCCTTCCTGCAACGGCACCAGGTCGAAGAGGCTCAGCACCCCCGTGCGCGTGGCCATCACCCCCTGCGGCAGATCATAGAAGCCTTCACAGACGGCGAGCGGCAGGTAGGGCGGGTTGCGGTGAGAGAGGAGGTTGACCTTATCCATCTGCCCATTGGCGCTGAAGCGCTCAAGGATGTCGGCATAGGCGTAGAGCTGATGGCGGATGGGCGCATCGGCGGCAATCAACCGCGCCACCCCGGCGCGCAGCGCGGCCACCTTGGCATCGCGCTCGCCGGCGGGAATGTCCCAGGTCCAATAGAGCGCGTTGTGGCCGAAGCTCTGGCGCACGCGGCAAGCCACGCCGGGGAAGTCGTTATGGAGCACCTTGGCCACCAGGAAGCAGAGCGTCCGCCGATAGACTTGCCAGCCCTCTTCGTCGGCCAAGGTGAGTGGCGTGACATTGGCGTTGACGACCAAGGGCATATCCAACGGCACCACATCGTTGTTCACCAACGCTGCGAGCACAGGCAGACCGCCCACCTGCTCGGGCAATAGCGTCCCCAAGAGCGTTCCGCGCGGCACACACTGGGCGGCTGCGCCGGAGACTTCCAGGCAGATCGTCTCCCGCTCCGAGGGAAGTGTCAACGCGCTCATCGCCGCTTCCTCAGTTGGTCAGGTCGTCTTCCGTGCCCTCGACGCCGTCGGCACCGGCCGAGCGGATGGTGTACTTCTTGCCCTCGAGCTTGTAGGCGAAGGGCAGGCCCCAGGCGTCGTTGAGCGAGTCGGCCTTGAGAAGCGGCTCATCGTCATTGATGCCCACGGTGAGGTCGTCGAGGCTCTTTGGGTAGCGCCCGACGTTCATCTTATAGATTTGGATAGCCTGGTTGATGGCGCCGATAGAGGTGAGCGTGGCGGTCCGGCGCGCCTTGTCGCTCTCGCCACCAAAGTTGACCACCACCACGGTGCCCAAGATGCCGAGGATGGCGATTACGAGCAACAGTTCCACCAGCGTAAAGCCGGCGCGGCGAAGGATCTTGCGGGAAGCGTTCATCTGTGTTCCTTTCTGAATTATTGCCCCATAGCGGAGGTGGCCGAGAAGACGGCCGAGAGGATGGCGATGGCCACAAAGCCGACCACGCCGGCCACGAGGAAGATGAGAATCGGCTCGAGGGCCGTGGTGAAGTTGCGAATGTTCTGGTTGAGCTCGGCTTCGTAGCGCTTGCCGATGTGGCCGAGGGCCGTGGGCAGGTTGCCCGTCTGCTCGCCCAGGGCCATCATATCGGTCATCAGCCGCGGGAAGATGCCGCTCTGCGCCAAAGGGCCGGAGATGGTGGTGCCGTCGGTGACCCGCTCGCGCGCCTTGCGCAGCTCCGCGCCGATCACCGCGTTGCCGCTGGTCTCCTCGGCAATCCGCAAGGCATTGAGCACATTTACGCCGTTGGCCAGCAGCGTCTGAAGCGTGTAGGCCAGCGAAGCGAAGGTGCCCGAGGCCACCAACCCGCGCACGAGCGGCACCTTGAGCTTGAAGCCATCCCACGCCAAGCGCCCGCTCCCGTTAATCCACTTGTGTAGCAGCACGATACCCGCCACTAGCCCCAGTGCGTAGAGGAGGCCATACTTCGTCAGTCCATCGCTCATTCCAATGAGGATGCGCGTCGGCAGCGGCAACTCCTTGCCCATACTGGCGAAGAGCGAAGTAAACTGCGGCACGATCTTCACCATTGCGAAGATGACCGCCACCACCCCCATCCCCAGCACAATCGCCGGGTAGGTCAGTGCCGAAATCACCTTGCTCTTCATCGACTGGTTCCGCTCGTAATGCTCGGCCAGGCGCCGCAGCACCTCCACCATCGCCCCCGATGCCTCGCCCGCGCGTACCATATTCCCATAGATGGCCGGGAAACTCTTCGGGTGCGCGTCCACCGCGTCCGAGAAGGCCTCGCCGCGCATAATCCGGTCCCGCAAGTCGGCCGAGACCGCGCAAATCCCGCTCGTGGGCTCGCCTTGGTTCGCCAGCGAGTTCAGCGCCGCGCCCAGGGTCATCCCCGCGTCAATCAAGTCCGCCAACTCCGAGGTAAAGAGCAACACCTCCGCCGGCTTCATCCGCTTCGCCGGAGCGGCCGAGAGCGTCCAGAAGGAACTGCCACCCGCCGCCTTCGCCACTGTCGGTTTGGTCCCCGCCTTCGCCGGCTTGGCAGGCTTAGACGCAACGGCCTTCGCCGCCGGCGCCTTCCCCCCTGCGACTTCCCGAATCGACAGCGCCTGCAACCCCTGCGAGGCCAACGCCGCCATCGCGCCACGACGGTCCGCAGCCTCGATTGTCCCCGAGACCTTTCCTTTCTGCCGATTTAATGCAAGGTATCCAAAACTCGCCATATGCCCGTAGTCTACCACATTCCTACCTCGCGTGCACGGATGAAAAGAAATGCCCGTTGCTCGGGCGAGGCGGTCCCTTGGCGCGCGAGGTCAAGACGCCCACTGAGGTCGTGCGAGATGTAGGGCGCAGAGGTGCCAAAGGGTGCACGTTTCGGCGTGCATATCAGGGGGTTGGACCGCGCAGGAAGCGGCAGAAGGTCTCTTGGCAGGGGCAGTGCGCGGCAAGGCGCTTGGCCTCGGGGCGCAGTTGCGAAGCGTAGAGTTTGCGTAGGGCTTGGGGGCGGTAGCTGGCTTGGATGGGGAAGTCGGTGCCGAAGAGGAGCCGATCGGCAAAGCCGGCAGCGCAGACTTGCAAGGCGGTGTCGACGGAGGCAAAGGCGCTATCAACGAAGAGGTTGGGGCAACGGCGCAGTGCCTCTAGGGTCTCCTCCAGCGGACACAGGTGCGCGAAGTCGACGCGTACGCCCGGATGGCGCAGGACAAAGGGAAGCCAAACGGACGGCCGCACGGTGGGATCTTTGCTGCAGTGAATCTGCACCGGCAGGTTGCGCGCCTCGGCCACGGTCAGGATGCGCTCGAGTTCCTCGGGATAGGCGGTGGCCCACGGGGTCTCCAAGCCGTGGAGCTTAATCCCCTCCCAGGGTCCCTCCGCCAGCCGCGCCAGGGTGGGGTCTTCCCGATAGTACGCGGCCGTGAGCCAATAGAAAGGGTGTGCGCCAGGCCCAAAGCGGCGGCGGACGGACCGCGCCTCGCGCGCAATGGCGTGATAGGGCACCCCGCGTTGGGCGGCGAGGGAGGAGAAGATGAAGTGCGCCACACCGGCACCTTTCAGCGCGTGGCACACCTCGCGCGGGGTGTAGCGGCAGAGCCGCCACTCGCCCCGGCGTAAGTGGTGGAAGGCTCCAACATGGACGTGTGCGTCACAAATCATTGGACAGGTAGGCGGCTTGCTTCTGGTCGACGATCTCGTGGTTGAGGGCGGCAACCTTGCAGAAGTGCTCGGCGGGGGTGAAGAGCTCGCCCGTCTCGTTGTAGTTGCGGCACATGCACTGCGAGCAGTAATCACGGTCCGGGCACCCAACGCAACGCTGGAAGTCTCCATTGGTAACGGCACGGATACGCTGGGTGACGGGTGACGCGAGCCACACCTCCTTCAGGCTCATTTGGTAGCAACTCCCCAGCGGGAAGCCGGCAAAGCCCGGGCAAGGGTAATAGTCGCCCGAGGCGTTGAGGCAGAGGGAGTTGACGCACGCGCCGCAGGCCTTCTGGCGCGCCCAGGTGGCATCGTCGAGCATTCGCTCCTTCTTGGCGGGGTTGAAGTATTCGCTATTCATCGGCACGGAGCGGAGGATGACATCCTCCAGCAGTTCGCGTGTCTCGGGGAGGGTAAGGCGATTGCAGAGGTTTGAGGTGTCACAGTCGGACTTGCCCATAATGATGAAGTCAGTCTGCGCGCTCATCTTGAGGCTTTTGGCAAAGGCGAGCACGGCCGGGTAGCCTTTGTAGTTGATGCGCAAACAGGGGCAGGAGATGCGCACGGGGATGTCCGCCTCGCGCAGACGCACAATCGCACCCATCGTCTCGCGCCAGGAGCCCTTACGGCGCGTCACCTCATCGTGAATCTCCGGCTCCATCGAGTAGAGCGACACCTGGACGGTGGCATCGGCCTCCACGAGCGCGGCGAGGATCTCATCGCTCATCACGGTGAGGTTGCTCAGGCAGGCGACCGTGCAGTCGCGCTCGCGAATGGCCCGGACAATGCGGATGAAGTCGGGGTGGAGCATACACTCTCCGCCCGAGAGGGAGATATGCAGTCCGCCCATCGCGCGGAAGTCGTCGAGCACCTCGCAGATCTTCTCGTAGGGTAGGAAGAGGGGGTTGTACTCGGGCACATAGCAGTGGCGGCAACGCTCGGTGCAGGCCTGGGTGATGTCAAGTTGCAACTCAAAGAGCGTCGGGTGCTCGGCAAAGTAGCGCTCCAGGAGTGTTGCCGGCAGGGCCTCGGCTTCTGCCTGGGTGTAGACCTTTTCGTTCGCGAGGGTCTTGGGGTCGTCGACCGCGTAGGTGAAGCGCGGTTCGAGCGCCTCCAGCGCCTCGGGGGTCTCTCCGGACAGGATAACCCCCGCCTCAATCAACGGGCGGATGAAGGCCTCGAAGTCCGCCGCCACCTCGGCACGCGCAACGCCCTCAAAGGCGTGCCACACCTCATCAACCACCGCCTCCCAATCCTTCGCTTCGCGCGTCAGTGGCCGCAGGAAGGGCTCGGCGTGGCGAAAGACCTGATCAAAGGCCGTCACCTTGCCAAAGAGATACGAGAACTCCCCGTAATGCCGCACAAAGGTCTGCCGTGCCAATCGTAATACCATTCTTAGACTCCTTTCGCCTCGAGGGCCATTTGCCGCTTGAGCGCCGCCACCGCGCACCGCACCGGCGCGTGGGTAAAGCAGTCGCCCGTTTCATTGAAGTTACGCATGGCGCAGACTTTGCACCACGCCCGATTCGCGCACGTGCCACACGCGCCAAAGTCTCGATTGCGCCAAGCGCGCAGGGTATTCAGCTTCTCGCCGCGCCAGACGGCCTCCAGCGTGTCGCGGTGCGCGTTGCCCAGCACCATTCCGTGGAAGCCGTCGCACGGATAGTAGTCGCCCAGGGCGTTGACATTCAGCCGCGCATCGCCAATGTCGCAGACCTTCGCCTCGCACGCACAGCGCGCTGCCGGCGCCGGCGGCTGGAGTAAGGCCGCCCCGTGCTCGCGCAGGAGCGCCTCCAATTCCTCGAGGGTGAGGGCGACCGCCTGGTTCGAGCAGTCGTGGTCCATCCGCCCAAAGATGTCGCAGTCGAAGATCACGTGGACACCGCGCTCGCGGGCAAAGGCTTGCAATCCCGCAACCGCGTGGCGATTGGGGCGCATCAGCGGCGTGGCCAGACGCACCGGAACCCCGGCTGCCAAGAGCGCGTCAATCGCTCGGACCGTCTTCTCCCACGACCTTGCCAGGCGCGTGATGGCATCGTGCACTTCGGCCTGGGCCGCGTAGAGCGAGACGTTCACGAACTGCGGCTGTACCTCCCGGAGGAGTGCCACCGTCTGCGCCGTGCACCGCGTGAGGTTCGAGAGGAGGATGATATTCAGTTCCAGCCGCCGCGCCTCCCGCACAATCGCCTCAAAGTCCGGGTGCAAGAGGCATTCCCCACCCGAAATCATCACGGTGAGCCCCTCCGCTGCGCGGAACTCCCTCAATACCTTGAAGGCCAGCTCCCGCTCAATGAAGTGCGCCCGCCCGCTCGGCAGATAGCAGTGGACGCAACGCTCGTTGCAACCATCGGTCAAATCCAGATGCAACTCGGCGGGTAATCCGTGCCGGCGGTAGAACTGCTCGGTCGGTGTCTCTTCATCTTCGGGTTCTGCCTCTGCCTCAACCTCGTGCGTTTGCAGTTCGGCGCTGACCCTGTCTGCCGGGCCATCCACTCCCTCCAGATACCCTTCGCGTGCGAGCAGTGCCACGAAGTCGCGCACATCCGCTGCCACATCGGCTACTGGGCACGCAAAGGCCGCCGCCACCCGCTCGGCAATCTCCTCAACCGTCACCCCGGGTGCTGCCCCGCGCGGAATCGCCTCCAAGAAGAGCTCCGCCTCCTGCAACACCAAACTCCCCCCACGCCGCGGCACCGCCACAAGCGACTCTCCTTCCGCGTGCCGCACAAAGACATCCGCTCTTAACTTCATCGTCCTCCTCCTTATATATAAGGCACCCCCGCCCGAAGGCGGAGGTGCCACCGAAGGTCCTTACTTCAGAGGGCCGCACAGGCACTTCTTGTTGGCCTGAGCGCAGCCCTGGCTGACCAGGGTCTTCTCTGGGCAGCCGGCGACGAACGATTCCTTCGCGGCGGACTTCGCCACGACTTCGGGTTTCTGATAAGCCATAATAGGCTCCTTTCTGGGGCTCTCGCCCCGATTAAACGCCCACGCACCTAGCCTTGCACTCGCAACGTCAGGCCGCAGGCAAAAGGGAAATTACTTGCTACCGTTGCGCCAGTCCCAGGACTCAAAAACACCACCGCCACCAGAGCCATTGCCGCCGAACAAGCAACCAACAATCTTCAGGATAATCTTCAGGGGCCACCAAACGAAGATCCGTAGGATCCATCCAAGGATTTTGAGGATCCACCACAAGGTCTTAAAGATCCCCTTAAGAATGGTCCAAAGGACCTTGCCTATCGATTTCATAATTGCAACGAACTTATCCATCGCGTTTCCTTTTCGTACCCTTAGGTCTTCGCGCACGAAAAGGAAAAGGGCACATTCCTTCTCGCGTATCTGATGAGGCTGTAGGAGGCCCTTGGAGATACAGGAGAGAAACGTGCCCAAACAGGCACGCCCCGTTCACCGTTTGGCGCTCCAAGATAAAACTTCCTACATTTCATCAGAGCCAACGATGCGCAGAACGCAGGTTGCAGACGCCGCAGCAGCCGAAGCCGCACACGGCTATGGAATGTTCCGCACGCGAAGGGGAACTCCCTAGGCGCGTGAAACACCCATACACTATCATTTCCTGTGCCTGTTTGCAACACGTTTTTACTCCAAAGCCTCTAGGACTTCACTTATATACTGCTCGCTATCCTCAAAAATCTTACGCACTTTTTTCAGAAATTTTTGACCGCCCCCCTGCCAAGCTCTCGGTCAAGCTCTCCCGCTTGTATATAAGGTACGCGCGCGCGTGCGCGCGCATCCTCAACTCCCCCGCGCCTACCTCAAGTCGACCTAAGGCCTACCTCGCCTCGACCTAGGGCCTACCTCGGGTCGAGGTAGGCCCTACCTCAAAAGGGGGTATCGGCGGGCTTTTTAGGGCGTGGGGGCAGGGGGTGTGCTATGAAGCGTCTTGTTCGCCGTCTTGCGCGGACACTTAGCAGGGCTCCAGGGAGCAGTGATCTTCCGAGCCTGACGTGGAGGAGTCCCTGTGGGAGCTCTTAAGGGTCTTGTATCGGCCTGCTCCGCCAGGCCGTTTCGCTCCAAGGCGAGAAGTCCGCCCCTGTCCCCCAAAAAAGCCCCGCGCCTAGCTCGATTCGACCTAGGGCCTAGGTGACCTCGAGGTAGGGCCTAGGTCGAGGCGAGGTAGGGCCTACCTTTTTTGGGGGTATCGGCGAGGGGGGACGGGAGTGGGGGTTGGCAGGGGTTAGCGGGTGGCGCGGTCGAGGGCGAGGGCGAGGCGGATGGTGCAGAGGGTGGCGGCGGAGGCGACGGTGAGCGCGGAGATGCCCATCAGGTAGCCGGGGCAGCGGAAGTGGAAGAGGGCCACGAGGACAACGACGAGGACACCGAAGAAGACGGCTTGGCCGGAGAGGACGGCGTTGGGGCGGCGGCGGTAGGCGGCGAGGCCTTCGGCGTGGCCGCGCAGGGCTTGGAGGACGAGGAAGGGGATGGCCACCCAGAGGGCGTTGCGCGCCAGGGGCAGTTGCCAGGGCTGGAGGTTCTGGACGCTGCCGAAGTACCAGGCGCTGATGGTCGGGATTTGGAGGAGGAAGAGGATGGCGCTCAGGCAGAGGCCGCTGGCGAGGGCGAAGAGGAAGGTCCGCTGATCGCGCAAAGAGCGTTGGGGGAAGCCGATGGCGACGGCTTGGTTGCGCAGGGCGCCGTAGGAGAGGGGGTTGACAAGGCCCATCGCCACGAGGTGGATGGCGAGCATTGCCGCGCCGTTCTCGGAGCGGTTGATGATGGCGTTGAGCATAAAGACGGCGAAGATGAGCAGGAAGCCGCCGAGGGAGAGGGGGATGTTGAAGAGGAAGAGCTTGGCAACGGTCACCTTGGCTTCGCCCCGGCGCTTGAGGGGGAGGGCGCGGACGTAGGGGCGGGCGCGCAGGGCCATCAGCCCGGCCTCGAAGAAGACCGGCAGCGAGAGGCAGACGCATCCCCAGCCCCAGCCAACGAGTCCGCAGGCGTAGAAGCCGGGGGCCAGGGCGGCGGTGATGAGGATGCGCAGGATGGTGGCGGTGTTGGCGATGGCGGTCTTGTGTTCGTTGTAGAGGATCACCTGGGGGACGTTGCGGAGCATAAAGCCCACCTGCGCCGGGAGCGCGCAGAGCATCGACCAGCGCGCGATCTCCAGCTGCTCCCCGGTCAGCCCCAGGCAGTTGCCGAAGACGAAGGGCGCAATCCCGGGCATTGCCAGCAGCCCCTGCAGCGCCGCCTGCAAGCCCATCAGGAGGAAGTTGACGCGCGTGAAGCGTAGGTGGCCGATGCGGTCCTTGGCAAAGACCATCCCGGTGGTGATAAGGCCGTAGCCGGTGGTGCCGATGAGGAACATCACGAGCAACCCCTGGGCGAAGGCCGCGAACTCCGCTGCCCCAAGCCGCCCGTGCGAAACGATAATCCCCACCAGCGGATAGGTCAGCGACTGGCTCATCGCTTGGATGCAGAGGGGGACAAAAAAGCGCGTGGCGTTCCACGCGGTAAAACGTTCGGGGCTCTTGTCGGCGGAGTCGGTCACGGCAGTTGCTCCACAAAGATGGCGTTGGCGGCGGCGCGATGGGTGAAGCGTACGGAGCCAAAGTCGAGGGTGAACTCGGCCCCGTCGGGGAGGTCGAGCGTGGTGTAGTCGTTGAGATCCTGCAGGGGGCCGGGGGTGGTGAGGCGCTCGCCGCGGCAGGTGAAGGGCACGGCCACGCGCACGCCCTGGCGCTCGGCGGCCACGTAGACGCGCACGCCCCCCTCGGCCGGACCTTTGGCCGCCGGGCGGAGGTAGCGCGCGGTGACATCATCGGCCGGGACGCCCCAACCCCAGAAGCGAGTGCCCTGGGCGTTGAGGGTGGCGCGGGTGGCGTAGATGGCGTAGCGGGGGTCGGCGCTGGTGGCTTGCGCGGCATCGTCCAGGAACCAGAGGCGGTCGGGCGGGCAATCCTCGAAGGCACCCAGGGGGAACCACGTGCCCTCGCTCCACACTTCCACCCAGGTGTGGTTGCCGGGCTTGGTCCGCCACTGGCAGCCGACGAGCCGGGCTGGAATGCCGACCGCGCGGCAGGCATCGGCCAGGAGGATGGAGAGGCCCGAACAGGAGGCCAGGCCAATGCGCATCGAGTGGAGGGGATCTTGGTTCGGTCGGTCGCGCTTGGTGGAGTAGATGACGCCGACGCGCTTCCAGAGGTGGCGGTTGAGGAGCATCGCCGCCTCCAGGGGCGTCTTGGCCGGGGCGACAATCTCCTCGGCAATGGGGCCTAGGACCGGGCGCCAGTCGACCGCCGGCTCGCCGAGGGAGGTCTCCGGGGCGATGTATTCGCGCACGAGTTCGGGGTCGCTCACGCCCCAACGGTTGGCCTCGGCGCGGCAGAGGGTGCAGGAGAGGAGGGCGAGGGTGCAGAGGAGCGCGCGCATACAGGGCCTTAGATCGAGAAGGAGAAGGTGTCGTCCTCGGGCTCGTCGTGGAGCGTGAGGGGGGCTTCGTCGGTGAAACGCAGGTCGCCGGCGCGTTGGATTTGGCCGTTTTGGAGGCGTCGGCGGGCTTCGAGCGGGCCGTCGAGCCAGGCGCAGTCGCCCCGCTCGCGCGCCAGGAGTTCGTGGCGGCGAGCCGAGGTGAGGGCGGCGGAAGGGACCTCCACGCGGCAGAGTGCGCCATCGCCCATACACGCGCGGCAGGTGAGAACGCCCTTGGCCTTGTCCATCGGGCCGATCATCCGCAGGAACTCGGCCTCGCCAAAGCCCTCGGCTTGGGGTCCGCCCCGGCGACCAAAGGCCAGGAGGGCGAACTTCACGTCGGCAATCGTGCGGCGGAGGCGGCGGTTGAGCAGGGTGGTGGCGCGGCGGGGGCGGAAGCGGCGGACATCGTGGCAGAAGCCCTCGTCCAGCGCCATCAGCGGGCAGGTGCGGCGGTGCGGGCAGGGGGCGTAGAGCGGGTGGTCCGGGAAGCGCGTGCGCAGGGTGAGGAAGCGGGGGGTGTCCAGGCGGCTAGCCGGCTCGAGCAGGAGGAGGAAGGGGGCGATGTCGGGCTCGGGCGAGAGGCGCGAAAGGAGGCTTTCGAGGGCGGCGAGGGCCTCGGCCGTGCGCGGAAAGGCCTCGTTGAAGGCGAAGGAGGAGAGGATGAGGTCGTAGCTCCCCGCGCCCAGATCCCGACGCAGGTCCCCCTGCACGGTGCGCGCGCCCGGCAGAAGTTCGGCGCAGGCGGCGAGGGCGGCGGCCGACCAATCGAGGC
>JBJFFT010000147.1:0-4812 GCA_051891975.1 Candidatus Spyradenecus sp. | reverse complement strand
TACAACTCCCAAGAAGAGGCCGTCAAGCGCGGGGCCGAACTCGCCGGCCGCACCCCCCACTTCTACAAGGTGGACCTGCTGGACTACGAGGCGCTCGAAGAGGTCTTTAAGAAAGCCCATTACGACGCGGTCATCCACTTCGCCGGCCTCAAGGCCGTGGGCGAATCGGTCGCCAAGCCCCTCTTCTACTACCACAACAATATGACCGGCACCTTCAACCTCCTCAAGCTGATGAAGGAATATGGCTGCCGCAACATCGTCTTCTCCTCCTCGGCCACCGTCTACGGCATGCCCGAGAAGGTCCCGCTCGACGAGAGCTGCTCCACCGGCGCCCTCAACCCCTACGGCGCCACCAAGCTCTTCCTCGAGCGCGTCCTGAGCGATGTCAAGGCCGCCGAGCCCGACCTGGGCGTGATGCTCCTGCGCTACTTCAACCCCGTCGGCGCCCACCCCTCCGGCCGTATCGGCGAGAACCCCAACGGCATCCCCAACAACCTGATGCCCTATATCGCCCAGGTCGCCGTCGGCCGCCTGCCCAAGGTCCGCGTCTTTGGCGACGACTATCCCACCAAGGACGGCACTGGCGTGCGCGACTACATCCACGTGGTCGACCTCGCTCGCGGCCACCTCGCCGCCCTCAAGAAGCTTGAGCAGACCCCCGGCAAGCTCTACACCGTCAACCTCGGCACCGGCACCGGCTACTCGGTCCTCGACATGATCCACGCCTTCTCGAAGGCCTGCGGCAAGGAAATCCCCTACGAGATCGCCCCCCGCCGCCCGGGTGATGCCCCCGAGTGCTACGCCGACCCCACCTACGCCAAGGAACTCCTCGGCTGGACCGCCACGTACACCCTCGATGATATGTGCGCCTCCTCCTGGAAGTGGCAGTCGATGAACCCCAACGGCTACGCAGAGTAAGGGGCCAACTTCGTCTTAACAGTGCGGGCGCGGCGATATGCCGCGCCCGCACTGTTAAGAGATGACGGATGACAGAGGACAGATGACAGCACGCGTGCCGCGACGGACAGTCCCTCTGTCCTCTACGCGCGCAGCGCGTATTCCATCCCGTCCCAAGCGATAGCCATCCCGGACGGGAGGAGGGGCGCGAAGGCCGCATGCGGCAGGTCGTGCGAGAGGTGGGTGAAGAAGGTCTGGCGAGGGGCAAGGCGTTGGGCGTAATCCACCGCGCGCTCGAGGGTGAGGTGCGTGGGGTGCGGGCGCAGACGCAGCAAGTTGAGCACCAATAGATCCAGCCCTTGAAGCTGGGCAAGGGTCTCCTCCGGCAATTCGTGGACATCGGGCAGGTAGGCCAGAGAGCGGCCGGCGAAGTCGACGCGAAGCCCCAATGTCTCGAGGTTGCCGTGCACCACGCGCAAGGGCGTGAAGCGCGCACCCAAGGCCTCGAAGGGCTCCTGGACGGGCACGAAGTCAATCAGCGGCCGATAGAGCCCCTGGGCGTTCGGGCGCGTGGTGATGTAAGGGAAGATGCGGCGCATCCCCTCGAGCGTCTCGGGGCCGGCGTAGCAGGGGATGACCTGGTTGCCCTGGATGGTGTTGAAGCGGCGCAGGTCGTCGAAGCCAAAGATGTGGTCGGCATGAAGGTGGGTGATGAAGACGGCATCGACCCGCGCTACGCGCCACTGGAGGCACGATTCGCGCAGGTCAGGCCCGGCATCGAGCAGGAGGGCCCTCTCCCCCAGGCGGACATAGGCGCAGGCACGGCGGCGACGGTCGCGCGGGTCGGGGCTAGTACACGCTGGGCAGGAGCAGCCAATCATCGGCACGCCCACCGAGGTGCCGGTGCCCAGGAACTGCAGCGAAAAGGGCGCCGGGGCCATCTTTACTTGACCACCGGTGTCGGCGTGCCGAAGCCCGGGCGGCGGACATTACGCGCACGGCGGCAGTCAATCCAGTGGTCCTCGGTGACGATGTAATCCATCTGCCGATCGTGCACTTCCTGGGGGAGCGGATCGCGCAGCACCTGGCAGTTGTAGGCCACGCCGATGCGCAAGACTCCGGGGCGCAGCTGCGCCAGGAGCCGATCGTAGATGCCCGCGCCATAGCCGATACGCCCGCCGCGAATGTCAAAGGCCAGCCCCGGCACCAACACCACCTCGATGGCGGCGCGGCTGGCGCGCAGCGGCGCGGCCGGCTCCCAAATGCCGTGCGGACCCTGCCGCAGCGGCGCCCCCGGCGGCAAGGGCGACCAGTGGTAATCCTGTATCCGCTGCGAGAAGCGCGGCACCGCCACGGCGGCCCC
Source organism: Candidatus Spyradenecus sp. (assembly GCA_051891975.1). Lineage (GTDB taxonomy): Bacteria > Verrucomicrobiota > Kiritimatiellia > RFP12 > DVOR01 > Spyradenecus. Next base: position 2,552 of record JBJFFT010000147.1, on the reverse strand, counting down.
CACCTGGAAGAGCGCCAGGTGCAACTCCTCGGTGGGGAACTCTTCATCCGTGCTCAGATAGGAGGCAAAGGAACAGAAGCGCGGCACCAACGCCAACCCGCGCGGATCCAACAGCATATCGGCTGCCTGCTTCCCGGCTAGGAAACGGTCATTCTTGGAAATCTCCGCGCGCAACTGGCGCATCTGCGCGCGCACCTCGCGTTTGGCTTGCCGCAGGGCTTCGGGGGACAGGGTGGTTGTCATCATTCTGGTCTCACGGCTCCATCGCTCTCAATAAGCCACTTGCTGGTGGTGAGCGCGGTCAGGCCCATCGGCCCGCGCGCGTGTAGCTTCTGGGTGGAAATCCCCACCTCAGCCCCCAAGCCAAACTCTGCGCCATCGGTAAAGGAGGTGGGCGTGTTCACATAGACGCACGCGGCATCGACCTCCCGCTGGAAGCGCCGGGCCGCCTCGGGGCTACGCGTGACGATCGCTTCGCTGTGGCCCGACCCGAAGCGCGCGATGTGCTCGAGCGCCTCGTCGAGCGACTCGACCACCCGCACCGACATCGCCATCGAGAGCCACTCGCGCCCCCAATTCTCCGGCTCGGTGTGGATCTCCACTCCCCGCTCGCGGCAGGGCGCGAGCACCCGCTCCAACGCCTTCCCCACGAGCGAACGGTGCACCAACAGGCAGTCGAGCGCATTGCACACCGACACCCGGCGCATCTTCGCATTGGCCACCACCCGCGTGGCGATGGTGAGATCCGCATCTTCGTGCAGGTAGATGTGGCAGACCCCGGCGCCCGTCTCAATGACCGGCACCAACGCCTGCTCGCGCACCGCGCGAATGAGCCCAGCACTCCCCCGCGGAATGAGCACATCCACCAGCCCCTCGGCCTTCATCAATGCCTCGGCGGCCTCATGCGTCGGCGGCAAGAGCGTGACCGCCGCCTCGGGCAACCCCGCTTCGCGCAACACCCTGCCCATCACCTTCGCAAGCGCCTCATTCGTCCGTGCCGCCTCCTTGCCCCCCTTGAGCACGGCCACATTCCCGGTCCGCAGACAGAGCGCCGCCACATCCACCGTGACGTTTGGCCGCGCCTCGTAGATGCACCCCACCACCCCCAACGGCACGCGCACGCGCCGCAGGCGGATTCCGCTGGGCCGCTCGCGCGCCTCCAACTCCTCCCACAACACCTCGCCCAGACGCGCCACCGCCTCTACCCCCGCAGCCACGCCCGCCAGGCGCTCCGGCGTCAAGAGCAAGCGATCCCGCCGCGGATCGGCTGGCGCCATCGCCGCCACATCCGCTTCGTTCGCCTTCAGGAGTTCATCGGCAGACTGCCGCAGGGCTGCGGCCAGCGCGCCCAATAGGTCGCGCCGCGCGCGATCGGGCAATTGCCCAACCGTGCGTGCGGCCGCCTTTGCCGCCAGGAGCGCCTCCATCGTTACGCCCGATGGAAGACCTCGCCCTCAATCACCTTCCAGGGCAGACCGTATTTGCCAAGGTCCTCCATAAAGGGATCGGGGTCGAACTGTTCCATATTGAAGACACCCGTGCCGCGCCACTTGCCGGTGAGCATCATCTTCGCGCCAATCATCGCCGGCACGCCGGTGGTGTAGCTGATGGCCTGGGACTTGACCTCCTTGTAGCATTCCTGGTGGTCGCAGATGTTGTAGACGTAGACCGTCTTGGGCTTGCCTTCGAAGTCTAGCCCGCGCACCTGGCAACCAATGCAGGTCTTGCCCTTGGTGACCGGACCGAGGGTGGCAGGGTCGGGCAACAGCGCCTTGAGGAACTGGATGGGGACAATCTCGCGGCCCTGGTACATCACCGGGTCGATACGCGTCATCCCCACGTTCTTGAGCACCTCCAGGTGCTTGAGGTAGTTATCCGAGAAGCTCATCCAGAAGCGCGCGCGCTGGAGGCCGGGGATGAACTTGGCCAGGCTCTCGAGCTCCTCGTGGTACATCAGATAGGTGTTGAGCGTGCCCAACCCCTCGGGCAGCTCGAAGGGCTGCTTAACCGAGAGCGGCTCGGTCTCCACAAAGCCCTTGCCCTGCTCCCAATAGCGCCCCTTGGCCGACACCTCGCGGATGTTAATCTCCGGGTTGAAGTTCGTCGCGAAGGGATGGCCGTTATTGCCCGCGTTGCAGTCGATAATGTCAATCTCGCGAATCTGCGGAATGTAGTGCTTCTGGATATAGGTGCAGAAGACCGACGAGACCCCCGGGTCGAAGCCACTGCCCAAGAGCGCCATCCGCCCGGCTTCCTTAAAGCGCTCCTGATAGGCCCACTGCCACTTGTACTCAAACTTCGCCGTGTCCAGCGGCTCGTAGTTCGCCGTATCCAAATAGTCGCATCCCGCCTCCAAGCACGCGTCCATAATGTGCAAGTCCTGATAGGGCAAGGCAATATTCATCACCAAATCCGGCTTGAAGCGGCGGATAAGCGCCACTAGCTCGGGCACATTATCCGCATCCACCTGCGCCGTCTGCACGGGCCGCCCCAACTCCGCGGCCAAGGCATCCACGCGCGCCTTCGTCCGAGACGCGAGCAGGATCTCGGAG
>JBJFFT010000146.1:0-20219 GCA_051891975.1 Candidatus Spyradenecus sp. | reverse complement strand
ACGTTGACTGCCCCGGCCACGCCGACTACGTCAAGAACATGATCACCGGCGCCGCCCAGATGGACGCCGCGATCCTCCTCTGCGCTGCTGACACCGGCGTCATGCCCCAGACCCGTGAGCACATCCTGCTGGCCCGTCAGGTCGGCGTGCCCAAAATCATCGTTTTCCTCAACAAGATCGACCTCGTGGACGATCCCGAGCTCCTCGACCTCGTCGAGATGGAAGTGACCGAGCTCCTCGAGAAGTATGGCTACGAGGGTTCGCCCATCATCCGTGGCTGCGCCTATCCCGCCACCCAGGCCCAGAGCGCTGACGATCCTGCCTGCAAGTGCATCGACGAGCTGATGGACACCCTGGATACCTACATCCCTGATCCGGTCCGCCTCGTTGACCAGGCCTTCCTGATGCCGATCGAAGACGTCTTCTCCATCGAAGGCCGCGGCACCGTCGTCACCGGCCGTGTCGAGCGTGGCACCATCAAGGTTGGCGAAGAAGTCGAAATCGTCGGCATCAAGGCCACCCAGAAGACCACCGTCACCGGCGTTGAGATGTTCCGCAAGCTTCTCGACCAGGGCCAGGCCGGCGACAACATCGGCTGCCTGCTCCGTGGCACGAAGAAGGAAGAAGTCGAGCGCGGCATGGTTCTCGCCAAGCCCGGTTCGATCACCCCGCACACCGAGTTCACCGGCAACGTCTACGTCCTCACCAAGGAAGAAGGCGGCCGCCACACGCCGTTCTTCAAGGGCTATCGTCCGCAGTTCTACATCCGCACCACCGATGTGACCGGCGACATCACCCTCCCCGAGGGCACCGAAATGGTTATGCCCGGCGATAACATCTCCATCACCGTGAAGCTGATCGCCCCGGTCGCTCTCGAAGAGAAGATGCGCTTCGCCATCCGCGAAGGCGGCAAGACCGTCGGCGCCGGTACGGTCGACAAGATCATCAAGTAAGCTCCTTCCTGTGAACAGCTTAGCCCTGGGGTGGCCAACCCCACCCCAGGGTTACTTTTCAAGGACGGGAAGAAAGGGATAGACAATGCCCCGCGAACTCGCAATTCTGGCCTGCACCGAGTGCAAGCGCCGCAATTACACGACGACCCGTAACAAGAAGACGCAGACCGAGCGCGTTGAGCTCATGAAGTTCTGCCCCTTCGAGAAGAAGCGTACGCTTCACCGCGAGACGAAGTAACCTTCCTCGCGCAAACCCATTTGCCAATAGGGTGGTAGTTCAATGGCAGAGCAGCAGTCTCCAAAACTGCCTATGGGGGTTCGACTCCCTCCCACCCTGCCATAAGTAAACCGGACGCACAGACCATGATTAAGAAAGTCGGACAGTTCCTCTCTGACGTCATTCTCGAGGGTAAGCGCGTGACGTGGCCCGCCCGCCGCGAGCTCGTCGACTCCTCGGTCGTGGTGCTCCTCTTCATCGTCATCTTGGCCGTGGTCATTATGTGCTGCGATGAGGCGATCCGGAAGGTGCTTGCCTGGATCCTCGGGTAAGCCGCACAGTTAGCAGGACGCAAGCGCAATGGCAGATCAGCTCCCCAAGCAGTGGTACGTTCTCCAGACCCTCACCGGTCAGGAGCAGAAGGCGCAGCGTCAAATCGTCGCACAGGTCCGCACCGCCGGCTTGTGCGACCGCTTCGACATCCCCGAAGAAGCGAAGAAGGGCGAAGACCTGAATAGCTTCAATGTGGTGGTTCCCACCGAGAAGTATCAGGAGATTAAGGATGGCAAGAAGCGCCTGATCACACGCAAGAGCCTGCCGGGCTATGTCATCGTCCATATGGCGCTTTATCGCGACGAGGCCCTCAAGCAGCTCGATCAGGACCTCTGGCAGTTCATCCGCGCCATTCCCGGGGTCATCGGCGTGCTTGGTGGCACCAGCACCAAACCCCGCCCGATTACCGATCAAGAGGCTAGCGACATGCTCAACCGTGCCGCGGCCGAAGAGGCGAAGAAGCCGCGCCTCAAAGTCAATTTCCAAGTTGGAGAGGTGGTTCGCGTCACGGAAGGTGCATTTATGAACTTCAATGGCACGATCACCCAAATCGATCCTGACAGCGGACGCCTGCAAATCTCCGTCTCTATCTTCGGACGCAGCGCCCCTGTCACGCTAGAATACTGGCAGGTCGAGCGGATTACCGACCGACCCGAGGGCGTCTAACGCCCTCTGCCTGTCTTCAGGCGTCACGTTGACGGCCGTGCGTTTGGACCGGGTTAGGATCCCCGGGAGCGCGACATAAGACAAAAAGGACCATATCCATGGCAAAGAAAGTGACTGGGATGATTAAGCTCCAGATTCCCGCTGGGGCCGCTAATCCCGCACCGCCCGTGGGCCCCGCGCTGGGTTCCCAGGGCGTTAACATTATGGCGTTCTGCAAAGAGTTCAACGCCAAGACCCAGGACAAGGGCGGGATGGTCATCCCCGTGGTGATCACCGTCTACGCCGACCGCTCCTTCACCTTCATCCTGAAGAGCCCGCCGGCCTCGGCCCTCATCAAGAAGTACGCCAACCTCCCCAAGGGCTCTGGTAAGCCCAACACCGAGAAGGTCGGCAAGATCACCCGCGCCCAGATCGCCGAGATCGTTAAGATCAAGGCTGCGGACCTGAACGCCACCGACCCGGAGGCCGCCGCCCGCATGATCGAGGGCACCGCCCGCCAGATGGGCGTTGAGGTTATTGACTGAGGAGCGTGACCATGGCTAAGCACAGCAAGAAATACCAGGACGCGCTCAAGCAGGCCCCCAAGGCCGCCGTTTCCCTTGAGGAGGCCGTCGCCTTCATCAAGGCGCACCCCGGCGCGAAGTTTGATGAAACCGTCGATGTGGGCTTCCGCCTCGGTGCCGACCCCACCAAGAGCGACCAGGCCGTCCGCGGCGTGGTGCATCTGCCCCACGGCACCGGCAAGCACGTGCGCGTGGTCGTCTTCGCCGCCGGCGATATGGCCGACGCTGCCAAGGCTGCCGGCGCTGATGCCGTCGGCCTCGACGACCTCATCGAGAAGGTCAAGGGCGGCTGGACGGACTTCGATGTGGCCATCGCCACCACCGACGCGATGAAGCAGGTGCGCACCGTCGCCCGCGTCCTCGGTCCCCGTGGCTTGATGCCTAACCCGAAGACCGGCACGGTCACCGACGATGTCGCCTCCGCCGTCAAGGCCGCTCAGGCCGGTAAGGTGGACTTCCGCATGGACCGCACCGGCAACGTCTGCGTGCCCGCCGGCAAGCTCAGCTTCGAGGCTTCCAAGCTCGTCGACAACATCCGCGCGATCATCGACGCGGTTGAGCACGAGCGCCCCGCCGCCGCGAAGGGCCTCTTCGTCCGCAGCTGCACCATCAGCCCGACGATGGGCGTTGGCGTCCGCGTTCTCGTGAAGGAGTAAGCAACTATGTCCAACCAGAAGAAACGCCCCGAAGTCGTGGCCATCTACAAGGAAGTCTCGGACTTCCTCACCGGCAAGGACTTCTCCTTCCTGCTGAACTTTGGCGGCCTCACCGTCGCCCAGATCGCCGACCTGCGCGGTCAGCTCGCCCCTAAGGGCGCGAAGATGATGGTCATCAAGAACTCCTACATCGAGAAGATCGTTGCCGAGCAGGGCATCGCCTTCCCGGAAGGGGTCCTCACTGGCCCGACCGCTGTCATCGCCGGCACCGGCGACATCGCTGACACCGCCAAGACCGTCGTCGACTTCGTCAAGAAGAACGAGAAGGCTTCGGTCAAGGCCGGCTTGATGCAGAAGGATGTCATCACCGCTGCGCAGGTGACCACGCTCTCCGAGCTCATCTCGCTCGCTGCCCAGCAGGCCCGCCTGCTCGGCACCCTCCAGGCTCCCGCCTCCCAGATGGCCCGCGTCCTCCAGGCGCGCGTCGACAAGGAGAACGAGGGCGCTCCCGCTTCCGCCGAAGGTTCCACCGACGGCACCCCTGCGGCCTAAGTACGGCCGTGTTGTAAAACCGCGCCGGCGGCCTCGTTTGGCCCACCCGGCGCACCCCCCTCCCGGGGCTCGACCCCGGGCGGTTACACCCAAGAAAGAGAAGAAACATGACCCAGGAAGAAATCATTGAAGCCCTCTCCGGCATGACCGTGCTGCAGATCGCCGACCTCGTCAAGGCCCTCGAAGAGAAGTGGGGCGTCTCCGCCGCTGCTCCCGTGGCCGTCGCCGCTGCCGGTGCCGCCGCCGCTCCCGCCGAAGAGAAGACCGAGTTCGACGTGATCCTCGCCGCCGCTGGTGCCAACAAGATCGCCGTCATCAAGGAAGTCCGCACCATCACCGGCCTCGGCCTGAAGGATGCCAAGGACCTCGTGGAAGGCGCTCCCAAGCCCGTCAAGCAGGGCGTGGACAAGGAAGAGGCTGCCAAGATCAAGGAAGCCCTCGAGAAGGCCGGCGCCAAGGTCGAAGTCAAGTAAGGCATTCGCCTCGCTTGAACAGCAGCGCGGTCCGCGGTTTACGCGGGCCGCGTTCTGTTTTGTGCGGGCTTATTCCTGGGCGCGGAGGGAGAGATTCTCCAGGGTGAGGGAGCCGGGGCTGTCGAAGGAGAGTTCGAGGCGGCAGGCGGTGGTGCCGGCGGGGACGGACTCGGTGTAGGTGTGGGCGTCGGGGGACTTGTAGGGGTGGCGCTTGCCCTTGCGCTGGGAGCCGTCGGCACGCAGGAAGAGGAGGCGGGCGGCGTGGGGCAGGGTGGGGGCCTCGGCGCGGACGGCGAAGGTTAGGCGCAGGGCGCGGGTCCCTTTGGGCAGGGGGCAGACGGGGGAGAGGAGGGTGAAGTGCGCGCCGACGGAGAGGGGGTTGATGGGCGCGAAGGTGATAGCCTCGCCGTCGGGCACGGGGGTGCAGGTGAGCAGGCCGTGCTCGGGGAGGGACCAAGCGCTCCAGGGGGGCAGGAGGTTGGCGCTTGAGGCGAGGGCGGCGGGCGCTTCGGCCTGGGGGCTGGCGGTGGGGGCTGCGAGAGAGGGGAGCAGGAGGGCGAGGATGAGAGCGACGAGGGCGCAGAAGAGCCCGGCCACGAACCAGAAGCTACGCGGGAGGGCGGAGCGCTTGGCGCGGAAGGGGGCGCGGCTGCCGACGGGGGCTTGCGCGGCGTAGGTGGGGTTGCGGAAGGCGAGTTCGCGCTGGCGCTGGCGGGCGGAGGGGGAGAGGAACCAGTAGTTGAGGGGGTTGTAGCCGTTGCGGACGACGGCGAGGCGGTAGGGGGCGAGGTCGTAGGGGACGGCGCAGAAGAGGAGGCGGCGGGTGAGGGTGTCGTAGAGGAGGTAGTCGGCGGTGAGGGTGTCGCCGCGCGGGAAGCCGATGGCACCGGGGTTGACCACGTAGCGGGCGCCGGGCTTGAGGGTGAGGTCGGCGGCGGGGAGTTTGCGGATGGGGCTGTCCGGGGTCTCTTGCTTGAAGAGGGCGGGGAAGTGGGTGTGGCCGACGACGAGGAGGGGGAAGCCGGGCATCGCGGCGAGGTTGCGCGCGGCGTCCTCCTTGGTCTCCAGGTAGTTGAAGCATTCTGGGGCGACGAAGCCGCTGTGGGCGCAGGCGATGCCGGGGAGCTCGAGGATGTAGGGCAGGTCGCGCAAATAGGCCTTGGCTTCGCTATCGAGGGCGAGGGCGGCGCGCTCGGCGGTCTCGTGGGCGAAGGCGTTGAAGAGCTTGGGATCGAGCAGACCGCAGGCCGCGGCATCGTGGTTGCCCATCAGCGTGCCGTTGGAGACGGTGCGGACGCGGGCAACGGTCTCGGCCGGCTGCGGACCGTAGCCGACGAGGTCGCCCAAGCAGATGAGGTGGGTGGCGCCGCGGCTACGCGCGTCAGCGAGTGCGGCCTCGAGGGCGGGGAGGTTGGCGTGAATATCGGCGAAGAAGGCGATGCGCATAGCGCGGGCTTACTCCGCGGCCGGCGCCTCGGCGGCCTTCACGGCCTTGAGCAACGCCTCGCGGCGTGCCGCAGAGCCATCGTTCACGCCGCCGACCGGGAACTTCTCCCAGAGCTTGACGGTGGTATTGCGCGTGTCGGCGCCAGTCGCCAACCAGCCGCCCTCGGCCCAGGGGCCGGCATCGATGGTGGAGAGGGTGTTGCCGTCGGCCGAGAACTGGCAGTGGCCGGAGGGCACCCACATTTCGCCCACATAGGCCCACAGGCGGGTGAAGCGCGCCGTGCGCACGTGCATCTTGCTCTCGACATTCCGGCGGAAGTCTTCCAGGAAGGAGTAGGGGCCGTTGAGGACGCCCTTGTTGCCGCCCAGAAGGGTGGAGAAGGTCGCCATCCGGAACCATTCGCCCTTGTCCTCTTCCCAAATCCAGCAGGTGTAGGCCGTGCGGTGCTCCCCATCCGGCGCGCAGGAGACGGCCATCCGCACCGGCTTGCCCACCTCCCACGGATAGCCATCGATCCGCGATTGTCCCCCGGTGCCTTCGCCGCCGAAGCGCGCAATGGTCACCCCTTCGCCCTGGTAGAGCAGCCGGGTGCGCTTCTCCTCGGCCACATCTTCGGCGCGCGCGGTGAAGTCGTGGCCGTCGGGCACCTCCCAGACCGAGAAGATGGCCACGTGCTTGCCGTTGGGGTATTCCTGGACCCCGGCGTAGCCGCCGTCGAAGCCCAGCAGGCACATGTACGACCCGGGCCAAAAGCGGTCGGCCGTCGCCTCAATGTAGAAGATCTTGGCATCCTTCCCCCAGCCTTGGTGCTGCAGATGGACGCTACGCGCCTGCCGCGCCGCCTGCCGGTCGCCATCGGACTGTCCAAACACCGGCACGCACAACAGCGCGCCCAACAGCACAAGCATCAATTGCTTCATTGCAAACCTCGCTTTCGTGGGTCTCTGACTGGAGTTGTTGCGGGGAGTATAGCAAAAGGGACGGCGCAATGCTTATGCTTCCCCGGCCGAAAGCGCGAGGAAGCGATAGAGTGTGGCGCGGCTGACGTGGAGCTTGCGGGCGAGGCGGGTCTTGGAGCAGCCCTTGGCCAGGAGGCGGTCGATGCGCGTGCGTTGGGGGTAGAGGCGGTGGCGCTGGTAGGGAATGACCGAGCCGATGGGCCGACCGAGGCGCACACCCTCGGCGCGGCGGCGGGCGAGGGCCTCGCGGGTGCGCTGGGCGATGAGGTTGCGCTCGATCTCGGCCGAGAGGCCGAAAGCGAAGGCCAGGACCTTGGACTGGATGTCCTCGCCCAGACGGTAGCCATCCTTGACGCTCCAGACCCGGCAGCCGCGCGCGAGGCAGCGGTTGAGGATTTCCATAATCATCAGGAGCGAGCGGCCGAGGCGGGAGAGTTCGGCGCAGAGGATGAGGTCGCCGGGGCGGGTGCGGCGCAGGAGCCGGCCGAGGGCGCGCTTGGTGTAGGCGGTGGTGCCGCTGATGGTCTCCTCAATCCAGCCATCGACGGCGAGGCCGTGAGCCTGGCAGAAGCGCAGAATCTCGTAGCGCTGGTTCTCGACGCTCTGCTTATCGGTACTAACGCGGATGTAGCCGTAGGTCATAAAGAACCCGCCGCCGCCGCTCCCGTGGAAGGGGTATATCGTCTATCGCGAGCGCAGCGAGCTACAGCTGCAGCGGCGTGGCTTCGCGCGTCTCGAGGTCCTTGGCCTGGGCGGTGCCGGAGGCGAGGTCATCCGGGCCGAGGAAGACGGCGAACTTGGCGGCGGAGGCACCGGCCTTGGAGAAGAAGTGCTTGGGCTTCTGCGGCAGGAGGGCGAGGTCGACGGCGTGGCCTTCGGCGCGCAAGCGCGCAGCCAGGGCGACGGCGGCACTGCGCTGCTCGGCGGCCATATAGCCGATGGCGTAGCCGTGGCGCGAGACCGGGCAGGTTTCGCCGAGCGCTTCGCGCAGGACTTCGCCCACCACCACATCGCCAAAGCCCATTCCGACGGCCGGGGTCGGCTGCCCGCCCACCAGGGCGAGGAGCGAATCGTAGCGGCCGCCGCCGAAGATGGCGCGGAACTTGCGCTGCACGTCGAAGGCCTCGAAGACGATGCCGGTGTAATAGGAGAGGCCGCGGATGACGGCGATGTCGAAGGTCAGCAGCGCACCGTAGCCCATTTGGTCGGCGAGGGCGAAGAGGTCGCGCAGGTTGGCGATGGCGGGGGAGTCGGCGCCGGCGAGGGCGGCCGCTTCGTCGAGGGTGGTCACCGAAAGGAGCTCGAAGGTCTTGGCGATAGCCGTGGCGTCGAGCCCTTCGGCGCGTAGGAGCTCGGCAATCTCCTCGTCGGAGATCTTGCCGCGCTTATCGAGGGCGATGAAGACGGCCGGGTGCTGCGCTTCGGGGATGCCACTCTTGGCGAGGAGCTCGCCGAGGAGCGCGCGGGAGCTGACGTGGATGCGCCAGGCTTCGTCGCCCAAGCCCATCGTGCGCATCGCGGTGACGGCCGCGCCGAGGATCTCGGCCTCGCAGAGGACGTCCTCCGAGCCGATGATGTCCATATTGAGCTGGTAGTGCTCGCGCTTGCGGCCGCGGGTCATCCGCTCATAGCGGAAGCACTGGGCGATGGTGTACCACTTGATGGGGAAGGGCAGGCGGGTCTGCCGGGCGGCGACCATTCGCGCGAGGGTGGGGGTCATCTCCGGGCGCAGGGCCAGCTTGCGGCCGGACTTATCCTCGAAGGCGTAGATTTGCTCGGAGACCTCTTCGCCGCTCTTGCGCTGGAGCAGCTCGAGGGATTCCACCACGCAGGCGTCATAGTTCCGGAAGCCGGAGCGCTCGGCGGCGGCGCGCCAGGCATCGAAGATGCGGTTGCGCCAGACCATATCCTCGGGGTAGAAGTCGCGCATGCCGCGCGGCGCGTCGAAGGTGACGGTACTCATCGGGCCTTACTCCTGGGCCTTGGCGTCGTCGGCGAGCTTGGCGTCGGCCAAGTCGGAGCGCAACAGGCGCGAGCACTTGAACTTGATGGCCTTGCGCGGGGGCACCCAGACCTCCTGGTCGGGCTTCTTGGGGTTGCGCCCAATGCGGCCCTTGCGCTCGACCACCTGGAAGACGCCGAAGCCGCGCAGCTCCACGTGGCCATTCTCGATGAGGTTGGCCAGGAGCGCCTCGAAGGTGGTGTCGATAATCTGATAGGCCAGGGCCTGGGGGATGTGGTGGGTCTTGGCGATGACCACCGAGAGGTCCCGGCGCGTGCTCGTGGAGGGGATGGGCTTGGAAGCGGACATAAGGGGTTCCTTTCTCTGGGGAAACGGGGAAATTACAGGGACTTCAGGCGCTCGGCAATCTGCTCGGCGGCGGCCTCCGGGGCCACGATGGCCGAGTCCTTCTCGGTCCGCGCGCGGACCTCGAAGCCGCCCTTGGCAAAGCCCTTCGCGCCGGCCACCACGCGAATGGGCAGGCCGATGAGGTCGGCATCCTTGAACTTGATGCCCGGGCGCTCGGTACGGTCGTCGATAAAGACGTCGATCCCACGCGCCTCGAGCTCCTCGGCCAGGGCGTCTGCCTTGGCGACCACCTCGGGGTTATCCGGGTCGAGCACCAGCAGCGCCACCTGGTAGGGGGCCACGGCGGCCGGCCAGATAATGCCATTCTCGTCGTTGCGCTGCTCCACAATCGCCTGCAGGGTGCGCGAGACGCCGATGCCGTAGCAGCCCATCGTCAGCACCTGCGGCGCGCCCTTCTCGTCCAGGTAGGTCGCTCCAAAGGCCTGGGAATACTTCTTGCCCAGCTTGAAGCACTGGCCCACCTCCGTCCCGCGGCGAATGGCCAGCGGCTGGTCGCAGTGCGGGCAGAGGTCGCCCTCGGCCACCAACGCCAAGTCGGCAAACTGCGTCACCTGCGCATCGCGCGCCAAGGAGACGTGGCGCAGGTGGAAGCCCTCTTCGTTCGCGCCGACGATGACATCGGCCGCGCCTTCGAGCGCGTTGTCGGCATAGACCGGCACGCTCACGCCCACCGGGCCAATCGAGCCGCACGGACCGGCCGCAGCCGCCACCGTCGCCTCGTCGGCCGCCTCAATCTTCGCCCCGCCCAGCAGCCGGCGGAGCTTGAGCTCGTTGAGCTCTCGGTCGCCCGGCACCAGCACCATCACCGGCTTGCCGTTGGCGAGCACCACCAGGCTCTTGACCACGCGGTCGATCGGCTCGCCAAGGAACTTGGCCACCTCTTCGCAGCTGTGCTGGCCGGGGGTCGCCACACGCTCGGCCGCGCCGCCCTCGGTCTGGTAAGGAATGCGCACGGGCTTGCGCTCGGCGCGTTCCTGGTTCGCGGCATACCCACAGCCGCCGCAGCTCAAAATCCCATCCTCGCCGCTCTCGGCAAAGACCATAAACTCGTGCGAGAAGTTTCCGCCGATGTCGCCGGTATCGGCCTCCACCGGGGTGGCCTCGAGGCCGACGCGCTTGAAGATGCGCACATAGGCATCGAACATCGCCTTGTAGCTCACGTCCGCCCCGGCGTCATTCGCGTCGAAGCTATAGGCGTCCTTCATAATGAACTCTTTGCCGCGGATGAGGCCAAAGCGCGGGCGGATCTCGTCACGGAACTTGTTGCGGATCTGGTAGATGGTGCACGGCAACTGACGGTAGGAGGAGATCTCGTTCTTCGCCAGCGCGGTGAAGGCCTCCTCGGCCGTCGGCGCCAGCACGAACCACGCCTCCTTGCGGTCCTGCACGCGGAACATCCCCGGGCCCATCGTCTCCCAACGGCCCGTCTGCTTCCACAGCTCGGCCGGCTGGAGAATCGGGAAGAGCGTCTCCTGCGCGCCTGCGCGGTCCATCTCCTCGCGGACAATCCGCTCGATCTTCTGCAGCGCCCGCAGCCCCAGCGGCATATAGGTGTACAATCCGCCGCCCAGCTTGCGCAGCATCCCCGCGCGAATCATAAGCTTGTGGCTGACAATCTCGGCATCTTGCGGGGCCTCACGCAACGTATTCAACAAAGCCCGACTCCAACGCATCATAACGGCAATTCCTTCTTTCTTCCCCGGAAATTGGGGCAAAACGCGCATAACTATCTCAAAAACCGTGCCGAAAAGCAAGGAGATTTAGCGCTTGGCGGGCCGAGAGGTGCGCCTGACGGCGCGTGAGGTGCGGGCTGCGCCCGCGAGAGGGGCTCGCTTCGCTCGCGAGAGGGGGCCCTGCGGGCCGTGCGGGGCACCTTCGGCACGCGAGAGGGGGCGTGGTGCGTTGCGAGGGTAAGCGTTGTGCAGCGGCCTGCTCCGCCAGGCCGCCCCGCCGCCGAAGTAAAGCCCCCTGCCATAATAAACCCGCGCACGCTCACGCGCGGGCTTACGCGCGTACGCGCGCGCGATAGGCCCTACCTCGAGGCGACCTAGGGCCTACCTCACCTCGACCTAGGGCCTACCTCGCCTCGACCTAGGGCCTACCTCAAGGTGCCCCAGGGCCTCCCTTAAAGCCCCCCGGGGGCAACACCAAGGGCGGGGAGGCGCGTGGGCCGCGCGGCGGGGCGGGAAGTTGTGGTAGAATGGGGGCATTATGGTGAAGTCGATGACAGGATTTGGGCGCGGGAGCGCGCAGGGCCCGGGTTATGCGGTGACGGTCGAGCTCTCGACGGTGAACCGCAAGCAGTTTGACGCGACGATTTGGTTGCCGCGCGAGTGGATGGCCTTTGAGGTGCGGCTGCTGGGGGCGTTGCGCGAGGGGATTGGGCGCGGGACGGTGAAGTGCGCGGTGAGCGTGCAGGCGACGGAGTCGGCCGGGGCGCTTTCGGGGGCGGCGGCGCGGTATGCGCAGGTGCGGGCGTTGGCGCAGGAACTGGGGGTGGCCGGGGAGGGGAGTTTCTCGGACCTGGTGGCGCTCTGTGCCGGCTCGGAGGAGACCTCGGTGCCGGAGGCCGATGAGGCGGCTTGGGCGGTGGTAGAGGCGGCGACGCGGGGGGCGTTGGAGAAGTTGCAGGCGATGCGGCTGCACGAGGGGGAGCGGATTGCGGCCGATTTGCAGGCGCGTCTGGCGAAGCTGCAGGGGATTTACGAGGAGATTGCGGCGATTGCGCCGGGGTTGCCGGGGGCCCATCGCGCGGAGTTGAAGCGGCGGATCGAGGCGCTGATGGAGGGGGGCGTGGCGTTGGACGCGGGGACATTGGAGCGCGAGGTGGCGCTCTTTGCCGATCGGTGCGACATCTCCGAGGAGTTGACGCGCCTGGCCGCGCACTTTACCCACGCGCAGACGTTGCTCTCGGGCGAGGGGGCGTGCGGGCGCGCGCTGGACTTCCTCTGCCAGGAGTTCTTCCGGGAGATTAACACCACCGGCTCGAAGTGCGCGAGCAACGAGATTTCGCGGCGGGTGATTGACTTCAAGACGCTCCTGGAGACGGTGCGCGAGCAGGTGCAGAACTTGGAGTAGGCGATGGAAGCAGTGCGCGTGGTGGCGTTGGCGCCGGGGGAGCTCTTGGAGGCGGGCTTCTTCGCCCGGCTGAACGCTTCGGCCTTGGCGCACGAGCCGGTGATTTACGTGGTCTATAACGACGGCTTTGCCAATGGGGTGCCGCTGCCGCTGGCCTTTGCCAATCCGTGCTTGGTGGATGTGGCGCCGGCCTTTCGGCTGCGCGGGGCGCGGGTGACGGGCGAGGCGGCGTTGGCGGCGGCGTTGGCGCGGGCCCGGGAGGTCTGCGCGGCGGGCCATGGGCCGTTTTGGATTGAAGCGTTGGCGTGCACGCCGGCGGAAGGAGTTGGACGATGAGCAAGCTGGAAAATCTGTTTACGGCGGCGCCGGGGCGGGTGCACGTGATGGGGATTTGCGGCGTGGGCGCGGCGGGGATCGCCTGGATGCTGCACCTACGCGGTTGGAAGGTGACGGGGTGCGACCTGCATATCCCCCCCACGATGGATAAGTTCTTCACCAAGCACGGTATTCAGGTGACGCAGGGGCACGCGCCGGGGCACCTGGCCAACTGCGATGCGCTGGTCTATAGCGCGGCGGTGCGGCCCGATGAGCCGGAGTTAGCCTTGGCGCGGGCGGGGGGGCTGCGCGTGCTCTCGCGCGGCGAGTGCCTGGCGCAGTGGGTCAGCGGGCTGCGCTCGGTGGCCGTCTGCGGCACCCACGGCAAGACCACGACGAGCTGTTGGACCACGCGGCTGCTGCAGCTGGTCGACCAAAAGCCGCTCTGGTGCCTGGGCGGCTACACCCCCAAGCTGCTGACGAATGCCGGCCCGCGCGAGGGGACGTTGGCCGGGATGTTGCCGGCCAACCAGTTGGCGGTGGCCGAGGCCGACGAGAGCGACGGCACGCTGGCCTACGAGCACCCGGCCTTCCTGGTGATTACCAACATCGAGCCCGACCACCTGGACCACTTCCGCGATGCCGAGGAGATTGAGCAGTGCTTCGCCAAGGCCGTGGCCAATACGCGCGAGGGAGTGGCCGTCTGTGCCGACGCGCCCCGAGCGATGCGCGTGGCCGCCCACTTCGCCGCCGGGCCGATTATCACCTATGGCTTCTCGCAGGACGCGATGGTGCGCGCAGTCGACCCGCAGCGTCAGGCCGAGGGGACGCGCTTCAAGCTCTTTATCAATGGCCGCGCGCAGGGCGAGGTCAACCTGCCCGTCCCGGGCGACCACAATGTCCTCAACGCGCTCGGCGCGCTGTCGGCCGGGTTGCTGCTGGGGCTCGAGGCGCACGCGCTCATCGAGGCGCTCCCCAAGGCCTGCGCCGAGCTGCCCAAGCGCCGCTTCCAGTGGACCACCCCCAAGAACGCCGCCGTGCGCGTGGTGGTCGACTACGCCCACCACCCCACCGAGATCCAGGCGATGCTCTCGGTGGCGCGGTTGCAGGCACCCCAGCGGCTGCGCCTCGTCTTCCAGCCGCACCGCTACTCGCGCACTAAGCGGCTGTTGGGGGACTTCGTGAAGGCGCTCGCGGGGGTGGACGAGGTGGTGCTCCTGCCGGTCTATGCCGCCAGCGAGAAGCCCGAAGAGGGGTGCGAGAGCTACGAACTCTATGCCGCGATGCGCGCGGCCGACCCCACCCAGCGCGTCCTCCTGGCGCAGAGCACCGAGGAGGTTTCGGGCTATCTTCAGCGGACCGCGCAGGCGGGCGACCTCATCCTCGTGGTCGGCGCGGGGGACGTCGAGCGCATTGGCCACGACTTGGGCAAACTCACCCTGCCGGACACTTCGCGCAACCGCGTTTGGGCCCTCCTCGAGCGCACCCTCCCCGGCGAACTCAACCTCTCGCCCGATGAGCCCCTCGCCCGCCACACCGGCTACCGCGTCGGCGGCACGGTCGATGCCTTCGTTACGCCGGCGGATGTCCCGGCCCTGGTCGCCCTCTGCACCGTCTGCACCGCCAACGACATCCCCGTGCAGTTCAGCGGCTCGGGGACCAACTCCTGGTTCTCGGACTTGGGGATGCCCGGCGTGCTCTGCTCGCTGCGCGGGCTGGCCTTTGAGTCCTATCGGCGCGAGGGCGAGGAGGTCACCGTCGGCGGCGGCCTGGCCGGCAACCTCCTCCTCAATAACCTCGAGCGCGACGGCCTGGGCGGTCTGGCCTTTATGCAGGGCATTCCCGGGACGGTCGGCGGCTGGGCGCGGATGAATGCCGGGGCCCACGGTCACGCCCTCTGGGAGTGCGTAAAAGCCGTGCGGGTGGTCCACGCCGATGGGCGGCTGCGCCATCTGCCCGCTAGCGCACTCAAGGCCGAGTACCGCCACGTGCAAGGGCTGGAGGATTGCGCGGTCATCGAGGTCACCTTCTGCCTCAAGCCGCAAGCGAGCGAAGCTATCCGCGCCGAGCGCGCAGCCTACGCTGCCAAGCGCGTCAACCTGGCCGGTCTGCGGACCTGCGGCTCGCTCTTCAAGAACCCGACGGGCCTCTCGGCCGGGGCGGTCTTCGACGCGCTCGGGGCTAAGGATTGGCGCATCGGCGGGGCCTTCGTCACCCCGCAGCACGCCAACATCGTCGCCGCCGGCGAAGGGTGCACCGGCTCGGACCTCCTGGCCCTGATGCTCCGTATGCGCGCCGCTTTCGCCGCCGCCGGCAAGGGCGCCATCAGCCCGGAGGTTGAAGGCCTCGTGCGCGAACCATAGGGCACCCCGGGCGCAGGGCGAAGCGGATGTGTTATACTGCAAGGGCAATGGAACAGAGCAAGACTACGATGACGATGGACGAGCGCGTGCGGCGGGCCGCGCGGGTGACGTGGCTGTCGGTGGCGGTCAACGTGGTGCTGATGGCTGGGAAGTTCGTGGTGGGCATTCTGGGCCACTCGGCGGCGATGGTGGCTGACGCGGTGCACTCGGCCTCGGACTTCGTGACGGACTTCGCGGTGATGGTGGGGATGCGCCTGGCCGGGCGGCCGCAGGATGAGGACCACCCGTACGGCCACGGCAAGTATGAGACCCTGGCGGCGGTGATTGTGGGCGTGGCGCTCTGCGGCGTGGGGCTGATGATCTCCTTCCACGCCGGGGAGGCGCTTTGGGCGGCGGCGGTCCACGGGCGCTATCCGCAGCGGCCCGAGCTGATGGCGCTCTGGGCCGGGCTCGTCTCGATTGCGGCCAAGGAAGTGCTCTATCAGCTGACGGTGCGGGTGGCGCGGCAGACGGAGAACGACGCGCTCCTGGCCAACGCCTGGCATCACCGTAGCGATGCCTTCTCCTCGATTGCCACCTCGGCCGGCGCGGGCGCGGCGGCTCTCTTCGGCGGCAAGTGGGTGTTGCTGGACCCCATTGCGGCGATTGCGGTGGGGGTCATCCTCTTGAAGATTGCCTGGGAGATTGTGCGCGATTCGCTCGACAAGCTGATGGAGCACGGGATGAGCGAGGCGGAGAACGCGCAGATCCTCGAGCTCATCCACTCCATTCCGGGCCTCTTCGAGCCGCACCACCTGCGCTCGCGGCGGGTGGGCACCGTGGCGGTTATCGAGGTGCACTTCCGGGTCGACCCCGAGATGACCGTCCGCGAGAGCCACGAGATTGCCTCGCACGCCGAACACTTGCTGGAGGACGCCTTCGGGCACGATGCCATTGTCACCATCCACGTCGAGCCGCTGAAGGGGGACTTCGGCACCTGCTCGCACTAATCCCTTGCGGAAAGGACCTTATGAAACCGTTTGTCGTTCCCGGGCTGTTGGCGTTGCTGCTGACTGTGACCCTTCCCGTGCCGCTGCAGGCCGGGCTCTTTGGCGAGAGTGAGGCCGAGAAGGAGGCCAAGGTGGCCAAGCATGTGGCCGACCTTCTGCGCGAGCCCAACCGCCTCATCGCTCAGGCGCAGACTGCCGCCGAGGCCGGCGACACCGAGGAGGCTATCCGCCTCTTCCGCCAGGCCCAGACGCGTCTGGAGGAGATTGAGATGGAGGAGGATACCAGCACGCCGGCCTTCGCCTCGCTACGCCTCAAGAAGTTCCACTGCATCTCCAGTCTCGACGCCCTGGCCCTCAAGCGCGCCGAGGTGCAGGATAACCGCCAGGCCGTCACCGACACCGACGACCTCGAGGCCCGCTTGGCCGAAGAGCGCAAGGCCATTGCCGACAAGGCCGCCGAGGCCGAAAAGGCTGCCGCCCTGGCCCGTCCCCCCACCTTGGCCGACCAATTGCGCGACGCGCAGCAGCGCGTGATGGCCGCCGAGGCTGACATCGCCCGCGAGCGCGAGGCCCTCGCCGCCCTGCAGGCCGAGTTTGACCAGAAGGCCGCCGCTTTCACCGAGGCCGCCAAGGCCCACGCCGCCGCCGATGCCGCCGCCTTCTTGGCCACCCAGGCCGCCTTCAAGGCCAAGGTCGCCGCCGCCAAGAATGGCACCCGCGCCGCAGCTGCCGATGCTGAAGCCGCCGAGGTTGAGGCCAAGGACGCGCTCAAAGCCGCGAAGGTCGCGATGAATGAGGCCAAGGCCGCGCGCGAACAGGCCGGCGCGCGCAAGCAGGTGACCGCCGAGAAGCTCCGCAAGGCCGAGGGCGCGCTCAAGGATGCCCGGCAGGCGGTGGAGGTGATTGAGCAAGCGATTGCGCGCGAGAAGGCGGAGGCCGAGGCGCGTGCCAAGGCCGAGCAGGAGCGTCTGGAGGCCGAAGCCCTGGCGCGCAAGCAGGCTCAGGCTGAGGAGATTGCCCGGATGCGCGCGGCGCAGGCCAAGCAGAAGGCCGAGGCCGACGCTCAGGCCAAGGCCGCCGCCGAGGCTGATGCCAAGGCTCGCGCCCACGCCGTGGCGATGTGCACCGAGTTCTGGAACAATAAGCTCGTTGACCGGCTGGAGGAGCGGTTGGGCGAATCGCTGGCGAAGTGGCCCGACGAGCCCGAACTGTTGGTGCTGTTGGCGCGTCTGCGGCTCTTGCAGGGGCGGGCCGATGACGCGCTCGAGCTGGTCGAGACCGTCCCGGCGACCGGGGCCACCGGGCGCAAGGCGCGGATGGTGGCTGCCGGCGTCTATCTCTCCAAGAACCTGCCGATGGAGGCGATGAAGGTGCTCGAGGCGCTGATGCGCGAGGACCCGCGCGACCCCGATGCCTGCTTCAATATGGCCGTCACGATGATGCGCCTGCCGGCGATCGACCCGAAGCGCGACCTGGCGGCCAAGTACTACGCCCGCAGCGTCCAGCTCGGCGGCAAGCGCTCGCTCGCGATGGAGCAGCGCCTGGAGATGGAGTAAGGCGATGGAAGCGATTGACGAACAAGCCTTTGTGGAGAAGACCCTCGCCACCCGCCGCGCCTTCGAGGGCCGGGCCGTGGTGGTCGATGTGCTGGACATCGAGATGCCCGACGGCCGCCGGACCACGCGCGAGGTGATGCGCCACCGCGGCGCGGTCTGCATCCTCTGCCAGCTGCCCGACGGCCGCTACCTCCTCGTCCACCAATACCGCAAGGCCGTGGAGCGCACCCTGCTGGAGGTGGTCGCCGGCTGCATGGAGCCCGGCGAAAAGCCCGAGGAGGCCGCCCTGCGCGAAACGCGCGAGGAGAGCGGCTACGAGGTCGACCGCCTCACCTACCTCGGCTCCACCCTCCCCTCCCCGGGCTACTGCGACGAGGTGCACTACCACTTCCACGCCCTCCTCAAGCCCACGCCCCTCGCCCAGCAGCTCGACACCGACGAGAACCTCAAGCCCGTCCTTCTCTCCGCCGAGGAGATCGACCGCGCCATTGACGATGGCACGCTCGACGACGGCAAGAGCGTCATCCTCTGGAGCCTCTGGCAGCGGAAGGGGAAGTCTGATGGCCAATAACAGCCAACCGCCCTGCGAGCCCCAGCGCCGCTACTGGAACGCCATTGCCGCCGACTACCGCGCCATCACCCGCATCGACGGCTCGGACTTCCACTACGGTCCGCTCCTGCCCGGTGAACGCAAGCTCCGCCTCCTGCCGCCGCTCACGCCGGGGATGACCGCCCTCGAGCTCGGCTGCGGCGAAGGCCAGAACTCCCTCTACCTCGCCCGGCTTGGCCTGCAGTGCACCGCCTTGGACATCTCCGAGGCGCAGCTGGCCTACGCCCGCGCCGATGCCGCCCAGGCCGGGCTCTCCATCGACTTCCGCCAGGGCGCCATCGAGGCCTTCTCCGCCCCCGAGGCGAGCTACGACCTCATCACCTCCTCGCACGCCTTCGAGTTCGTCGACGACCCCTTCGGCCTCATCCGGCGCGTGGCTCGCTGGCTCAAGCCCGGCGGCACCTTCGTCCTCTCCACCGTCCACCCCGTCTACAATGGCGAGTGGGTGGAGGCCGAGAACGACGACGGCACCTCCACCTGGGGCCGCCTCCTGGTCAACTACTTTCACCCCCTCGACGACATCCGCGAGCAGCCCGACGGCTCCGACGCGCCCATCGCCTCGCGCGCCTATCCCGTCAGTGCTTGGTTCAACGCCTTCCGTGCCGCCGGCCTCACCCTCCTGCGCCTGGAAGAGCCCCCCGCCGTCCCCAACCCCGCCTACGCCTCCGACGACTGGCTCGCCGCTCTCGACGAATGTGAGGCCATTCCCACCACCATCATTTTTGTGGCGCAAGCGCCGCAAAAGTAGCCGACAGCGGACAGCTGACAGCGGATAGCCGCTCTCGCGACGGAGGAACTTATGGCAGAAGACAAAGGCCCCTTTGCCACAGACCAAGAGCCAGCCCGTCGCGGCTCGCCGCGGCTGTCAGCTGTCAGCTGTCGGCTGTCCGCTGATGCCGGCGCAGCCAGCTACGCCGGCATCGAGGCTTGGCTTGCTTCGGCCGATCGCACGCTGCGCGTGGGGTTGCTCTCCCACCAAGCTGCGCTCCTGAGCACGGGCGAAACCTCGGCGCAGGCCTGCCGGCGGATCTTCGGGGCAAACCTGCGCGCCCTCTTCGGCCCCGAGCACGGCTACTTCGGCGTGGCGGCCGCCGGCGAGCGCACCGCCTCGGCCACGCATCCGCTCTGGGGCATCCCCGTCCACTCCCTCTACGGCCAGCACCGCAAGCCCACCGCCGAGATGCTCGCAGGGCTCGACCTGCTCATCGTCGACCTGCAGGATCTCGGCGTGCGCTGCTACACCTATCTCGCCACCCTGCTCCTCACTCTCGAAGCCTGTGCCGAGGCGCACCTCCCCTGCCTAGTCTGCGACCGGCCCATCCCCTGGCACACCGTCGAAGACGGCCCCGTGGCCGAGCCCGAGCACTTCTCCTTTGTGGCCCCCTGCGCCCTGCCCCTCGTCCACGGCCGCCTCCCCACCGAAATCGCCGCCTGGTCCGGCCTGCCCCACCTCGCCGCGCCGATGACCGCTCCCTGCCCGCCCTTTGAGCGGCCGCCCGTGCCCGAGTTCATCCCCCCCTCGCCCGCCATCCGCTCGTGGGAGACCGCGCGCATTTACCCGGCCACCGTCTTCGCCGAGGCCCTGCCGCAGCTCGACATCGCCCGCGCCACCGCCTACGCCTTCCGCGTCCTCTCTGCCCCCTGGCTCGAGGGCGAGCGCCTGGCTGCCGAACTCAACGAGCGCGAGCTCCCGGGCATCACCTTCCACGACTTCACCCAAGCCCCCGGCCAAGGTGCCCTCCGCCTCCACGTCACCAACCCCGCGACCTTCCGCCCCTGGGCCGTCACCTGCGCTCTCCTCCAAACCCTCCACCGCCGCTACGGCCCCGAGCGCCTCTTCGCCCACCCCCAGGCCCACCCCGACTGGATGACCAAGCTCTGCGGCACCGAAGCCTGGCGCGCGGAGCTCAGCCGCTAACCTCTCCCCCGTCGCCCAGCCTCGTGCCTGGCCTGCCTCGCCAGGCAGGGGCGTGCCTGTAAGCGTTGTGCCTCGGCCTGTTCCGCCAGGCCGCCCCTACCATAGAAGACCGCGCACGCCCACGCGCGCTCACGCGCACGCGCCTACGCGCGCGATAGGCCCTACCTCGACCCGACCTAGGCCCTACCTCGACCCGACCT
>JBJFFT010000145.1:0-20295 GCA_051891975.1 Candidatus Spyradenecus sp. | reverse complement strand
GCGCGCCTCTCCTCACCCAGGGTCCGAAAAATCTCGCTCATCTCCTGCACCGAGAGGCGCGCGAGCAGCTCGGCAGCCGTCTCGCCGGCGTCATTGCGCATCCGCATATCCAGCGGCCCATCGTTGCGAAACGAGAAGCCGCGCTCGGGGGTGTCGAGCTGGTCGCTGCTCACCCCCAGGTCCAGCAAGATGGCATCCACCTGCTCAAAGCCGTTGGCCTTGGCCAGGGCCTCAATCTCGCCGTGGGCCCCCTGCACCAGGACATGCTCCCCGGGCACGCCCTCGCGCGCCAGGTTCGCACGCGCGCGTACAAGCGCCTCGGGGTCGCGATCAATCCCCAAGAGCCGCCCCGAGGCCCCGGCGCGGCGCATCACCGCGCTCGCGTGGCCGGCCTGACCGAGCGTGCCATCGATATACACGCACCCCGGGCGCGGCGCGAGCGCCTCGATCGTCTCCTCAAGCAACACCGGAATATGCATCTGCCACCCCCCGCTAGAAGTCCAGTGCCGCCAATGCCTCGCTCAACGCCGCCTGGTCCACCGCAGCCTCCTGCGGCCGCGCCTCGGCAGCCCAAATCTCGCCATACGTGATGGCCCCCACAAAGGCAATCTTCCCCGTAATCCCCGCGAAGTTCAGCAAGCGGTCGCTAATCCGAATGCGCCCCTGCACATCCAGCGGCAACTGCTCGGTATTCTGCCCCAACACGCGCAACTTCTGCGCCACCAACGGGTCCGAAAAACGCTTCTCCAGCAACTTCTCCCGCAGCCCCTGCATCCGCTCGTTGCTCAACAGCCGCAGACACTTCTCGTGCGGATCGGCCATCACAAAGACATACGCCGGCTTCCCCAACGCATCCCGCCACCCCGACGGAATCGTCACGCGCCGCTTCGGATCCAACGCATGCTGGGCCACGCCCGATAGGACGGCGTCGCCTTGCATCGTTTTCACCTCGTTCTCTGTCTCTTTCACGGCTTGACCTTTTGTGACACTATTAAACACTTTCCCCCACCTCCGCGTCAAGTCTTTTCTCTCAAAGGACGCATTTTTCTGTTTTTTGGCCCCCACTTCTCAGCCCCCCCGCCGATACCCCCAAAAAAGGTAGGGCCTACCTCGGGTCGAGGTAGGCCCTAGGTCGAGGTGAGGTAGGCCCTACCTCGAAAAGGGGTAGGCGCGGGCCCTTTGGCGGGGTGCCCGTTTCGCGCGCGCGTACGCGCGGATATATTAAGGAAGCGCGCGCCAGGTGGTTGTCGCCGAGTGTCGGCGAATGTGCTATACTAGGGGCGTTGAAGGTTTCAAGCAACTCTTGTACTTAGTAAAGGAAGGGCGTTTATGACGCAGTTGGAAGCGGCGAAGCAGGGAATTGTGACCGAGGCGATGCGCGCGGTGGCGGCCGAAGAGGGTTGCCCGGTGGAGCGGGTCTTGGCCGAAGTGGCGAGCGGGCGGGCGGTCATTCCGCTCAATCCGGCCCACAAGGGGGTCAAGCCGACAGGCGTTGGGCGGGCCTTTACCACCAAGATCAATGCCAACCTGGGGCGCTCGCCTTCGCGCTCGGGGAAGGGCGATGAGCTCGAGAAGCTGCAGGTGGCGCTCGATGCCGGGGCGCAGTTCGTGATGGATCTGTCGGTGGGGACCGGGCGCGGGGCCGAGGAGATCCGCCAAGAGTTGCGGGATATTCGGCAGGGGATGTTGGATGCCTCGACCGCGCCGTTGGGGACGGTGCCGATTTACGAGACGATCTCCCGCCTGGATGGCGAGATTCCGGTGATGGACCCGAAGTATTTGCTGCAGGTCATCCGCGAGCAGGCCGAGCAGGGGGTGGACTTTATGACGCTGCACGCCGGGCTGCTGCGCGCGCACTTGCCGCTGGCGATGAAGCGGAAGATGGGGATCGTCTCGCGCGGCGGGGCGATTATGGCCGAGTGGATGAAGCAGCACGACGCCGAGAACCCCCTCTACACGCACTGGGATGAGGTGATGGAGATCCTCGCCGAGCACGATGTGACGGTCTCGCTGGGGGACGGTCTGCGCCCCGGGTGTTTGGCTGACGCGAGCGACGCGGCGCAGTTTGCCGAGCTTTCGGTGTTGGGCGAGCTGGTTCGGCGGTGCCGGACGCGCGGCGTTCAGGTGATGGTCGAGGGGCCCGGGCATGTGCCCTTCAACCAGATTCAGATGAATATGGAGCGCGAGCAGGCCGAATGCGATGGCGCGCCCTTCTATGTGCTGGGGCCGGTGGTCACGGATATTGCGCCGGCCTACGACCACATTGTCTCGGCCATTGGCGCGACGGCCGCGGCCACCTATGGCGCGAGCCTGCTCTGCTACGTCACGCCCGCCGAGCACCTGGGCTTGCCCGATGCCACGGAGGTCCACCAGGGCTGCATTGCCTACCTGATTGCGGCGCACGCGGGCGATGTGGCGCGGGGTCTGCCCGGGGCGCGCGATCGCGATGACAAGATGGCCGAGGCGCGCTACAACTTCGATTGGAATGCGCAGTTCGCCGTGGCGCTCGACCCGTGTGCCGCGCGCGAACGGTGGCTGCGGACGCGCGCGGAGAGCGGCACCAAGCACGATGACGACCATTGCTCGATGTGCGGCAAGGCCTTCTGCGCGGTACGCACCTCGCGCCGGATGCGGGAGGGGCTGTAAGGCGATGAAGCAGGTGCCGGCAGACTTCCCTTCGCCGATGGCGAAGTTGCGTTGGGTGCTCAAGGCCTTGCGCGCGCCCGACGGTTGCCCGTGGGATCGCGAGCAGACCTTGCAGAGCATTCAGCCGTGCTTGCAGGAGGAGTGTTACGAGCTGCTCTCGGCGATGGTGGGCGAGGATTTGGCCAACCACCGCGAGGAGCTCGGCGACGTGCTGCTGCAGGTGCTCTTCCAGTGCGACATTCGCGAGGATCAGGGGGCCTTTACCTTTGATGAGGTGGTCGGCGAGCTGACCGATAAGCTCATCCGCCGCCACCCGCACGTCTTTGGCGAAGTCGATGCCAAGGACACCGAGGCGGTGCTGCGCAACTGGGAGCGCATCAAGCAGGGCGAGCACAAGGCCCCCAAGGCCTCCGCCCTCGATGGCGTGCCCGAGGCGCTGCCCGCCCTCCTCAAGGCCCAACGCACCCAGCACAAGGCCGCCAAGGTCGGCTTTGATTGGCAGGATGCCGAAGGGCCGGAGGCGAAGATTGTCGAGGAGTTGGCCGAACTCAAGGCCGCCGTGGCCGAGGGGAAGCCTGAAGCCGTGGCCGAGGAGTATGGCGATGTGCTCTTCTCGATGGTCAACCTGGCCCGGCACATCGGCGTGGACGCCGAGAGCGCCCTGCGCGCAGCCACGGCCAAGTTCGCCAAGCGCTTCCGCGCGGTAGAAGCGCGCGTCAAGGCCTCGGGCAAGGAGATGAAGGCGCTAAGCCTGGCCGAACTCGATGCGGTGTGGGACGCAGTCAAGGCCGAGCAGGCGTAGGTGCAACACGCGCGAGCAGTTTGTGCTATACTGCGCGCGTTTTGGCCTAGATTGGGCCGTTTTGTAGACGAAAGAGAGAGAGACAGACATATGAAGTTGAGTTTGATGGCCCTTGGGATGCTGGCTGCTGCCGGCGTGGCAATTGCTCAGGAAACGCAGACGCGCGGCCCGGTGGTGGTCGAGCGCGATGACCGTCAGGTGGCGCGTAGTGACGAGGACGAAAATGAGGGCCGCTTCTATATTAGCCCCGGCGTGGGCGCGATGCGCGTGCACCGGACGGCGAGCCCCAAGCCGGGTAGCGCCCTGCGCGGTGTGCAGCCCTATGTGATCCTTCGCCTGGGCTACGATTTCGCCGACAGCCCCTGGTCGCTCGAAGGCTTCGGCTCGATTGGGCGCGCAAAGCAGGCCGCCGGCGCGGAGCGGCGGACGATTCTCGGCGCGGGCGTCGAGGGCCTCTTCCACTTCGACCGCTACGCCAAGTTCGATCCCTTCCTGGCCGCCGGCGTGAGCTACTACGGCGCGAATGGCGCCCCCTTCTGGCAGGATGGCGATCGCTCCCACCTCTTCGCCCAGGCTGGCGTGGGTGCCTTCTGGCACTTCTCTGAGCGCCTTTCGCTGCGCGGCGACCTGCGTTATCACGTGGGCCTGACCAACGACTTCCTCTCCTTCACCACCGCCGATGTCAGCCTGACCTACTTCTTCGGCGCCACCGGCGACTCCTCGGCCGACGCGGTCCAGCCCCTGGCCGAGCCCACCACCGCCATCGAGCCCGGCGCGCAGGCCTACGACAACGCCTCCGCCCACAGCGATAAGCTCGTCGATGTCACCCCCGTCGGTGCCGAGAGCACGATGCACCTGGAGCTTCGTTTGCAGTACGCCAAGGATACCGCCATCATCGAGCCGACCGAGTATCCGGCGCTCGACGAGCTCGTGCGCATTATCAAGGCCGCCATTGCCGCCAATCCCGAGGTCTATGTCACCATCGATGGTCACGCCGATCAGCAGTATGGCTCGGACCACGCCTATAACCAGCGTCTCTCCGAGGATCGCGCCAAGAGCGTGCGCACCTACCTCGCCGCCAACGGCATCGCCGAAGGTAAGATGAAGGTGGCCGGTCACTCCTTCGACCAGCCCAAGGACCCCGTGAACCTGCAGGACGGCACCCCCTCCAACCGCCGCACCGAGATCGTCATCCGCGGCGTGGACGAGGCGACGCGCGAGCAGATCCGCCAGTCCTTGAAGTAAGCACGCAAGACCCCGCCGAGGGCGCGAGACGATGGGCACGCTCCAACGCTACATTCTGCGGTCCTTCCTGGTTGCGGCCGGGCTGACAGGGCTGGTGCTCACCTTCGTGCTGTCGGTGGGGTTCCTCTTCCAGGTCTTCCAGTTCGTGATGCGCGGCGCGTCGGCCGGGTTGGTGGTGCAGTACCTGGCCGCTTCGTTGCCCGAGGTGCTGGGCTTCACCATCCCGCTCGCGTTGATGGTCGCCTCGCTGCTGGTCTTTGGCCGCCTCTCCACCGATAGCGAGATTGCCGCAATGAAGGCCTGTGGCATCAGCTTCCTGGCCATTATGCGCACGCCGGTGGTCGTCGCCATCCTCTGCTCGGCCCTCGGCTTCTACCTGCAGAACTACGCGATGCCCCGCGGCCACTACGTCCGCCGCTCCATCGCCAACCGCCTGGCCCTCGACGCTGGTGTGCAGCTCATCGAGCCCGGGCGCTTCATCGACGAGATCGACAACGTCGCCGTCTTCTGCGACCGTAAGGTGGATATGAAGGACGCCGACGGCAAGGGCTACACCCAGCTCTACAACCTCCTGGCCATCGACCGCCGCGACGGCTTTCTGCGCGAGATCCACGCCGACCACGCCGAGATGCGCTCGCAGGGGAGCGACCTGGTCTTTACGCTCCACCAGGCCACCATCTCCCCGCCCGAGAAGGGCATCCAGGGCGTGGTGGCCTTCGAGGAGTTCTCCTACGTCTGCAAGGACGTCGTCTCGCGCTCCAAGAAGTACCTCAAGAAGCCCAAGGACTACGACTTCGGCGAGCTCTTGGCGGCTGAACGCGAGGCGCGCAAGACCTCCCTCACCACCAAGGCCGAGGCCAAGTGGCGCTCCAAGCTCCTCTTCCTGCTCAATCACCGCACCGTCTGGGCGCTCTCGTCGCTCTGCTTCGTGCTCGTGGGCATTCCCCTCGGCTGCCAGACCCAGCGCAAGGACTCGGCCAAGGGGATGGCGCTGGGCGTGGGCGTGGGCATCGCCTTCTTCCTTTTCATCCTCCTCTCGGAGGCCCTCTCCGACAAGCCGGCCGCCTATCCCTGGGTGCTCGTCTGGACCCCGGTGGCCCTCTCGCTCGGCGCGGCCGCCTTCCTCATCCCCAAACATCAGTAAAGGAGCTGCTATGGCCATTCATCCCCTTGCTTACGTGTGCGAAGGCGCCAAGGTCCACCCCGAGGCCGAGGTCGGCCCCTTTGCCTATATCGGCCCGGATGTCACCATCGGCCGTGGCGCCAAGATCCACCACCACGCCACCGTCGAGGGCCACACCACCCTGGGCGAGGACTGCGAGGTTTTCCCCCAGGCCTGCGTGGGGATGAAGACGCAGGACCTCAAGTGGCGCCCCGGGAACATCACCTATGTGGAAATTGGCGACCGCACGGTCATCCGCGAGTGCGCCACCATCCACCTGGGTACGATGGACGGCACTAAGACCGTCATCGGCAGTGACTGCCTGATTATGGCCTACTGCCACATCGCCCACGGCTGCACCCTGGGCAACCACATCATTATGTCCAACAGCGTGCAGATTGCCGGCGAGTGCACCATCGAGGATAACGCGGTCATCGGCGGCACCTCGGCCATCCTGCAGTTCACCCACGTGGGCACCTTCGCGATGGTCGGCGGCGGCACCCAGTTGCGCAAGGACGCGCCCCCCTATATGGTGACGATGGGCGTGGAGAACCTCACCGTGCGCGGCCTCAACTCCGTGGCCATCCGCCGCCACCCCGAGGCCTTCTCCCCCGAGGCCTTCGGCGCGCTCAAGGATGCCTACCAGTTCCTCTACTCCGAGGGCCAGCCGCGCGCCGTCGCCCTCGAGCGCATCGCCAACGAACTGCCGCAGTGCGCGGAAATCCGCCACCTGCTCGACTTCTACGCCAACGCCTCCAAGCACGGCGTGGTCTAAGGCCTCTTCCCGCGATGCCGAGCGGCCCCGTCTTTTCGCCCAAGCGCCCGGGCGGCAGCCTCGCCGCCTGGCTCTTGCGTATCACCTGCCCGGCTGTCGTCTTCGGCTACCTGGCCTGGCAGGCCATCGCCTCGGCCAACTGGAAGTTCGCCCTCTGCCTGCTTGCGCTCGCGGCGACCCTGGGCTTTGGCTTCCTGGCCGTCCGGCGCCTGAGCGCCCACTGCCAGGCCGCCGCCACCGAG
Organism: Candidatus Spyradenecus sp.; assembly: GCA_051891975.1. GTDB lineage: Bacteria > Verrucomicrobiota > Kiritimatiellia > RFP12 > DVOR01 > Spyradenecus. The sequence continues at coordinate 13,423 of JBJFFT010000145.1, read as the reverse complement.
GCCGAACGCCAGCACCGCCTGGCCGCCGCGATGCAGTTGACCCGCCGCTTGGGCGGGGTCTTCTGCGGGATGGTCTTGGGCGTGGGGCTCTGCTACACCTTCGAGACCGGGCGCTTCTTCTCCATCGCCCTGCCGCTTCTCCTCTCCGGCTGGGGAGCTATGTTCTGGCTCTTCCGCCGGGCCTTCCACTAATGCTTCTGCCGCCTGGCGCCGCTCTCGGCGCGGGCCTCCTTGGGTTTCCCTATGAGCGAACAAGCCATTGCCAAGCGCACGGTCGTCATCGTCGGCCGGCCCAACGTCGGAAAGTCCGCCCTCTTCAACCGCATCGCCAACCGCCGCATCGCCATCGTCCACGACCAAAGCGGCGTGACGCGCGACCGCATTGTCCGCGAAGTGGCTTGGAACGACGAAGCCTTCCACCTCGTCGACACCGGCGGCATCCGCCTCTTCGATGGCACCCGCGAGAAGAACGTCATCGAGATGGCCGTGCGCGACCAGGTGGACGTGGCGATGGCCGACGCCGCCTGCATCATCCTCGTGGTCGATGTCCTCTCCGGCCTCCAGCCGGCCGACGAAGAGGTCGCCCGCCTCGTCCACAAGAGCGGCCGCCCCTGCTTCCTGGCCATTAATAAGTGCGACCTGCCCCAGCACGAAGCCGGCGCCGGCGACTTCGCCAAGCTCGCCTTCCCCGCCTTCAAGGTCTCCGCCCAGCACAACCGCGGGATGGAGGAGCTGATGGCCGCCGTCACCAAGGCCCTCCCCCCCAAGAGCGAGGCCGAGAAGGCCGCCGACGCCAAGCCCCTGCGCGTGGCCATCGTCGGCCGCCCCAACGCCGGCAAGAGCTCCTACATCAACCGCCTCCTGCGCAGCGACCGCGTCATCGTCAGCAACGTTGCCGGCACCACGCGCGACTGCGTCGATGTCCCCTTCACCATCGGCACCGGCCCCACCGCCCGCCGCTACACCCTCGTCGACACCGCCGGGATGCGCCACGTCCACAAGATCGACACCTCCGTTGAGCGCTTCTCCCTCTTCCGCAGCGAGGAGGCCGTGCGCGAGTGCGACGTCGCCGTCCTGGTGATGGATGCCGAGATCGGCCCCACCACCCAGGATAAGTACATCGCCGCGATGATTCAGCGCGAGGCCAAGGCCTGCGTCATCCTCATCAACAAGTGGGACCTCGCGCGCGCCAAGGGCTTCACCGAAACCGCCGCCATTGCCCACATGCGCGAAATGCTCCCCTACCTCCGCCACGTCCCGGTGGTCTTTATGAGCGCGCAAGAGGGCTACAACGTCCGCAACAGCATCGAGGCCATCGACCGCGTGGCCGAGCACCAACGCCGCGTCCTGCCCACCGGCGTCCTCAACCGCACCCTCTCCAACGCCCTCGCGCAAGTCCAAATGCCCGGCAAGAACGGCCGCCACCTCCGCTTCCACTACGCCACGCAGACCGGAAGCAACCCGATGATCCTGCGTCTCTTCGTCAACGACGCCCGCCTCGCCACCAAGCCCTTCCAGGACTTCCTCATCCGCAACATCCGCGAGGCCTTCGACCTCGAGGGCGCCGCCATCATCCTCCAATTCCGCTCCCGCGTCAAACCCGGCGAGGGCCGCGACAAGGCCGCCCCCGAAGGCGAGGAGGCCGAGCCCGAGGCCGCCCCCGCGCGCCGCCCCCTCCCGCGCCGTCCGCGCCCCGCCGCCGGCAAGTCCTCTCGAACGCCTTCTCTCGGCCGCGGCCGCAACAACCTCACCCCCAAAGCCTTCCGGAAGCGGAAGTAAATGCCCCTCACCCTCCCTTCCGTGACCGACGCGGAGGCCGGTCTGCGCGCCGACGCTTGGCTCGCGCGCCGCTATCCGGCCTTCCCGATGGCCACCCTCCGCCAGCTCATCGCCTCGGGCGCCCTCCTCCGCGCCGGCCACCCCTGCCCCAAAGGCGAGCGCGTCCGCCCCGGCACCTCCTACACCCTCTTGCGCGAGCCCGCTGCGCCCCCCGCCCTCGCCCCCAACCCCGCCCTCCCCCTCGCCCTCCTCTACGAGGATGATGCCCTCCTCGCCGTCGACAAGCCCGCCAGTCTCGACTGCCAACCCAACGCCCCCGGCGAAACCGACACCCTCGCCAACGCCCTCCTCGCCCGCTTCCCCGACCTCGCCGGCATTGGCGATGGGCCCCTCACCTGCGGCATCCTCCATCGTATCGACCGCGACACCTCCGGTCTCGTCCTCGTTGCCCGCACCCAGGCCGCCTACACCGCCCTTCGCGCCCAGTTCGCCGCCCACACCGTCGAGAAGCACTACCTCGCCCTCGCCCAGGGCTCCCTCCCCGCCCCCGGTCGCCTCGATAACCTTCTCGCCCACAATCCCCGCTGTCCCGGGCGGATGATCGACGCCACTCGCTGGCACGACGCCAAGCGTCCGATGCGCGCCATCACCGACTACCGTCCCCTCCGCGCCCTCAAGCTCCACGGCACCCCCTTCACCCTCCTCGACGTCACCATCTACACCGGCGTCACCCACCAAATCCGCGCCCAACTCTCCCTCGCCGGTCACCCCCTCCTTGGCGACCAACGCTACGGCGGCCTCCAACTCCCTAACTTCCCCCGTCACTTCCTTCACGCCGCCTCCGCCACCTTCCGCCACCCCGCCTCCGGCGAACCCCTCACCCTCTCCGCCCCCCTCCCCCCCGACCTCGCCGCACTCCTGCGCTAGGCACCCGGGGGCTGCTCGCCCCCGCACCCCTCGGCAGGGCTCCTCGCCCTGCACCTCGGGAGCGCGGTGCGCTCCACCCCGGCCGACGCGCCCTGCGGGCACTTCGGCTGAAGGCCACGCATAGGGCACACTTGGCTACGCAGCGGCGATGCGCTTACGCGCCTTGCCGCCCAGGCCGTTGGGGGCTCCGCCCCCAAGCCCCCGCCCCGGGTTCATTTCACATCCGCCCCGGGTTCGCCTCGAGGTAGGCCCGGGTTGCCCCTCGACCTGGGGCTCGCTGTGTTTGTAACGGACTGTTCGCGTGCCGCGAAGGAGACGTTGGGGTGGGGGAGGCTGGGTGTTGGCTTTTCGTGGGCTGAGCCGGGGTGAAGTGTTTGGCTAGGGGATTGCCCGCCCCGTGAGCGAGCTAACCGTAGCCATTAACCGTTCGTTAAGAGGTGATACACCGGGCTGTGGCTTCGCGTTCGCGCTTGCGCCAGGCACTCAAGCGGTCGATGACGCGCTTCTCCACTGCGGAGATGAGTGTGGCCATCGCCGCATAGTCAGGTTCGCCCTCGGCGGTCACAGGGAGTTGAAGTGGCATCTCTTTAAGCACGTGTTCGTTGAAGGATGTTGTTCCCCAGGAGAAGTTAGCGAATGCCGCACGTAGGGCTGTGACGAGGTAATGGGCAACCTGTTCGGAAAGTTCAGCGTCTCTGAGATCCATCACCTTAATCTTGTCACCGGTGAAATACGGCTTTGGCTGATAGAAGACTGTGGCAGTATCTTGTCCAAAGGCGATGGTATTTCCCGGATTTAACCATTGCTCATCGGCGAGAATAGACCCTCTCTGTCCATTGTCCTTACTTGTGCGAACGACATAAGGATGTATACCGCCGACTTTTACGGCATTGGCGTTGAACTTACGTTTAGGCGTGGCAACGGTGAAGAGCTCACCGAGGCGGAAGGTCTTGAGAGGCGGGGGCTGGGAAGCGGTCTTGGAGAATATCGCCAAGGCCTGTTCCTCTTGGAGGGACAGGCGCGTATCTTGCAGGCCGCAGGCCTCAAGATACGCCTCGAGCTCGGCGATATGCCGAGCCTCGAGCTCGGCGATGACGCGCTCCATTAGCGCAAAGTCAGGCTCCCCTGTTTCTGTCACAGGAAGGCTGAGCGGGACATTTTTAAGGATTTGCTCGTTAAACGAGGTCGTTCCCCAGGAAAAGTTCTTGAATGCTTTACGCAACACAGTGACAAAGTAATGGGCAATTCGTTCAGTGAATGCAGCATCTTTGAGAGCCATTACCTTAATCTTATCACCCGTGAAGTACGGTTGGGGCTGATAGAAAACCGTGGCGGTGTCTTGCCCAAAAGCGATAGTGTTTCCTGGGTTCAACCACTGTTCATCGGCGAGAATGGTTCCCTTCTGTCCGTTGTCTCGGCTTGTACGAACAACATAAGGGTGGATTCCACCAACCTCCACTGCATTGGCATTGAACTTTCGTTTAGGAGTGGCAACGGTGAAGAGGTCTCCGAGTCGGAAGGTTTTATAGGCCCGCGCTTGGGGGAGGGACAGGCGCGGGCCCGCTATTTTCCCAGGCGGTCCTCCTGTTTGAGGAGGGTTGCGACCTTCCAGGCGAGGTAGTCGGAGACGGTCTTTTGGAAGTCGTCGAGGGTTGGGGTGGTGTCGATGGGGGCGGTTTGGTTCCAGTCGTCACCGCGCGCGGGGTCGATGGTGCCCTCGTAGAGCGCGCTTGCGGGAAGGAAGTGGCGCTTTTGAGGACCAAACCGGACGATATCGACGACCTCCTGGTAGCGAGCCTTGGCGTTATTGGTGTCGCGCAAGTTAACGGCGGCCTTCTTGCGGTTGGTGCGGGTGTAGCCGTCATCGGAGAAGTCGATGAAGCGAACAAGGTTATCGGGGTGGTGAGGCTGGCCGACTTGGAAGACATAGATGTAGGTTTGGACGCTGGATTTGCCGATAAAGAGGTCTGCTGGCATCTTGATGGAGGCCAGGAGGGTGCTGTGTTTGAGGATTTCACGATTGTAGTCGCAGGCCTTACCGTTGCCCGAAGAGGCCTGAATGATGATAGCGGCATAGCCGTGTTTCATCATTGAGAGGGCCTTTTGAACAAAGATCATCCCGTTTCCGGGGGCCGAATAGGGAGGATTGAGGACAAAGGCGTTGGCCGGGAAGTTTTCGCCGTCGAAGTCTCGCAGGGAGTCCTTGTTGAGGAGGTGGGAGCTGCCGTCGCCCATCAAGATCATATTGAGGATGGCGAGCATGTGGACGCTCGGCAACAGTTCAATGCCCAGGAGTTGATTGGCTTTGATGGCGAGGCTCTTTTGGCGGAGCGCCTCGGGGGAGTGGATGGTGCGCTTGGCGTCATCGAGCATCTCGTTCATCGCGGCCACGAGGAGCCCCGCCGAGCCGGTGGCAAAGTCCCAGACGTAGGACTCCTTATTGACGCGCGCAAGGCGGACGAGCAGGGTGGCGACATAGGAAGGGGTGAGGACTACATCGTTGAGCTTGTCCTGGGTGAAGCCGAGCCAATTGTACATCTCGTTGAAGAGGCGGCCGGTGAAGTCGGTTGTCAGGCCAATCTTGTAGTAGATGCCGAGGTCGTCAACGATTTTGACGAAGACGCGCTTGACCTGCGTCTCGCCGTCAACGACTTTGTTGATGTTCGCCGCGGTGAGGGTATTGGTCAGCGTGCGCCGGATATATTGGCTCTTCTCTTCCGGGAGGTTCTTCTCCTTAAGGAAGGCCTCAATCTTGCGCAGGATAATCTCGCCATCGGTATTGCCGCTTTCGGTAGAAGAGCGCAAATCCTCTTTCTTGAGCGGGACCACCCGGCCGGGAACGCCAAGCGTGGCGATGATGGAAGCGGCTACGAGATAGATGCGCTCGTTCTCGCCGAGTCCCTTCTCGTGCTGGTAGATGTCGTTATTCAAACGCTTGAGGCTGACGTCGATTTCGCGTTCGCGCTGTTCACGCAACCGCTCGCGCTCTTCGGGCGGCAGACTCAGCTCTTTGACTCGGTCGATAAAGTCCGCAAAATGGTCCGGTTTGAGGAACGAGAGGTCGGCGAAGTCTCCGACCTTTTGGCCGATGCCGTAGTTGGCCTTGGAGACGTAGTAGACTCCGAGGATGGGGTGTAGGGCCCCCGCTTCGTCCTTGAAACCCGTCACACCAATGGCGATGATATCGGTATATGCCGTGTGGTGAAGGATGGCGTTGGCGTAGTGGATGGCACCATTGACGGCGTAGGCATTGATATGCTTGTAGTTCGGTTCGTTAACGTTCTTGCGGTTCTCCACCGTCTTCCCGTCGGGGGAGAGCTTCACTAGGCGGTCCTTGTGGCCTTTGTACTCGATGAGAATAGGCCAATCCTGCGCGGAGGCATCGCGCAACAGCAGTTTCGCGTCCGGGCGATTACCTCCGGCTCCACCATTTTTGGAGAAGTAATCATCTAATGCTCCGTCAATCTCCGCATTGAGCGGTGCCTGCTCTAATTTAGGGCTCAACCCGTACGCCTGAAGGGCCCCATTGGCCCACAAAGCAACATCCGGCTCGACTGATTGCATCTTGTCCAGTCCCATAGTCTTCTCTCATCGGGCACAATGCCCATCAATACGGCAAATACACGCATAGTCTAGCATACTCCGAGCGTCCTAGTGCGCACCGGTTCAGAGTTGATAGGCCTTTCGCGCGGTGCGGTGCCTGACGGCGCGTGAAAGGTAAACCGTGACCGGTGAACGGTTGGCGAGGGGCCGCTGCGCTCGCGCAAAGGTAGCGGCTCCCCGCACCGCCAGGCACACACTAAGCGTCTTGCCCAAAGTGACGCTTGCATTTCCTGCAACTACCACTCAAAATACGCTCGAACGACAAACAGAAGAATGCCAAGCACAAGGCATATTAGAGAGGCAACAAAAAACGGTCTAAAATCCTCTATGTCATCTCCTCGCCGCGTCCCAAGCCCGTCAATGTTATCCTCGTCCATCGCCCGTTCTCCTTTCTGAGGACGCATTATGGCCCAAGGGGAGCGGAAAGTCAAGGAAAGCGCGTGGGAATGGTCGCCCTGACAGGAATCGAACCTGCGACACGCGGTTTAGGAAACCGCTGCTCTATCCACTGAGCTACAGGGCGCAAGGGGCCTTTCGACCGAATGAAGCGCGCATTATACACAGATGGCGGTGAAATGGCAACTCGCCCCGTTTTTCCGCTACACGCCGGGCAGCCTGAGGGGCGCGCCGAGGGTGTTGCGTACCCCAATTGGGGTACAGCGCGTTCCCCAATTGGGGTACCGACTGTTCCCCAGCTGGGGGACAACCTTGGCTGGGGGCTAGCGGGATTTTGAGCTCGGGCGGGGGGAATTAATAAGAGCCAGACTTATTGGCAATAAGAGCCAGACTTAATTGAATTAAGAGCCAGACTTATTTCAATTAAGTCTGGCTCTTATTAATTGCCCTCGGGGCGGGCGTAAAATGAACCCGCCCCGAGTCCGAGTCGGACCCGGGGCGGGTTGGCTTCACACTCGGGGCGGGAGCGGGCCGGGCGCTACTTGCCGATGTGGCGGAAGGGGGCGTTGGCAAAGACGTCGGCCTGGCAGTAGGCGCAGCGGCGGTGGCCTTTGAGGAGGGTTTTGCCGCAGTTCGGGCACTGGGTGATGACGGTGTGGGTGGCGTTGCGGCCGTCGAGTTTGCCATCCTGGAGGTCGAGTTGCTCGACAATCTTGACGAAGTCTTCGTCGGTGAGGCCAGTGGAGGTTTTAAGGATGGTCCAAAGAGCCTCGACGAGGAGGTAGAGGCGCTCGATGTCGGTGCGGCCTTTGGCGACGTTGAGCTGGGCTTGGTTGGCCTCTTGGTGGATGTCGACAGCGAGGTTCTTGGCGTCGGTGGCGACACTTTTGGCGTAGTTGGCCCGGAAGAGGGCGATAAGGTCAAGCATAGCGGGGCTCGTGGGAGGGTGAAAGGAAAGCCCCCTTTCGGGCTGGGGTGCAGGCCGGAAGGGGGCGTGAGGGGCGCGTTGGACGCGCTTAGTCGCGGCCGGAGCCGGCGCGGAAGAACTTGAGGTCGGTCCAGACGCCGGTGTTCGAGTCGATGGCGTCGGGCGACTCATTTTTGAGGGTGAAGCGCAGTTGCTTGGCGCCGGCGGGGATCTCGACATCGATGAGCTGCTTGATGTCCCCGGGCTTCATCCCCACGCGGGCGAAGAGCTCCTTGCCGTCGGCGGTGATGCGGAAGGTGACGGTGCCTTGGTTGGCATTGTCGGTGGCCATGCCGGCGTGGCCCTTGACCCGCTCCCAGGTGCCGTCAAGGTCGAGCGTCCAATCGGCGCCCACCTGATCGCGGCGGCAGTTGGGGTAGTCGGTGCCTTCAACCGAAACGGTCTCGTGGCCAATGGGCTCGGTCTCGTCGGGCAAGGGCTTGGCATTGAGGTCCTGCTTGACGTCGATCTCGGCGGCCGAGCCGAACTTCTCGCCGCGCTGGGCGGAGGTGAAGGTCAGGCGGATGTATCGGGCCCAGGTGGTGGGGAAGGCGATGGCGCGGGTTTCGGCCTTGGTGAAGGGCTCGAGTTCGCCCTCGGCCACCTGCGTGAACTTGCCCGGGAAACGGGCGACTTCCACCTTGTAGCCCTTAATCACGCCGTTGCCGAGGTTAGCGCGCGGCAGGTAGGTGACCGCGTTGATGGCGTAGAGGCCGTGCATATCAATCTCAGCGATGTAGGGGAAGTTGGTGGGCTGCTTGGCATCATCCGCCCAGTAGGAGTGCCACATCGTCTCCTCAGTGCCATCGAGGGCGAGGGCAAAGGAGCTGTCGGCGGCGGCGGAGTTGACGGTGGCGGTGAAGTCGGCCTTGTCGATTTCGTCGGTCACCTCGGGCACCGGATAGGCGGGGGTGGCCTGGATGGTGGAGAAGGGCGCGGTGGTGATGAGGATGCGGGCGGAGGCCTCGACGGGCATCTTGGCGAGCTTGATGCGCAGGGTGCCGAACTTCTCCTCGGGGTCGTAGTACCACGCCTGGCGGCTGTTGGCATAGGCGGTGGTAGCCTTCTCGCCGCAGAGCGGGAGGATCTCCTGGCCGAGGGTGCCGTCGTCGTTCTGGAAGACAACAGCGGTGGGCTTGGCACGGGTGTGGACAATCAGCTCGTAGCCGCGCGCTTCGGGCATACCCTTATAGTAGCCCTCGATCTTACCGAGCTCCACGCGGATGTAGCCAGCACGCTCGTCGGAGCGCGAGGAGAGGGCGAACTTCTGGGTGGTGGATTGGCCGTAGCGGTGGGCCTGCGTTTCGCCATCATCTTCGTAGAGGACGAAGGTGTCGGTGGCACCGGCGGGGTTGGGATAGAGGTCGAGGGTGATGGGGTCGAAGGGCTTGTCGCCCAGGACGAGCATCTCGGGATACATCGGCACGATAGCGCCGGCACGGACGAAGACGGGGATATCCTCGAGGGTGATCGGCACGGCCGGGAGCGTCACCGGACCCTGCACGCGGCGGCCGTCGCGGTAGTCGATCCACAGTCCTTCGGGGAGGTAGACGTTCTTCTTCCAGCCCTTGTTGAGCTTCATCGAGTTGTAGATGGGGGCCACGAGAAAGTCATCGCCCAGGATGAACTGATACTTCGTCTCCTCGCCCCAGGTGGTGCGGTCTTCGGGATAGTTGTAGACCAGCGGGCGGACGACCGGCGCGCCAGAGTCGTAGGCCTTGGCCAGGTAGGTGTAGACGTAGGGGACGATGCGGTTCTTGTGCAAGAGGGCCTTGCGGTTGAGGCTCTTGTAGGGCTCGGGATAGCTCCAGGGGCCCTTGTTGATGTGGCTCCAGCCGTTCATCACGTAGATAGCGGTGGTCCAGCACTTCCACTGCAAGTCGCGCAAGAAGGTCTCGTTGCTGCCGCCGAAGATACCATCCACGTCGGTGGTGGCATAGGCCTGGCCGCTCATCGAGGAGCCAGTCAGCGTGGGAATGTGGTAGCGGATGAGGTCCCAGGAGCCGGCCTGGTCGCCGGTCCAGCAAATGCCATAGCGCTGCGTGCCGGCCCAACCTTGCACGGTCCAGACGAAGGCGCGCGCGTCGGCATTCTGCTCAATGCCCTCGGCGGCAATCTTGTTGCACTCCAAGGCGTGCTGGTAGGCCGGGCCGGACCAGGCAACGTCAATCTTCTGCACGCGGGTGCCGGCGGTGCCGACCTCCCATTTGATGCGATCGAGCGCGCCTTCGGTCCAGAGGCCGGTGTAGAAGCCGAGGTTGGCGAGGGCGTCGACGGTGTAGCCCAGCTGCATGTGGCCGCAGCCGTAGCCATCGTTGACCAGCAGCCAGCCGCCGGGCATATCGTTCTCGCGGTAGGCCTTGGCCACCTTGACCGCATCGATGGGGGTCACCTCCTTGAAGGTGCCATCCTCGTTCTGGGCGGGGTCCTTGGTCGCTTCGTCGCGGGTAATATAGGCATCGGCATCGCCCAACTGCAGGCCCCAGCGCGGGATGAGGTTGGGCCGGCCGGTAAACTGGGTGTAGAGGTTCAGCGTGCCGGCGAAGTTGGTGCCCACGAAGTAGAAGGCGTCGAAGCGGTTCTCGTAGTGGGTGGTCTTGATGGCATCCTCGGCCGAGAAGTCGTAGACGCCCTGCGAGAAGGTGTGGCGCAGGACGCCGTAGCCGGTGTTGGTCATATACCACGGCGCGGGGTTGGGATGGCCGCCCTCGCCCCAGTTGCCGTCGGCGCGGATGTCAATCTTGCGGCCCTTGTGCGAGAGGTAGCCATTTTGCTGGCCGCCGCCATAGAAGAACTCGTCGGCCGTCGTCTTGAGGGTCTGGGTGGTGCCATTGGCCGAGAGATCCAGCGGCGCGGCCTCCGACCAAATTGGCGTCCCCTCGCTGTAGGCCAGGGAGAAGGTGGTGTCGGCCTTATTGACCGTGAGCTTCAGGGCCGAGGTGGCGAAGGTGAACGTCCCCTCGGCGCGGTTGTCGGCAAAGCGCACCTGGGTCTTATCCTCGGGCACGCCCACGAGAATCTGCGCCTTCTCGGGATTGTTGAGCGGATCGGAGAAGTCGGCCGAAACGTAGGTCATCACGTTGCCGTCCTTATCCTTGAGCGGATTGCCGGCGCGGTCGAGCTGCGGCTCGAGCTTCTGCGGCGCGGCCAAAATACGGAAGACCTGCGGCGTGTAGAACTGCACACGGAAGGTGATGCCGTTCTCGGTGATCAAATCAAAGCTCTTCGAGACGCCGCTCTGCGGCACCATCTTCAACACCTTGCCCGGAGTCAAGGCAAATGCGCCTGCGGCCATCAGGGCCAACGCACCAAACACTGCTTGCTTCATACCGTATTCCTTTGCTCTAAATCCACTTGTGAGGGCCAACTGTGAGCGCAGTATAGCACAAAATGAGATGACAGATGACAGACGTGAGACGAGAGGAGCTCGCTTCGCTCGCGTGAGGTGCGCCTGACGGCGCGTGAAAGCGTTATCCGTTCTGACCGCCGCCGTCCCCGGCGGCGTTAGGAGCCGGGCCCGTCGCCCAGCCCCCAACGCTCACCCGTCGCGGTACGCGCACTAACAGCTAGCCGCTAACCGCTGGGCGCGTAGCGCCTATCGTGCTTTACTTCCCCTCAATGCCGTCGAGGATCTTCGTGGCCTCCTCGAGGGTCATCTCTTCGCCGTCGTCCTCGTCGTCCTCAAAGTCCTCGTCATCATCCAAGAGGGCTTCGACATCCTGCCCCTGCTTGGCCTGCAGCTCCAGGCACTCCTTAGCAATCGCGGAGACCGCCTTGGGCTCAAAGACCGCCTTCAGCTGCACCTCGGAGCCGGTGGCCTCCACCGTCACCGACTTTGTCAGCCAGGTGCAGAGCGCGGCATCGGGCTTCTGGAAGGCTGCCGGCAGAATCATCTGCGCGGCCATCATCCGGTACATCTCCAGCGCGTTCTTCAGCTGCCCGGCCACCTCGGCCGAGTCGGTGGCGGCCGCGATCTTGGCCACACCATTGACCCCCTCGAGTGAGCCCGAGAGCAACACGCGATGGGTCTTGAAGAGCCACGGCGCCTGCAACTCCACTTGCTTGCGCGTCTCCTCATCGGGCACATACCGATTCAAGAGCTCGGCCACATCCTTGAGGGCATAGGCGCCATCGGCGGGCTTCTTCACCACCGCGAAGGGAGCCGCCGCCGGCGCATCAGCCGCCAACTTTGCCCCGGCAAGCCACAGTTCCACCTCGGAAAGCGTGCGTGCAACGGCCACCACCAGCCCCTGTGCGCACGGCTTGTAGCAGAAAGCAATGTCCGCAGGCTGCTCCTGCTTATTCGGCTTTATCAACCGCCACTCGCCCACCTTCACCATCGTTGGAGCGTTAACGCCTGTCCCCTTCTTCTCCAGCAACGCCTGGACCGCCTGATCGAAGGCCTCAATCTTAAAGGTCGGGTTCTCGAAGATGACCACTACGCGCAGCCCCTCGAACTCCTCAAACGCCGCCACCGTCTTGGGGAAGGTCATCCCCAGCGCGATTGACTTCAGCGTCATCTTCTTGCCATCCTCCGAAAGCCCCGTCAAGGCCTTGGTAAGGGCATACATCTCCGGCTCCTCCTCCGCCAGCTTCTTCATATCCTGCTGCTCGGCGAGCATCTGATCCACCATTGGGTGGAGCCCCGTCAACGCCTCCTTCCACGCCCCGTGAACGACCGGATTCTCCTCCTGCTCGCACAGTGCAGCCATCGTCATATCCACATCCGCCGGCAGCCACTCGGCCTTCGGCACCGCAAACGCCACCGCCGCACACACGGCCGCAGCACACACACTCATCAAACGCTTCATCGTTTCTCTCCTTTAATAGGGGGTTCTTGTGCGCGCAGTATAGCACAATGAAGGGGAAGGTCGCTCGCGACACTCACAGGTGCTGCGCCCCACCAATAATAAACCGTGCGCGTGCACATCACGCGCACGCGCACGCGCTTACGCGCGCGATAGGCCCTAGGTCGACTCGAGGTAGGCCCTAGGTCGAAGTGAGGTAGGCCCTAGGTCGACTCGAGGTAGGCCCTAGGTCATCGTGCCTTAGGGCTCCCAAATTCCTGCCCGAACGGCCACCTCCATAACGGGACCGCGCCGAAGATATGGCCAGCGCCCCGAAGAGAGTTGGTTGCACGGGGTTGCGGAATATGCTAGAGTGTGGCCATCTAACTCGAGTAAAGGAGTGTTTATGGCCTGGTTTACGAAGGCGCCCGAAGCGCCGTTGCGCGTGCCGACAGAGGCATTGTGGAATGTTTGCAAGAAGTGTGGTGCGTATACTCCGAAGGATGAGTATGTGGCCAACTTGAAGGTTTGCCCGCATTGCGGAGCGCACGGTCGCCTCTCTGCCCGCGAGCGTATCGACCTGCTGGCCGACAAGGGCAGCTTCCAGGAAATTGCCGCCGAGGTCATTGCGCACGATCCGCTGACCTTCCGCGACGCGACCGATGCCTATGCTGACAAGGTGGTTGCCACCCGCGAGAAGACCAAGATTGGCGAATCGATTGTGGTGGGCACGGCGAAGATCGAGAAGATCCCGGTGGTGCTTGGAGCGATGGACTTCCGCTTTATGGGCGGCTCGCTGGGCTCGGGCACGGGCGAACGCATCTTGCAGGCGGCCGAGAAGGCGCGCGAACTCAAGTGCCCGCTGATCCTCTGCACGGCCTCGGGCGGCGCGCGTATGCAGGAGGGCATCGTCTCGCTGATGCAGATGGCCAAGACCAGCGCGGCCATCCAGCGTCTGCGCGAT
>JBJFFT010000144.1:0-4894 GCA_051891975.1 Candidatus Spyradenecus sp. | reverse complement strand
GAGCCCCAACCGCTGCACAAAGCGCATCGTCCGCCAATACCGCACAACCCGGTCCCAAGTCCGGCACCCAGCCATTCCTCGGGCAATACACCCCACCCATTGCCGCAAGCTCCACTCAACAAACGGCGCCACCAAGGCCGAGTTCGTCTCGTTCAGCCATCGATCGACCACCACCACCGAGTGCCCCATCCGCTTAAGCGACTCCTTCAACGCCCAACACTGCAACACGCCCCCGTAGTTGAGCTGCGCGTGAAAGGTCAAAATCCCGACTCTCATCCTAAGACTCCTATCCGGCGCAACACTCGGCGCACAAACGACTTCACACGACAGAGCACCGTGGGGCGGAGGCAGCGCGCGAGGACGCGCGGGAAGTTTTCGGCCGTGCAACGAGCCATAAAGCGCGCTCGGTTGGGGTGTGGGTGCGTGCTGTGGAGGATGGCCGAGTTGCCGCGCAGAACCGAGGCGTAGGTCGTGGCTCGGCTCTCAAGGGCTCCTTGCACCTCGCCCCAAAGCGCGGCCCCACGCGCAGTATTGACCAGAACGCACGAGGTACCGCGGTCATCGTCCATCTCGGGGAGGACTTGCCCGATGCCCCAGAAGTCACCAATCGTTAAGTCCGCCCCGCTGCGCAGCGCCTTGACCGAACAGGCGTGACACGAGGGGCGATTGCACAACTCCCGCAAGAAAGCTTGCATAAAGGGATCTTGTGAGAACTCGCAGAGATACTCCGTATCATTCGCGAAGCGTAATGATACGGAGTATCTCTGCCAGCCGCAATGCTTGCGCCTGGCAGAGATTCTCCGTATCTTCGAGCCGCAGGCTCGAAGAAAATTTTTTTGCTGGTAGAGGAGGTACTGCTGCCACACGCGCGGGCTCGGAACCGCGTGGCAGACCACCTCCACGCAGACCAGGCGCGGCATGTCGCGGCCAAGGACGCGTTTGAGGGCCGCAATTTGGCACGGCGTCCCGGAGAAGAGCACCTCAAGGCCCTTGGCAAGGTCTGTTTTGACCGCGCGATAGATGCCTTCAACCCGCGATTGCAGGTACTTCGAGCCGCGCAAGGCCGCAAGGCCCGCTTCATCGGTCGCGGCGATGTGGCGGACCGACCAATCCGCCTCGTCGTAGGCCGCGCCATAGACCCGCCCGCCACGCGCGAGGACACGCCGAGCCAGGAGCGAGAAGATGCCCCCGGACGAGGAGTCGAGGCGCAGCGCGGTGTCCAGCGCCTTGGCCGCATAGACGGCCTGCGGCTCGCGCGCCTCCCCCGGGTGTAGCACCAGGCAAACGGCCTCGCAGCGGCCGCAGTGAACGCAAGCGGTCGCGTCAATCTGCGGATAACGGAAGCCTTCCCGGTCGGCCACCATCCGGATGGCCCCCTTGGGGCAAACATCGTGGCACGCCGCGCAGCCGCAGCAGAGGGCCTTGTCCGCCAGATGAACGGCCTTGGAAGCGCGGTTGAAGAGCGTGGAGAGGCGGTTGAGCACAAAGGCGCGCTCAGCGGAGTTGAGGATGAGGCACCACGAGAAGGGCAGCAGCACCGCCTCGACCACCCCCGTCGTCACCACCACGCGCAGGAACGAGGGGGCCATCGCCAACTGCGGCAAGTAACCGATCGCCCCGGTTATGCCGATCAACAGCGCGATGGGGGCAACAATGGTGCGCAGCCACACCTTCGCGCTCATCCCAACAAGCGTGCGCGCGAACCACACCCGCCCCGTAGCGCAGAAGACCATCGTCGTCACCATCGCCCAGCCCACGGCCGTCGGGTCGACCCCCAGGGCAATCAACCCCCACGCAATCGGCAGCGTCATCACCAGAGAGGTGCCCAGAAAGGCCTGGTAGAGCGCCACCTTGCCGTTGGCATTGACGCAGATCATGTGCCCAACCGCCAGCTTGTCGATAACGTTCATCGCCAGCACAAAGACGCAGAACTCAGCGGCATACTGCGGCGGCTGCTTCAACCACAGGTGCAACACCTCCTCCACCTCCAGCGTCAGCGGAATGGCAAAGACCAGGATGAAGAGCGCCCCCAGCTTGCACGTCTGGTAGGCCATCTGCCGCGCGCGGTCATAGTCCCCCGCGCCCCACGCATTGAAGATGGCCGGCGAGAAGGCGCCAATCAGGCTCCCCGAGAGCGTATTCGTCTGCCCCGAGAGGTTGGAGCCCACGGCGAAACCGGCATTGACCTTCGGCCCAAAGTACTTGTTCAGCAGGACGGCATCACCCTGCGCGCGCAACATCGCCCCGAGCGTCCCCCAGGCATTCCAAAAGGCATAACTACACAACCGCTTGACATTGGCCAAGCAATTCAGATGCCGCCGCACCACGCGGCACTCCGGGAAGATGAAGTAGGCCCGCACCGCGATAATCACCTGCGGCAGAAAGGCCAACACCCCCTGCGCCAAGGCATACTTCGCCAACCACACGCCCGGATGATGGAGCATATAGTAGAGCACGCACACATTCAACGTGGTCGTCACAAAGGAGTAAATCGTCAGCTCCGCAATATACTGCCGCGCGCCATACATCGCACTGAACGGCAAGGTGACCATCCCCAGAAAACACGTTGCACAAACGCACCGCCACACCCACACGCACGCCTCCACCCGATCCGGCGGAATCGTCAGGAAGTGCCGCACCGCCCACTCCCCCAAAGGATACCCCAAGCACATCAGCACCACCGGCACCACCGTGTGGATTACCACCGCCGTCGTGAACCACATCCGGCACGCCTCGAGCCCAGCGGCAGGGTCCTTCTTCTGCTCTCCCACCGAGAGCGCGTAAAAGCGCCCAATCGCTCCGCCCAAGATGCCATTGAAATAGGCAATGAACGCCGTCAGCCCGCCGACGACGCCCATCAGGCCGTAGTCGACTTCGCCCAGGGCCATCAGCGTCCAGCGACCGCAGAAGAGGCCGATGATGAGCGCATAGAGCGAGCGGCCGTAGGTGGCGACGATATTCAGAAAGATGCGCCGGTTCTCGGTCATAGGTCCACCGGGGCGGGCTGTTGGGGCTCTTCGCGGGGCTCTTCCTGCGGGGTGAGCAGGGGAAGGAAGTCCATCTGGAGAGCTTTGGCGAAGCGCGAGGCGGTGCGCAGGGTGATGGAGACATCGCCATTGAGCACCTTGGTGACGTAGGGGCGCGAAGCATTCATCCGCGCGGCCAGCGAGGTCTGGTTGAGGCCTAGGTCCTTCATCCGCCGAAGGACGGCCCGCAGGAAGATAGAAGCCGCTCGATCAATCTCTTTCATTATGCCGCGAAGTGTATCAAACTTGATACCACCGCGCAACGAGACCTGCGGTCAATTCGGCACAAGAGACCCCTCTCAGCGGCGGAAGTTAGCGCTCCAGCCGAGTTTGAGGGCGAGGGGGGCGTAGGGGTTGTGGTGCTCGGGGAGGAGCAGGCGGACTGGGCGCGCTGAGGCGGTAGCTTCGAGGGCGGCACCGGGCGCGAGCGAGGCCACGGCCACACCATCGGCATAGACCCGCGCGGGGGCGCCATCGTCCTCATCGACGCGCACGACCACCCGCGTGCCATCGGGGATGACCAGCGGCCGGGCGCTGAGCGCGTGCGGGGCAATGACGCTAATGACCAAGGCCCGAGCCGCGGGCGAGACAACCGGTCCACCCACCGAGAGCGAGTAGGCGGCCGACCCGGTGGGGGTGGCGGGCATGAGCCCATCGCAGAGGTAGCGCGCCACGGGGAAGCCATCGAGCTCCAGGTTCAGGGCGAAGGCGTGGCCGCTTTCGGCCCGGCTGATGACCACATCGTTGAGCGCATCGGGAAAGCGCGCGCCGCCCACGACCCCGGCCGCCAGCGCCGTCCGCGCCTCGACCGCATACCGCCCTTGCGCGAGCGCCTGCAAGAGGGGTCCAAAGCCCTCCTCGTTGACGGCGGTCAGGTAGCCCAAACGCCCGATGTTCAGCCCAATGAGCGGCAGGTCGGTGGCGGCAACCGCGTGAGCCGCGGCCAGGAAGGAGCCATCGCCGCCCAGGGAGATGACCCCCTGTGCGCCGGTCTGGGCAAAGGCCTCTGGGGCCACACCCGCCGCCGCGCCCAACGCTTCGGCCGTCTCCGGCGAGGGCAAGAGGGCGATCCCGGCCGCGCGCGCCGCGCGCACCAACGCCTCCACTCCCTCGCGGGCCCGCGGCCGCGTGAGGTTGGCAATCAGCCCCAGCGAAGCAATCGGCCTCACAGGAGCACTTTAACGATCACCTTCTTCACCCGGTCCGCGCCCGGCACCCGCTGACCCGGCGCGTGGGCATCCTGCGGGAAGAGGACGAAGAAGCCGCCCTCCGGGAAGGGGATCGCCGTCCCCTCGCCGGCCACGAAGCCGATGTCGGCCTCGGGGTTATAGGGCTTGGTCTCGGCGAGGTCCGCCGTCAGCGGCCGCCAACCGATGGCCTCGCGCCCCTCGAAGAGGAACTGAATATCGGCATAGGCGCGGTGATACTCCAGCGGACACGCCTCCGGCGCGCGCGTTTCGTATTCCTGGACATTGGCGAAGAGGGCCTCGGTGCCATCGGGCAACGCCTCAATCACGTGGTGCCCAACCGCCGGCGGCGCCTTCACCGCCTCGGCCAACCACGCAAACGCCTTCTCGAAGCGCTCGCCGAGCGCCAACTTCCCAGCCTGATCCAAGGTATCGATAATCATTGCTTGCTCCTTTCCGCAATCGACTGAATGATAGCACATCCGCGCCCCGCCGCCAACTTCCGCGCCAGCGCCCAATAGTAGCCCACCGACACGCGCTCGGTCACCACCCCCAGGAACGCCCCCTCCCGTCGCCGGCGCTCAAAGCGCGGACCCCTCCCCCGCCACACCGGCACCACCCCCTTGACCACGCACGCCCCCGCCACCGCCGCCAGGAAGAAGCCCCCGCGCCCCAACCCCA
>JBJFFT010000143.1:0-4919 GCA_051891975.1 Candidatus Spyradenecus sp. | reverse complement strand
CTTGTAGGGGACCTCGCGGCCGTCGAAGGAGACGACGAGGGTGCGCTCCTCGAGGTCGACGGCGGAGATGAAGCCGATGTCGCCGTTGAAGACCTCTTTGTCGTAGTTGTTGGCGATTTGCATCACGCGGTCGCGGAGGCGGAAGGGGGTGTTGCCGCGGTAGAGGGCGGGGCCGACGGGGTTCATCGCGTGCTGGATGCGCTCGTTGAGGCGGTCGGTGCCCAGTTCGCCGCGGCGCATGGGGGTGAGGACCTGAACCTCGTGGAGGGGGTCGAAGCCGAACTTGTGGGGGATGCGCTCGAGCATCAGGCGCAGGAGGATCTCCTGGATCTTGGCCGGGTCGAGGGCCTGGGTGAAGTAGAAGTCGCTGGGCTGGCCAGGTGGAGGCAGCTCGAAGGTCTCGCCCTGGTTGATGTGGTGGGCGTTGCGGACGATGTAGCCGGAGGCGTCCTGACGGAAGATGGTGGTCAGGCGCGCGCAGGGGATGACGCCCGAGGCGATGAGGTCGCCCAAGACATTGCCCGGGCCGACGCTCGGGAGCTGGTCCACGTCGCCCACCAGGATGAGGGTGGCGGTGTCGGGGAGGGCCTCGAGGAACTTGCGCATCAGCGAGGCATCGAGCATCGAACTCTCGTCGACGATGAAGACATCGCCGTGCAGGCGGTTCTCCAGACAGTAGTGGAAGCCGCCGGTCTGGGGCTGGTAGCGCAGGAGACGGTGGAGGGTGGTGGCGGCGAAACCGGTCGACTCGGCCATCCGCTTGGCGGCGCGGCCGGTGGGGGCGGTGAGGAAGAGCTGGAGCTTGCGGGCCGAGAAGATTTCGCAGAGGGCGCGGATGATGGTGGTCTTACCCACGCCCGGGCCGCCAGTGATGACCGAGACCTTCGCGCCGACGGACTGGGTGAGCGCCTGCCACTGCGCGGAGGCAAGCTTGAGGCCCATCCGCCCCTCGGCCCACTCGACGGCCTTGGCCGCGGCAATGGGGCGCCAGCGGACGGGCGTGTGCAGGAGCTTGGCCAGGCGCGTGGCGATGGCTACCTCGTCGGCGTAGTGCTCGGCCAGGTAGACGCGGTCCTCCTCCAGCACGATGACCTGGCGTTGGGCATCGGCCAGGAGGGCTTCGTTGAGGCGCTCGACGGGGATGTCGAGGGTGTCGTTGGCCAGGAGGAGGAGTTCGGACTGTTTGAGGTAGATGTGGCCCTGGTCGTCGGCGGCCGTCTTGAGGCAGTGGAGGAGCCCGGCCTCGGCGCGGAGCTCGGAATCCTTGGCCACGCCCATCTGCAGGGCAATGCGGTCGGCCGTGAGGAAGCCGATGCCGCGGACATCCTCAGCCAGACGGTAGGGGTTGCGCTTGACGATGGCGATGGCATCTTGCCCGTAGCGGCGCCAGATGCGCGCGGCCTGCCCGGTGCCGATGCCTTGCGATTGCAGGTAGATCATCACCGTGTGGCTCTGGCGCTGTTCGCTCCACGAGCGGCGGATCTCCGCGCACTTCTTCGCGCCGACCTTGGGGACCTCGCGCAGACGGTCGGGGCGGTTGTCGAGGATGTCGATGGTGTCGCTGCCGAAGTGGGCGACGATGGCCTCGGCGAGCTTGGGGCCGATGCCGCGGATCATCCCGCTGGCCAAGAAGCGCTTGATACCCTCGCGCGAGGTCGGGGCCACGCAGGTGAGCGCCTCGGCGCGGAACTGGCGGCCAAAACGCGGGTCCTCGGTCCAGCGGCCCTCGGCGGTAATCTCCTCGCCGGGCCAGACGGTGGCGCACTTGCCCACCACCGTCAGGCGCCGACTGTCGCGCATATCCCCGGCGGCCGGCGGGCGAACGGAGAGGACCGTGTAGCCGGTCTCCTCGTTGCGGAAGACCACGCTCTCGACCGTGCCGGTGACGGTGGTCTCCTCGCCCGCGGCCAGGCTCACGCCTCGCCCTCCGAAACGAGCGCAAGGAGCCGCGCGAAGGCCTCATCGTCCACCGCCGCCGTCAGCGAGAAGCGCAACCGGGCCGTTCCTTCGGGTACGGTGGGCGGGCGGATGGGCAGGACGTAGAAGCCCGCCTGGCGGAAGCGCGCGGCCGCGGCGATGGCCGCTTCGTTGCTGCCAATCACCAGCGGGACAATCTGCGAAGCGCTCGGGCAGGCAATGCCGCGCGCGGCGATCGCCTCGGTCAGCCGCCGCCCCATCTCGCGGACGCGCCGCCGGCGCTCGGCCATCGCCGGGAAGGCTTCGAGGACGAAGCGGGTCCAGGCGAGGTTGACGGGGGGCAGGGCGGTGGTGAAGATGAACGGGCGCGTGCGGTTGACCAGCGCATCGCGCACCCCCTCGCGGCAGATGACGTAGGCGCCGGTGGAGCTCCACGCCTTGCCGCAGGTGCCGACCAGCAGGTCGATTTCGCCGGAGAGGCCCGCCTCGTGGGCGCAGCCCAGGCCCGTCTGGCCGAAGACGCCCACGCCGTGCGCCTCGTCGAGGTAGAGCACCACCTTCGGGAAGTCGCGCTTCAGGGCCACCAAGCCCGGGAGGTCCACACAGTCGCCATCCATCGAGAAGACGCTCTCGGTCATCACGAAGACCTCATCGAAGTCGGCCGCGTGGCGCTCGAGGAGGGTGCGGGCGTGGGCGAGGTCGTTGTGGCGGAAGCGGAAGAACTTGCAGCCGGCCGCGCGGATGCCGTCAATCATACTCGCGTGGATGAGTTTGTCGGCCAGGACCAGGCTCTTGGGGCCGGCGAGCGCCGGGAGGATGCCCGTGTTGGCGTGGTAGCCCGAGCCGAAGACGAGCGCGGCCTCGGCGCCATAGGCCCGCGCGAGGGCCGCTTCCAGGCGCTGGACCGCCTCGCTGTTGCCGGTGAGCAGGCGCGAGCTGGCCGCGCTGAGGAGGCGGTCTTCGCCGGAGAGTTGGGCGTAGAAGCGCTCGCGCAGCTCCGCGTCCTCCAAGAGGCCGAGGTAGTCGTTGCTGGAGAGGTTGACGAGCCCGGGCGGAACCTGCGGCAGGGCGCGGCGGCACCCGGCCTGCCCCAGGGCTTCAAGCGAGCGCGCAAGCGCGTCGTAGAAGGCCATCGCGCGCCTCCTAGCGGCGGCCGCGGAGCTGGTTGAAGCGCGCGGTCACCGGCAGCGGGCCCACGATCTGGCGGGCGTAGTCCAGGAAGAGGCCCGTCACGTTGTTGCCATCGGCATTGATGTAGCAGTCGGGCAGCTCGCGGGTGTGCTTGGCCACGGCCGAGAGCGGCGCCACCGAGTAATCAATCTGGTAGCTGGCGCCGGGCAAGCGCGTCATCGTGATGGTGCCGCTGCGGTGCTTGCCGCCTACGGCCGCCTGCACGGCGGCCGACCCCACCAGCCGCGCCTCGCGCGCATCGACCTCCGAGGCCACGCCCACGAAGCAGCGCTGAATGAAGCCAAAGGTGTCGGCCCGCACGCGCTTGACCTTGAGTTTCTCGCGGATGACGGCGGCCAGGTTTTCGCCCAGCGCGCCAGAGGTCAGCTGCACATTGCCGTGGGCATCGACCTCGTTGGAGAAGCTTTCGGCAATCGCCCGGCCATCCTCTCCGCGGATGCCCTCGCTCACCGCCACCACGCAGCGCTTGTACTTGGCCAGACACTCCCCCACGTCCGAGACAAAGCGCTCGAGGGTGAAGGGCCGCTCGGGCACGTAGATGAGGTGAGGGCCGTCGTCTGGGTCCTGCCGGGCCAGCGCGGCGGCGGCGGTCAGGAAGCCGGCATTGCGGCCCATAATGACGTCGATTTTCACCCCGCCGAGCGCGCGGTTGTCCAGGTCATCGCCCCGCACGGCGCAGGCCACGAAGCGGGCGGCCGAGCCGTAGCCGGGGGTGTGGTCGTTGCAGAGCAGGTCGTTATCGATGGTCTTGGGGATATGGAAGCAGCGCAGGTCGTAGCCCTGGGCCTCGGCTTCTTGGGCGATGATGTTGGCCGTCTCGGCCGAGTCGTTGCCCCCGATGTAGAAGAAGTAGCGGATGTTGCGCTTGGCGAGGACGGCAAAGAGCGCCCGGCAATCGTCGCTCGTCGGCTTGCGCCGCACCGAGCCCAAGGCCGAACTCGGGGTCTGCGCCACCTTCAGCAGCACTTCTTCCGGCTCGGCCCGCAGGTCGATGAAGTCCTCATCAAAGATTCCCTGGATCCCGTGCAGCGCGCCGTAAATCTCCACAATCTTGTTGGAGGCCTTGGCCGCGAGAACCGCCCCCACGAGGCTTTGATTAATCACCATCGACGGTCCGCCGCTCTGGGCGATGAGCATATTACCTGTCATGACCAAGCCTCCTTTCAGGGTGTGTTCGGTTAGCGCAACGCCTTGGCGATGCGCTCCATCGCCTCGATGACTCGCGTGCGATCATTGAAGGCGGAGATGCGGATGAAGCCTTGGCCGCACTTGCCGAAGCCGGCACCGGGGGTGGTGACGACCTGGGCTTCATTGAGAAGGCGGTCGAAGAAGGTCCAGGAGTCGCCCTGGACGTTGACCCAGACGTAGGGGGAGTTGTCGCCGCCAACGCAGGTGTAGCCGAGGTCCTGGAGGCCCTTGCGGATGAGCTTGGCGTTGCCGAGATAGTAATCGACCTGCTGGGTGCACTGGCAGGCGCCATCGCGGGAGTAGACGGCCTCGGCGGCGCGCTGGACGGGGTAGGAGACGCCGTTGAACTTGGTGGTGTGGCGGCGGTTCCACATCGCGTGCAGAGGGACCTCGGAGCCGTCCTTGGTGTAGGCCACGAGGTTCTTGGGCACCACGGTGAAGGCGCAGCGCACGCCGGTGAAGCCGGCCTTCTTGGAGAAGGAGCGGAACTCGATGGCCACGTCCTTGGCGCCCTCGATTTCGTAGATGGAGTGGGGGATCTCGGGGTCGCGGATGAAGGTTTCGTAGGGGGCATCGAAGAGGAGGAGGGCCTTGTTGGCCTTGGCGTAGGCGACCCAGGCGGC
>JBJFFT010000142.1:0-20876 GCA_051891975.1 Candidatus Spyradenecus sp. | reverse complement strand
CCGGCACCTGCGCCAACTTATGCGCCACCACACTGCCGACGCCGCCGGCACCAATCATCAAAACCCGCATGGTCTGTGTCCTTTCTGCAATCCATCACATCGGGAAGATGGCCCCATTGTAGCACAACTCCCCCCGCCGCGCACCACCCCGCCGCGCTTCCCTCATCTGTGCGCCGGCGGCGCGTGATCGGTGGGATGGCCCCACGAACCTCCAGATCCGCCTCCACCGCGCCCATCTATAAGGTATACGCGCGCGCACGCGCGAGGCTACCGCATCCCCCACCCGCCCTGGATCCAAAATAGAGTCGCGTATACCCCCAAAAAAGGTAGGCCCTACCTCGAGGTGACCTAGGCCCTACCTCGAGGCGACCTAGGCCCTAGGTCGATTTGAGGTAGGTGCGGGGGCAAAACGGCACCTCCGCAAGCACCACATCCAACGGTTAGGGATTGACTTAGCGACATAACCTAATGGCCGTTTAACTGCCCCCGCTTTACGGGAAGTCGAGCGAGGCAACGCCTCGGTGCACGGTGTTGCGTGTTGTGATACACTGGGGCGCGTTATGGGAGAGCCATAACACTTTATCTTGCACTTTGTGCAAACAAGTTGCTTTAACCGAAACCTGAGAAATTTCACCTAATAGGCAACGTGTTTGGCGAGGTGTGCCGTAGTGGTACGCCTTCGTCTGCATACTTATTAGGGGGCTTTCTCAGGGCCTCGGTTAAGGTATGCGGAGAAGGCGTACTTTTATGCGGTCAATAACGAATACAGCGAGGGCGCTTGCTCAATCGTTGAGCAAGTTGCGGGATGGTTTACGCTTGGGCGAAGCATGTATCACGCTCTTTCCTATTGTGGTGGTGTGCGTGGTCTGGCTGACGATGCTCTGTGGCGGTCGGTTAACAGGCGCTCACTGGTGGGGGTGCCTGGGGGGAATGTTTCTTTGGGCCGGATTGAGAAAGCAGTATGGGCTTATCGCGCGGCTGCAGGCATTGGGATGGTTCGTGTTGCTACTGGCCGGGATTTGGATCTTTGCAGGGCTTGGTGTCGGTTTTGGCGACATCACTTCGGCAGCCTACCAAGAACCCGGCATTCGCCTGTTGGTGGCGGGGTGGAATCCGCTCTATGCGGCGACCCCTGAGGCGGTGGAAAGCGCAATGGGGGCACCCGCCTGGACCTATCGTCCGTGGCATTTGCTCTTTGTGCCCAAAAGCGTCTGGGTATTTAATGCGGCAGCGTATGGCTTTACACGCACTCCCTTCAACCCGCAATTCCCGCTCTTCGCCTTCCTGTTCGTGAGTTGCCTCGCTGAAGCCTGGCGGCTCTTCCGAGGCGCTTCCCCGATGGTCCGCGCGCTCCTTCTGTTGGCGGTCTGGTGGAGTGCGCCTGGGGTGGATCTTTGCGTTGATTCTGCGGTCTACTTCGGCGGCATCACACTCCTCTCGGCGATGTTCAGAACTCTGCGCGGCGATAGCGGAACGGGCCGGAGCCTACTGTGCGGCAGCTTCTGGATGGTGTGCGCCAAACAGCCGGGAATGCTCTCGTGCGTGGCTTTTTGGGTCATCTTCCTGCCGGTTGTGTGGCGAAGTCTTGGATGGAAGCGGGTGCGAAGCGTCTTCTGCTGGGGAGCCCTTGCGGCAGGGTTAGCCGCGCTCGCATGTGTTTCACCCTATTGGACCTCTTGGCAAAATTACGGTCATCCGCTTTACCCGGCGTTGACCGCAGATGCCGCGCGTTTTCCGCCCCACGATGTGACCCTAGACTTTAAGATGGCCAATGAAGATGCCGAAGCGATGGGGCACTTCGGAAACTTCTGCAACACCTATCTCTCCCCCCTCCTGGCACACGCCTACTACCGTTGGAAACTCGAAAAGCCTGACTTTGCCCCCTTTCGGGAGACCTGGAAGCAGACCTCTGGAGAGGAGCCACTACGCTCATATCCCCTCCCTCACCGGCAACGATGGCTCCTGTTAGGGTCACTCCTCTTATTGCTCTGTGGCAGATGCCGGGAGGAACGCTTTGTTGCGCTAGCAATCATTGGTGCGCTCTTTCTCTATCCCTCCACCCATATGGGCTACTTGCGTTATCAGCCGTGGTTCGTCTTGGCGGAGTATCTGGCCTTTGCCAAGGGCGTTACGTGGCTGGGAAAGCAGTGGCCGCGCATAACGCGGTGGAGCGTCGGCGTGCTTGGTGGCCTTTGGACCGCACGGCTTATCATCGCCACCGGGACCAGTCTGTGCGCAAACATTGACCAAGCCTTTGCACTGCAAGCATACTTTCTGCAGAGCGCACCGAAGGCGATGTACAGTTGTATTTGGCGAGAGGAGTTGGCGCAAAGCTATGGAACGGGCAAGTGGTCGCCCGAAGCGCTCGCGGTCTTTGGCCACCCCGGCGAAGTGGCAGTGCTCAACTTCTGGTTCTTGCGAAGGGAGATTGAGCCGTTGGCCCAGAGCCGTATTATCATCATCGATCCCCCGTCTGTCGAGGCCCGCTATCCCTCCATGCTTCCCGGGCTTCAGTTGCGCGTGGCCGATGCCACACCTATTGATGACTTCTCGCTCTTTGCGAAGAATCAACGAATCCCCAATCGCGCCCAGCGGCTACGCAACTATCCCGGCATTGCCACTCGCGTTCTCTTGCAACGGCTGCCATACCTGTTGGTCACCCGCCTGACCCAACGTGGCCTAACTGCCAAATGCGTTCGCCACCCGTTGGCGGAAGCCGAACGAAGCGTTGAACGGCTAAACGACACGAACGCTCACCTCTAATTCAACTGCTCAGCACTCACCCACTACAGAAAGCTTCAGCCGAAACACCTAAGCCCCACGTGCCACCTCTGTGCCGTATGTGCCAAAAAGCCATCGTGCCCAGAGGACGCGTCGGCTAGGGTAGAGCAAGCCACACTCTCAAGGGGCGCAAAAGAGGTGACAGCGCGGGGGGAAGTGTGGTATGATTGCGCCGTTCACACCGAGGGCCCTATTGCTATGAATCGACTTCAGTATCTGCTCCGCCGTTTAATGTTGCTTGTGCCGACCTTCTTCGGGATTACGATTGCCTGCTTTCTGCTGACGCGTCTGCTGCCGGGCGGACCGGTGGACCTGAAGTTGGCGCAAATGCGCGGGATGGGCGGCGGCGGCGGCGAAGCCGGCGGCGGGGCCAATGCCGCGCTCATCAGCGAAGGGATGAAGAAGGAGCTCGAGAAGCAGTTCGGCTTCGATCAGCCGATGTGGAAGCAGTACGTCACCTGGGCCTTCCGCGACGGTCTGGGGATGAAGATGAAGAGCTACGAGTACCCGGACCGGACGGCGTGGGAGCTCATCCGGCGGCGGCTGCCGGTCTCGCTCTGGTTCGGCATCGTCTCGTTCTTGATGAGCTACCTGGTCTGTATTCCGCTGGGCATTGCCAAGGCCCTGCGCCACGGCACGCCCTTCGACTTCGCCTCCAGTATCATCGTCTTCTCCGCCTACGCCATTCCCTCCTTTGCGGTGGGCATGATCCTCAAGATGTGCCTGAGCGGCACGGTCGATGGCCTCTGGGACATCTTCCCGATCGGCGGCTTTGAGAGCGATGCCGCGGCGGCTGCGGGCGGTTGGACGCTCTTCTGCGACCGCGCGTACCACATGGTCCTGCCGGTGATTGCCTATGTGATGACCTCCTTCGCGCTGCTGACGATTATGATGAAGAACTCGCTGATGGAGCAGATGAGCGCGGATTACGTGCGCACCGTGCTCGCCAAGGGCGCCAAGCGCAGCCGGGCGATTTGGTGCCACGCGCTGCGCAACGCGCTCATCCCGATTGCCACGGGCTTTGGCGGGGTGCTGGGTGTGCTCTTTGCCGGCTCGATGATTATCGAGACCCTCTTCGAGATCCCCGGGATGGGGCAGCTGTCGCTGAACGCACTCGTGGGCCACGACTACGCGGTCTTTATGGCGATGCTGGTGATGACCGCCTCGATCCAGCTCCTCGGCAACCTCATCTCCGACTTCTGCTATATGCTCATCGACCCGCGCATCCACTTCGATTGATGTGCTAGCCGATGAACGAGCGCCTGCGCGAGAAGCTCAAGCACCTGCCGGAAAAGCCCGGGTGCTACCTCTATCGCGACCGCGCGGGCACCATCATCTACGTGGGCAAGGCCGTCAACCTGCGCCGGCGCGTGCAGAGCTACTTCCGCGCCTCCACCCTCCGCCACGCGCCCCCCAAGCTCCTCAGCCTCGTCCACCACGTTGAAGACCTCGAGATCCGCGTGGTGCGCAGCGAGGCCGAGGCCCTCCTCACCGAAAGCCACCTCATCAAGACCTACCGCCCGCGCTTCAACATCCTGCTGCGCGACGACAAGCGCTACCTCTCCCTCAAGGCCGACCCCACCCTCCCCTTCCCGCGCCTGACCACCTGCCGCATTGTCCGCGAGGATGGCGCGCTCTACTTCGGCCCCTTCCCCTCCTCGACCGTGGTGCGGATGGCCATCGACTTCACCGAGCGCCGCTTTGGTCTGCGCAAGTGCCCCGCCCGAAACCCGGGCCCAGAGGACCACACCCACTGCCTTGACGACATCGTCCGCTTCTGCTCGGCCCCCTGCCTCGGGCGCATCACCCAGGCCGACTACCGCGCGCGCTTCGACGAAGCCTGTGCCTTCCTGCGCGGCGAGCGGCCCGCCCTCATTGACGAAGTGCGCGAGCAGATGGAGGCCGCCGCCGCGCGCCAAGATTACGAGCGCGCCGCCCGCCTCCGCGACACCTGGCTGGCCCTCAAAGAACTCACCCGCGAGCGCGCCAAGGCCCGCCTGATGCCCGCCCTCAAACGCCCCACCGCCCAGGAGGGCCTCGCCGAGCTGGCCCAATTGCTCGGCCTCTGCGCCCCGCCGCGCGTCATCGAGTGCTTCGACATCTCGCACCTGATGGGCACCCACACCGTCGCCTCAATGGTCGTGGCCTGCGACGGGGTCCCCGACAAACGCCGTTATCGCCGCTTCCACGTCCGCACCGTCACCAACAACGACCCGCAGGCGATGGCCGAAGTCATCCGCCGCCGCTACACCCGTCTGCGCGATGAGCACACCCCCTTCCCCGACCTCATCCTCTGCGACGGCGCCCAGCTCCAAGTCCGCGCCACCCGCGAAGTCCTCCGCGAGCTCGGCCTCTTCGACCAAATCCCCGTCGCCGGCCTCAACGAACACTACGAGGAGATCGTCCTCGACGACGGCCGCCCCAACCTCGTCCTCCCCCACGACGCCCCCGCCCTCCAAATCCTCATCCGCTTGCGCGACGAAGCCCACCGCTTCGCCATCACCTTCAACCGTGCCCTCCGTCTGCGCGCACTCAAAGAGTCGATCCTCGACGAACTCCCCGGCATCGGCCCCACCCGCAAACGCCAACTCCTCGCGGCCTTCGGCTCCGTCCGCCGCCTCGCCGCCGCCCCCGAGGCCGACATCGCCGCCCAGCCCGGCATCTCCGCCGACCTCGCCCGCGCCATCAAACAAGCCCTCCAAGCCCGCGTCAAGGATCCTGACTGAGGGATGGTGAACGGTGAACAGTGAACGGTGAACAGTGAACGGTGCGCGTTCCGCGACGGATAGGCCAGAGTTGACAAGGGTGAATGGCCGTTCACCGTTCTCCGTTCACCGTTCACGCGCGCGTAGCGCGCCCCTCAGGGCTCCAACGGAGCCGGCGGCAGGCCGCTATCGAGGCCAATGAGGGAGATGCCCGCGCGGTTGGCGAGGTCTACCACGCGCTCACGGTTGAGCATCACCAATCGCCCGGCCTGAAAGGCCACGGCGGAGATGCCGCACTTGCGGCAGAGTTTAAGGGTGTGTTCGCCGAAGACCGGAATATCGAAGCGCATATCGTGGCCCGCCTTGGCCACCTTGATCATCACCGCCCCGCGCCCGCCGAGCTTCGCCCCACGCCGCAAGGTGGCATTCGTCCCCTCGAAAGCCTCCACCGCCAGCACCATCCCCTCCTTGACCAAGAGCGTCTGCCCGATATCCAGCGCGCAGACCCCCATCGCCGCGCGGTGGCCAAAGTCGATATCCTGCGCCTCACGCGCATCCGGCGCACGCGCAGTCAGCACGCCCACGCCCGGCAGGTGCGCGCTCATAAAGCACGAGGCCGGCACCACCTGCGTCCCGCGCGATTCCACCTCCTGGATAATGCGCCCAAAGATGGTGTGCGCGTTCTTGACCGGCAGCTCGGCGAAAATCCGGCGCGTCAGCGCGTCAAAGCGGGTGCAAAAGAGCGCGGCAGGGGTAATCTGCCCAGCCAGCAACATATAGGCCACGCGCCGCTGCTCGAGCCAATCGAGCGCGCGCTGCAGCTCGCCCACCCCAAAGACCACCGCCTCATCGGCCGAACGCAACAGTTTGCGCGAGGCCATCCCCCGCACCCCCGCCACGAGAATACGCTTCACCCCGGCCGCCCGCGCCCCGGCAAGCACCGCTTCCGGATACTCGCCACGCCCGGCAAAAATCAGCAATTCCTCGGGAATCATCGGGAGGCTTACTCGAAGACGAAGACGATCTCGTTCTCGGCCACGCGGTGGTTCTCGCGCGCCAAGCGCTCCACGAACCACTTGGAAGAATGGAAACGGTCGACCTTTCGCTTCGTCTCGGAAATCTCGCGGCGAAGGCCGTCGACCTCTTCCTGCAGACTCTGGCGGAGCGCGCGGCTCTCATTCCAGGTGCGATAACGCGGCACAAAGCAACGAAACGCCACCGAAATGCTCACCAGCATCCCGATGAAGGTAAAACAAACCAACATTCGCTTGAGAAGTTCTTGCATGAAGCGCCGCGCAATTCCTAAATACGGCTCTATTATGCGCCATCCACCGCCCGTGCGTCAAGCAAAAAAACACCCGCCCCCTTGAAAAAGTTCCCGCTCCCCCACGAGGGAGGAAGCGCAGGGGCGTGAAAACGCCAGCAGTTGGCGGATAACCGTTTCCTGCCAGCGCACAAACCAAGACGAACTGAGGAACCGGGGAGAGGCAACCTTCGCGGCTTCTAACGCCGCCGGGAACAGCGGCGATTAGAACCGACAGCACCGGCAGGTTCAAAGATACCCTCAAAACGGGGGGCCTACCTCGAGGTGACCTAGGCCCTAGGTCGAAGTGAGGTAGGCCCTAGGTCGAGGCGAGGTAGGGCCTATCGCGCGTGCGCGAGCGAGCGTGCGCGCGCACGCGTATATGCGCGCGATCCTTTATGGTAGGGCCCGGGCGGCCAGAGCCGCCCCCTCCGAGAAGGGCGCCCCGTGTGTGGCCACAAACGCGTGTGCCCCTCCGCCTGCGAGCCTTTCAGCCGAAGTGCCCGGAGGGCGCTTCGGCCGGGGTGGAGCACCCTGTGCTCCCGAGGGGTGCGGGGGCGAGTAAGTCCGCAGGAGCTATGTCATCGCCCCTGCATCAAGCGCAGCACATCAGCGCGGAGCGGCGTATTTTTTCCTTGACCGTGCGGGGCGGGGTGTGCTATTATTACGCCGCTTTTGCCCGATAGGGCGCTGATTTTGGAGAGGTGGCCGAGTGGCCGAAGGCAGCGGTTTGCTAAATCGCCGAGTTCAGCAATGGGCTCCGTGGGTTCGACTCCCACCCTCTCCGCCAGTTGACTCGCTGAGGTGTTTGACCTCGGCGAGTTTTTGTTTGGTGTGGGGGCGGGGTGGATGTGGTATAATGGCGGGTATGAAGCACGTGATGATTTGGCTGTTGGTTGGTTGCTCGGGCGCGGCGTTGGCGGCGAGCGAGGGGCTATTGTTCGCCGAGGGACTGGCGCGGCGGGGGATGAGCGCGCAGGCGGCAACGGAGTACGAGGCGTATTTGGCGAATGAGAAGCCGGAGGCAGCGGCCGAAGCGGATGCGCGGCAGGCGTTAGCGGGGTGCTATGAGAAGTTGGGGCGCTCGGCGGACGCGCAGGCGCAGTATCGGCGCGTGATGGAGCTCACCACGGGCGATCGGCGTCTGGCGGCGCAGTTAGCCCTGGCGCGGCTGCTCTTGCAGGAGGGCCAAGCCGAGGCGGCGAGGCCGCTCTTGGAGACG
This sequence comes from Candidatus Spyradenecus sp., assembly GCA_051891975.1. GTDB lineage: Bacteria > Verrucomicrobiota > Kiritimatiellia > RFP12 > DVOR01 > Spyradenecus. Next base: position 12,865 of record JBJFFT010000142.1, on the reverse strand, counting down.
GCGGCCACGGGGCGGACCACGCCCGAGCTCTCGGCCGCGGCGAAGTTCCTCTTGGGGCAGTGCTACGAAGCGTTGGGGCGGGGGCAGGATGCCTCGACGCTCTACCGCATTCTCTCCGAGGGCACGAGCGCCTACGCGCTGCACGCGCAGGTGGCCTTGGCAGAGCTGGCGGCCAAGGGCGGTCAGGCCGCCGAGGCGATTGCGCGCTACAAGCAAGTGCTTCAGAATGAAACGCGCGCGGAGGAGCGCGCAAAGCTGGCCATCCGCGGTCTGACGGTGGCCTATGCCGCGCAGGATTATGGAGCCACGGTGGCCTTTGCCCGCGAGGCGGGCGAGAAGGCATTGGGCGAGAACCGCTTGCTCCTGCCGGCGGTGGCGGCGGCGTTGCGCGATGGCAAGCCCGAGGACGCGCGCGCTTGGTTGGCGGCCGACGAGACGCGCTCGCCCAAGGCCACAACCGAACGGTTGATGCTCGCGGGCGCGGTGGCGACGGCCTTTGGCGACACGCAGGGGGCGATTACGGCCTACGAGCGCGTCATCGGGGAGTTCCCCAATAGCCGCGAAGCGCGGCCGGCGGCCGAGCGGATGTTGGGTCTGCGCGCGCGGAGCGGTCAGCCGGAGACCTTCCTGAAGGCCTATACGCGCGTGGCAATGTTGCTCTCGGATGAAGCGGTGGCGCAGTTGACGCCCCTGCGGCTCGAAGCAGCCTTGAAGGCCAAGGACAACGCCACGGCCCGCGGGTGCGCCACGTGGTTGGTGGAGCACGCGGAGCCGGCGGTCGCCGCCGAGGCCAGTTACCGGCTGGGCTGGTTGGCGCAGGAGGAGAAGGATTGGGCTGGGGCAGGCGAAGCGTGGATGCAGACTGCCGAGCGCTGGCCGGCCTCCGAGATTGCCCCCAAGGCCGCCTATGCCGCCGCCTACGCCTTCCAGCAAGCGCAGTTGCCCGAGCGCGCGGAGGCGGCGCTGCGCCTGGCCATCGCCAGCGGCAACGCGGAGGTGGTGCCCCAGGCGCTGATGTTGCAGGCGCGCCTGGCATTGGCCGACCGCGATACCGCCGGGGCCTCGGCCGCGCTCGATGAGTATCTGACGCGCTTCCCGCAAGGGGCAGCGATGGCCGAGGCGGCCTATCTGCGCGGGCTCATCTTCTTCAATCAGCAGGACTTCGCGGCGGCCGAGCAGGCCCTAGGCAAGGCCCTCGCCGTCCGGGAAGGGGCCGGCGGGCCCACCCCGCTCGACCACGCCCGCACCGTCGATGCTTCGCTGCGGCGCGCCCAGGCGCTCCACACCCTGGGCCGGGGCGAAGCGGCCGCCGCGCTCCTCCAGCCGCTCCTGGGGCTCAAGGATGCCCAGGCCCTCTCGCCGCCCTATCTGCGTTGGCTCGCAGAGTTCCAGTTGGAGCGCCAGGCATGGTCCGAAGCCGAGGCGGCTGCCCGGACGATGGCCGCCCATCCGGCCGCGCAGGAGGTCGACCGCGTGCTCGCGCAGGTGCTCTTGGGGCGCGCGGCCGAGGGGGCGGGGCAGCCGGCGACGGCCCTGGCCGCCTACGAACAGGCGCTGAAGGCCGCCACGCAAGCCACCATCTATGACGCGCAGGCGGCCTATGGGGCCGGACGGCTGAACCTGGCGCGGGGCGATGCAGCCAAGGCGCGCGATGCCTTCCGCCTGGCCACCGACCGCGCCAAGGCGTCGGACCCGGCAACGCTCGCGCTGCGCGGCCGGGCCTATGCGGGCTTGGCGAAGGCCGAGGCGCAGTTGGGCGAAAAGGAGGCCGCGCTGCGGGCCTATATGAACCTCATCATCTTCTATGACGACCCGGCGTTGGTGCCCGAAGCCTTCCGCGGGGCGATTGCCCTCTTGGAGGCCGATGGCCGCACCCGCGAGGCCGAGACCCTGCGCGAAGAGTGCCGCCAGCGTTATGGCGAAGCGGCGTTGAAGCCTTGAGAGAAGGAGCCTGCAATGGCCAAGAATCCCCCCGAAACGCCCCCCACCCCGATGACCTTCGAGGCCGCCTCCGCGCGGCTCGATGAACTGGTCGAGAAGATGGAGCGCGGCGAACTGCCCCTGGACGAGATGATCTCCGCCTTCGAGGAGGGCCGCAAACTGGTGGCCTTCTGCACCGCCAAGCTCACCGAAGTGCAGCAGCGCGTCGAGGTCATCAAGCAGCAAGAGGCCAATGGCACCCTGCTGCGCGAGCCGTTGGATGCCGGAACGGCGGGGCAGGTATGAGCGGCTTCCCCGATCTGCGGCTGCGCCGCGTGCGCCGGACACCGGGCATCCGCGCGATCTTCGACCTTCCCTTCCCCGGACCCGAGAAGTTCTGCTGGCCGATGTTCGTGGTGCCCGGGCACAACAAGCAAGAGCCCATCGCCTCGATGCCCGGGCAGTTCCGCTGGTCGGTCGACCGCCTGGCGCAAGCCGTCGAGCCGGTCGTGGCCCAAGGGGTGGGCTCTGTGCTCCTCTTTGGGCAGACCGATCGACCGAAGGACAATGGCGGCTCGGGCGCGTGGGATGAACGCGGGCCGGTGCAAGAGGCCGTGCGCGAACTCAAGCGCCACTTCCCCGAGCTCACGGTGATGACCGATGTCTGCCTCTGCGCCTACACCCACCACGGTCACTGCGCCCCCCTGCGGCCCGATGGCGCGCTGGATAACGACGCCGGCTGTGCGTGCCTGGCGAAGGTGGCCCTCTCCCACGCGGCCGCCGGGGCCGATTGCGTGGCCCCCTCGGCGATGATGGATGGGCAGATTGCCGCCATCCGCGCGGCCTTGGCCGAGGAGCACTTCGACGACACCCTCCTGATGGCCTACTCCACCAAGTTCGCCTCCGCCTGCTACGGTCCCTTCCGCGAGGCCGAGGGCAGCGCGCCAGGTCACGTGCCCGGGATGCCCGCCGACCGCAAGGGCTATCAGGCCTCCTACGCCAACGCGCGCAACGCCTGCCTGGAATCGGTCCTCGACGAAGCCGAGGGTGCCGACATCCTGATGGTCAAGCCGGCCCTCTTCTACCTCGATATGATTCGGCGCGTGCGCGAGCAGACCCTCCTCCCGGTGGCGGCCTACAACGTCAGTGGCGAATACGCGATGCTCATCGCCACCGCCGAGCGCGGTTGGGGGGACCTGGGCGAACTGGTGCGCGAGAGCACGATGGGCATCGTCCGCGCCGGGGCCGACCTCATCATCTCCTACTGGGCCTCGCGCTACAACGACTTCTTCCGCCGATGAAGCCCACCATCGAGGCCTTCGTGGACGCGATGCGCTACAGCCGGGGCTTCTCCCCGAGTTCGTGCAGCGCCTACCGCGCCGTCCTCTGTGCCCTAGCCGACTTCCTCGCCAAGCGTGGCCGCAGCGCCTGGGCGGAGGTCTCCGCTGCCGACTTGCGCGACTACCTCTCCGACCTCGACCGCCGCGCGTATGCCGCCACCACCCGCCGCCGCAACACCGCCATCCTGCGCACCTTCTTCGATTGGCTGCTCGATGAGGAGCTCATCCCCACCCTCCCCACCGAGAACATCCACGTGGGCGCGCAGCCCCGGCGCCTGCCCAACACCCTCGGCGAGGAGACGCTCAAGGAGCTCATCGAGGCCGTCGACGGCACCGACTACCTCTCCTTGCGCGACCGCGCCGTCCTCGAGGTGCTCTACGACTGCGGTCTGCGTTGCGCCGAGCTGACCTCCCTCCAACTCCACCACCTCGACTTCACCCGCCGCCTCCTGCGCGTCCACGGCAAAGGCCGCAAGGAGCGCGTGGTCCCCTTCGGCGAGGCGGCCGACCGCGCCCTGAAGGCCTACCTCCCCGCGCGCACCGTCTTCGCCGAGAGCCTCCGCAAAGGCACCCTCGCGCGCGCCCTCGCCAAGCCCACCGCCCCGCTCTTCCTCGCTCCGCGCGGCGGCCCCCTCTCGCGCTCGACCGTCGCGACCATTGTCCACAGCCGCATTCACGCCTTTCTGCCGCCGGGGGCCCAAGCCACGCCGCACACCCTCCGCCACGCCTTTGCCACCCACCTCCTTGAACACGGCGCCCCGCTCTTGGACATCCGCGACCTCCTGGGCCATGCCTCCATCGCCACCTCGCAAATCTACACCCACGTGGACCAATCGCACCTGCGTAGCACCTTCGAGCGCTGCTTCCCCCGCACCTGACGCCCCGGGAGCCTCCCCTTGCCGCCCCTCACGCACCTCATCTTCCTCGCCCTCCTGGCCCTCGTGCTCCTTACGCTGGGCTGCTGCCGGACGCGCGGCCGGGGCTGGCGCGGCCTCGGGCTGCCCTTTTTCTTCGCCCTCCTCTTCGCCGGACTCCTCCTCCACCAGGCCTGCTGGCAATTGAGCGGCTTTGGCTCCCTCGGCTTCCAGAAGTTCCAGCGCCGCTACGACCTACGCCCCACCACCCTCGAGCGCACCGCCAACCGCCGAGGCCGCCTCCTCGACCGCACCGGCCTGGTCCTCTCCCAGCCCAAGCCCGGCACACGCTGGGGCCACGAAGCGCCCCTGGGCGAAGCCGGGCTCCACCCCATCGGCTACAGCTCGCGCGATTACGGCCTGGGCGGGCTCCTGCGCGTCTTCGATGCCCGCCTCTGCGGTCTGCCCCCGCCCGGGGAGAAGCTCGATCTGCTCCAGCGCCGCGCCCCCGAGGACGTCACCCTCACCCTCGATAGCCGCCTCCAGCAACTGGCCTACGACGCGCTCGAGGGCCGCCCCGGGGCCGTCGTCATCCTCGACCCGCGCAATGGTGAGATCCTCGCCCTCGCCTCCGCTCCCGCCGTCCGCGAAGAGCACCTCGGCGAAGCGATGCGCAGCCGCGCCAAAGCCCCCCTCCTCAACCGCGCCACCCACGGCCTCTATCCCCCCGGCTCAGTCTTCAAGCTCTTTACTGCGGCCCTCGCCCTCGACTGCGGCAAGGCCGGCTCCTACGCCTGCCCGCCCAAGGGCTGGGCCCCCGGCGCCTACACCAAACCGATTCGCGACACCCATCCGCGCCCGGCCGAGGACCCGATGCTCGACCGCCGGACCGCCTTCGCCGAGAGCTCGAACATCTGGTTCGCCAAGGCCGCCGTGGCCTGCACCTGGCCGCGCTTCCAGGCCGCCGCCGAGCGCGTGGGCTTGGCCGACTACCTCCTCCTGGCCCGTTGCGGCGAGCGTACCCTCGCCACCGCCCCCGGCTCCCTCCCCGACCTCTCCGCCGCCCCCAACCGCGTGGCCTACCTCGGCTTCGGCCAGGGCAAACTCCTCCTGACCCCTCTGCACATCGCCGCCCTCACCGCCTCCATCGCCCGCGACGGCCTCCTCTACCCGCCCCACCTCGAGCGCACCGCGCCCCCCGCCCCCAAGCGCCTCTGGAGCGCCCCCGTCGCCAACGAGGTCAAGGCCCTGATGCGCGCCTCGGTCACCTCGGGCACCTCCCGGGGCGCGGCCCTGCCCAAGGTGACCGTCTGCGGCAAGACCGGCACCGCCGAGACCTCCGGCAAAGACCACGCCTGGTTCACCTGCTTCGCCCCGGCCGACAAGCCGCGCGTCGTGGTCACCGTCCTCATCGAGCACGGCGGCTTTGGCGCGGCCACCGCGCTACCCATCGCCAAACGCCTCCTGCGCGAAGCCCTCGAGCGCAATAACTAAGGCGCGCGGCTCTCGCCGCGCGCCCTGTCATCGGTCATTCGTCCATCTCTCATCGTAGCCCGCACGGTCCGGAAGGGGACTGTGCGGGCCATTTAATGGCAACAGCCGCAACCGCAGCCGGCGCCGTGACTGTGCGCGCAAGTGCCCTCGTGCGGGCAGGAGGCCCCCGAAGAGACCTTTGCCGAGAAGGTCGAAAAGCCCTTCTTCAAGTCGCCTCCGCCGCAGACCGGGCAGGCCGTCGGGCGGTCGGAGAGGGTCCGCGCCAGAAACTCGAAGGCCTTGCCGCAGCTTTGGCAGGTGTAATCGTAGAGCGGCATCGTCCGGCCCTCGCCTTACTTCGCCTCGGGCACCTTCGTGACCACGTGGTCGACCAGACCGTAGGCCTGCGCCTCGGCCGCCGACATAAAGTTGTCGCGCTCGGTATCCTGGAAGACCTTCTCGATCGGCTGGCCGGCGTGCGAAGCCAGAATGCCGTTGAGGGTCTGCTTCATCCGCTGGATCTCGGCAGCCTGAATCTGGATGTCGGTGCACTGACCCTCCGCGCCGCCCAGCGGCTGATGGATCATAATGCGGGCGTTGGGCAGGGCGTAGCGCTTGCCCTTCGCACCGGCCGCCAGGAGCACCGCGCCCATACTCGCCGCCTGGCCAATGCAGTAGGTGGCCACGTCGCACGAGAGGAACTGCATCGTGTCGTAGATCGCCAACCCCGCCGTCACCACACCCCCGGGCGAATTGATGTAGAAAGAGATGTCCTTCTTGGGGTCCTGCGACTGCAAGAAGAGCAGCTGCGCCACCACGATGTTCGCAACGTTATCGTCAATCGGCCCGCCCAGGAAGATAATCCGGTCGAGCAACAACCGCGAATAGATGTCATACGACCGCTCGCCCCGCGCCGTCTGCTCGACCACAATCGGCACCAACATATTATCCTGAATATCCTTCATACGCTCTCTCCACTGGGATTGCTGACAAAAACGCGCACGATTATACCACAACCCGCCGCCCCGCGCTCGCCCCCTCCCGCAGCTCGCTGCGCGCGCCAGCGGTTAGCCGTTAGCGGTTAGCTGTTAGCGCGCGCCGTGCAGGGCCGCCGAGTGAAAACCCTCTGCCCCCACCTCCGTCCACCCTCGCGCCGATACCCTAAAAAAGGTAGGGCCTACCTCAAGGCGACCTAGGCCCTAGGTCGAGGCGAGGTAGGCCCTAGGTCGATTTGAGGTAGGCGCTGGGGAGATGAGACCCCGAGGCAAATTGAGTGGTTCGCTCCGTTCGAGAAGACAGAAAAGCCGGCGTGCCAGGAGGGCGCGTCGGCCGGGGTGGAGCGTCCCACGCTCCCGAGGGGCGTGGGGGCGAGCGGCCACCACACCGCGCGCATCGGCGGGGGAATGTTAGGCGAGGGAGGCTTTGGCGGTGGAGAGGAGAGCGTCGAGGGCGGCTTGAGTGGGGGCTTCGCCGGCGAGGCGGAGGATGGGCTCGGTGTTGGAGGCGCGGACGCCGAACCAGCCGTCGGCCCAATCGAGGCGGACACCGTCGAAGTCGATACGGCGCTGCGGCTCGCCCTTGAGTTGGAGGAGGGCGCGGACGACGGTGTCGATGGCCTGGGCGCGATTCTCGATGCCGTGGAGGTTCACTTCGCCCGAGGAGACATAGCGGGAGGTGATGGGCTCGAGGAGGTCGGCGAGCGCACGACCCTGGGTCTTGGCCTGGGCGAGGAGACCGAGGGCGAGGCAGGCGGCGAAGGCGCCGCTATCGCAGAAGTGGAAGTCGCGGAAGTAGTAATGCCCGGCCACCTCGCCGCCGCAGAGGCCGTTGCGCTCACGCAGGGCGGTCTTGGCGAAGGCCGCGCCGACCTTGACCATCAACGGCTCGAAGCCCTCCTCGCGGAGGGACTCGATAACGCCCCGGGAGGTGCGCACATCGTGGACGACCACATCGCCGCGCTGACCCAGGAGTCGGGCGAAGAGGGGAATCATCGCGTCGGGCGGGACGAAGCGGCCGAGGTGGTCGACGAAGGCCACGCGGTCGGCATCGCCATCGAAGAGGATGCCGAAGTCGAGGGCGTTTTCCTGGACGGCCTGGACGAGCTGGCGGCGGTTCTCGGGGTCGAGGGGGTTGGGACCGTGGTGCGGGAAGGAGCCGTCAGGCTCGGCATTCAAGTAGAGCGCCGAGGGGCCAAAGAGGTCGCGCGCGAAGAGGGCGGCGGCGCCGTCGGAGCAATCGACGGCGAAACGCAGGCTGGACAGAAGGTCGCGGTGGGGGGTGTGAGCGGTGAGCCAGGCCACATAGCGCGCGCGGGCCTCGGGGAAGGGGATGACGCGGCCGGGCTCGGCGGCGGGGGGGGCCACGCGGCCGGCGAGGAGGGCAGCCTCGATCTCCTTGAGCCCCAGGTCGTAGCCGCAGGGTTTGGCGCCGGCGAAGGAGACCTTAAGGCCGTTGTATTCCTTGGGGTTATGCGAGGCGGTCACCATCACCGAGCCGGCGGGCAGGGGGTTGCGGCCGTCGCCCTCGGCGGTGAAGAAGTAGACCATTGGGGTGGTGGCCAGGCCTAGGTCGAGGACATCGGCACCGGCCTCAGTGATGCCGGAGGCGAGGGCCTGGGCAAGGGCGGGCGAGGAGAGGCGCATATCGCGCCCGACGAGGATGAGCGGCCGCGCGGAGCCCGGCGTTTGACCGCGGCAGAGGAGCGCGGGGAGGGCTCGGCCGACCCAGTAGGCCAGCGCCTCGGTGAGGTCCTGACCGTAGATGGCGCGGATGTCATAGGCCTTGAAGGCCGGGAAATGGCCCTGCTTGACCAAGCAAGCGAGGGCCGAGAGGGGGAAGCGGTCAGCGGCGGGAGTGGCAGAGGACATAGCGGAAACCTTATTGAACTTCGCAGAGCAGGCCCTTGAGGTAGAGGCCTTCGGGGAAGGTGAGCGCCTCGACATGGTCGGGCGCCTGACGCAATTCGTGGAGGATGCGGACCGAGCGGCCGGCATCGTGCGCGGCCTCGGCGACCACGCGGCGGAAGAGGGGCGGGTCGATGGCGCCCGAGCAGGAGAAGGTGGCCAGCAGACCGCCCTTTTCGACGAGCTTCAGGCCCAGGAGGTTGATGTCCTTGTAGCCGCGCAGGGCCTTGGCGGTCTGGCTGCGCGTCTCGGCGAACTTGGGCGGATCGAGGACGACCAGGCCGAAGGAGCGGGCGCGGTCGCGCAACGCCCGCAGCTCTTGGAAGACGTTGCCCTGGACGAAGTCGAGGCGGCAGCTGTCGGCGCCGGGGTTGAGGGCGGCATTGCGCCGAGCCTGGGCGAGGGCCGGGGCCGAGAGATCAATGTGCGTGACGGCCTGGGCACCGGCCACTTGCGCGGCCACGCCAAAGCCCCCGGTGTAGGAGAAGGCGTTGAGGACGGTGCGGCTGGCGGCGTAGGCGGCGATGAGGCGGCGGTTCTCGCGCTGATCGAGGTAGAAGCCGGTCTTGTGGCCGCTGCGGACATCCACCTCGTAGACCACGCCCGCCTCGTGCAAGGCGATGCGCTCGGGCGGCTCGGTGCCGGCGAGGAGGCCAGTGGCGGGCTCGAGGCCCTCGTGCTTGCGGCTCTCGCCATCGCTGCGCTCGTAGAAGCCCGCAGCCCCGGTGAGCTCCATCAGCAGGCGGACCAAAAGCGGCTTCTGCACCTCGGCGCCGGCGGTGGTGAACTGCCCCACGAGCGTCTGGCCATAGCGGTCAACCGTCACGCCGGGCAGCCCATCGGCCTCGGCATTGACCAGGCGCAGCGCGTCGGTGGCAAAGCGCTCGGCCATCCCGGCGCGGAGGGCGAGGGCGCAGGCCAGACGGTCGCGGAAGAAGGCCTCATCGGCCGGGGTCTGCGCCTGGGTGTGCCACATCCGCACGCGGATTTGCGAAGCGGGGGACCAAGCCCCCATCCCGAGCGCTTCGCCGACGGCATCGGTGACGAGGACGGTCTCGCCGAGGGCCGGTTCGCGCGAGACGGAGTCCACCGCGCCCGAGAAGATCCACGGGTGTCCCATACGGGTGGGATAATCGCGTTTGGCTTTGAGGCGGACGATTTTCATTGCGTTCTCCGGGTTTTGGCCGCCGCGCGGTCGTGCAACATCAGCTGCAAGCCGTTCCAGGCGTTGTGGAAAAAGACGTAGAAGGCCGGACCGAGGGCGGCGAAGGGCGCGTCACAGGCGAAGGCCAGGTAGGTGGTGTAGGAGGTGTTCTTCTGCCCCAGGAGCTGGGAGCACTCGCGGATGTGCCGGGGATAGCCCATCGCCGCCCCCAGCGCGAACTGGAAGACGCAGAGGAAGAGGTCAATCAAGAGCACCCAGAGGATGTCTGAACGCGGGAACTCGGCCGCGTGGCGGGAGAGGGTGTCGGAGGCGGAGGCGGCGATGATGACCACCAGCAGCATCCAGGCGTAGAGGGTGGAGGCCGTCAGCCGCGCGCCCACCTGCCGGGCCCGTTCGCCGACGAGCCGCCGCAGCCCCATCGCCACGCCCAGGGGCAGGAGCGAGACCAGGCAGACGCGCTGGATCAGGAAGGGCACCACCTGCCACGCCGGGCAGTGGAGCACCAACGGCACCGCCAGCGGCAGCACCGCGCTCACCAGCAGCGCGCTCAGCAGAAAGCCCGCCGAGGCAAAGGTGATGCTCCCGCCCAAGAAGTTGACAATCACCGGCGCGGAGGTGGCCGTGGGCGTGATGGCGGTAAAGAAGGCCACCTGACCAAAGCGCTCGGGCACGCCCAGAGCCGTCAAGAGCCCCCAGAGCGCAAAGGGTAAGGCTATGTTCGCGGCAAGAATCGCCCAATGCTGCGGCCGCACCGCGCGCGGGGTGTAGTCCATCCGCAGGAAGACCACCGTGAGCATATAGACCAGGCACCAGGGCATCAGCCCCTTGAGCGCGGCCAACCCCGGGCAGAGCCACCCGGCGGCAAAGCACACCACCAACATCACCGCCCGGTTAGAACTGCGAAGCTTCTGCCAGAACGCACCACGATGCTCGCTGCGCTCGCAGAGGACAGAGGACGGAGAAGAGATGACAGAGGCCTCCCCCTCCACCTGTTGCGGCACGCGCCCAGTCGACTCTGCCTCGCGCGATTTCGTCATCTCCGCCCTCCTTCGCAAGGTCCGGTCGTGGACTTACCGCTGCTGGGGCGCTGTGTTCTTCCGGAAGAGGAAGTAGAGCGTCAGATCCGTGGCCACCAGCGCCATATCCAGCGCGTAGAGCGCAATGATGTGCTGCGCCAGGAAGCCCGCGTCGGCCGCCGGCGGATTGAGCACCTTGTGGACAATCCCGCAGGTGTAGCCGAAGAGGACGATGAACATAAAGGCCGGCGACTTCCCGCGCACAAAGCGCGTTGTCAGCGACTTGTAAATCGAGGCCGGCCAACTGAAGCCGAAGGCCACCAACATCGCCGCCTCGAAGACCCACGCGCTCATCGCCGCCTACCTTTCCAACGCCGGCGGCGGCAACTCGGGCAACGCCTCCAACGGCACCTCCGGCGCCTCGGCCGTCGCCAACGAGATCTCCGCAATCCCGGCCCCCTTGCAGGCATCCACCACCCGCATAAAGTCCCCGTAGGCCGTCCCCTTGTCCGCGCGCACAATCACCGGCTGCCCGGGCAGGAAGCCGGCCACCTTCTTCAGGAGCGCGTCCAACTCCTCGCCCCGGAAGCTACGCTGGTTGACCGTCACCGTGCCATCGCGCGAGACGTTGAGGATAATCTCCCCGGGCAGGCGCGTGGCACTCTGGCCCGACTTCGCCGACGGGAGCGTCAGATCCACCTCGCACTCCCACTGCGAGAAGACCGACGAGGTGATAAAGAAGCACAGGAGCAGGAAGACGATGTCCATCATCGCCGTCATCTGAAACTGCGGCAACGCGCCGCCGCGCTTGCGGAAGTTCATACCTTATTCCTGCGCGTGCTTGCTGCCCAACACCGCCACCAACTCCGCGCACGCCCCCTCGAGCGCCGAAATAATCCGCCCGGCCCGGCGGCGGAAGTAAGCATAGAAGGCCATCGCCGGAATCGCCACCAAGAGACCAAAGATGGTCGTCACGATTGCCTTGGAGACGCCGGCGGCCAGCAGCGTCGGCTTCGCCGCCGCCACATCCGAGGCCACCGCCCCGAAGGCCTGCAACATCCCGAAGACCGTCCCCAGCAGACCCACCATCGGCGCAATCGTGGCGATGTCCAGCAGCCACTGCGTCCGCCCCTGAATCTGCTCGGCCTGACGCGCCCCCTCGGCCTCGGCCACCTTCGCAATCAACTCGGCATCGGCCTTAGGCGCATTGCGGATGGCCTCGAGGGTCGCCAGCATCACCGAGGAGAGCGGCGAGGGCTTATCCTCGCAGAGCCGCCGCGCCTCGTTCGGGTCGTCAGCCAGCAAATACTTGGGCAAATCGCGCCGCAACCGCAGCGGCACCACCGCGCCCACCCGGAGCGTCGCCAGGAAGTAGAGGCAGCACGCCACGCCGGCCACGCTCATCGCCAGCAACACCCACATCAGCCACCCGCCATCCTGCCAAGCCTGCAACAACGTCAACTGCGTACTCGCCGCCTCTGCCAAAAAGCCAAAAGTCATCTTCGGTTCCTTTCAATTGAGCGCGCAGTATACCACATTCCCCGCGCGCACGCACACACCCCGCCCCGAGCGGTGAGCTCGCTACGCTCGCGTGAGGGTGGCCCTGCGGGCCGTGAGGGGGCTCGCTACGCTCGCGTGAAGTGGCGGCTACGCCGCCGAGAGGTGCGCCTTTGGCGCGTGGCAGGTTTTGTAGAGGCCTACGCCCTCTTTCACATCCGCCCCGGGGCGAACTAATAAGACCCCGTCTTATTGACAACAAGACCCCGTCTTATTGACAATAAGGCCCCGTCTTATTGGCAATAAGGCCCCGTCTTATTAATTCACCCCGGCCCGGGCCCAAAACGAACCCGGCCCGGGTCGAGGGTCAACCCGGCCCTACCTTGAGGTGAACTCGGGGCGGGCGAAAGGTTGGGGACGGCCCCCCAATGGCCTTTGCGAGAAGGCGCGAAGAGTATCCCCGCTGCGCGTGCCAGGGGTAGTAAACGGTGAGGGGTGAACGGTGAACAGCAAACAGCCGACGTGCCCAGAGGGCGCGTCGGCTGGGGTGGAGCGCCCCGCGCGCCCGGGGGGTGTGGGGGCGAGTGGCCCCCACGCGCGCTTAGGTGCCTGAGTAGAGGCGATTGATGAGGCGTTGGGGGAGGCCGGCGAGTTCGATGCGGCGGACGGCGGCGTCGATGTCGTAGTCCACACGGCG
>JBJFFT010000141.1:0-4943 GCA_051891975.1 Candidatus Spyradenecus sp. | reverse complement strand
GGCGGTCGGAGGTGTCGTAGTCGGTGGAGACGGTCTCGGGGTTGCAGTTGACCATCACCGTCTCGTAGCCCAACTCACGAAGGGTGAAGGCGGCGTGGCAGCAGCAGTAGTCGAACTCGATGCCCTGACCAATGCGGTTCGGACCGCCGCCGAGAATCATCACCTTCTTGGGGTTGGGGTCGAGCTTGAGCTCGTCGGGAGCATTATAGGTGGAGTAGTAGTACTCCTTGTCCTCAACGCCGCTCACCGGCACCGCATTCCACCCCTCAATGCAGCCCAGCGCCTCGCGCCGCTCACGGATGGCCTTCTCGCGAATACCCAAGAGTTTGGCCAAGTAGCGATCGGCGAAGCCATCCTTCTTGGCCTGCAAGAGCAGGTCATCCGGCGGCAAGGTGCCCTTGTGGGCCAAAATCTTCTCTTCAAGCTGCACCAATTCGCGCATCTGCTGAACGAAGTAGGCCTTAACGGCGCACGCCTCGAAGATCTGCTCATCGGTCGCGCCCTGGCGGAGGGCTTCGTACATAATAAAGTGCGTCTCGCTACTAGGCGTGCGCAGCTTATCGAGCAACTCCTTGAGGGTGAACTTCTCGAAGCCCACCCAACCCAGACCGTAGCGGCCCTTCTCGAGCCCGCGGATAGCCTTCTGCAAGGCCTCCTTGTAGGTCTTGCCAATACTCATCACCTCGCCCACGGCCTTCATCTGCGTGCCGAGCTTGTCCTCGACCGCGCGGAACTTCTCGAAGGCCCAGCGGGCGAACTTCAGCACCACGTAGTCGCCCGAGGGCGTGTACTTCTCCAGCGAGCCATCGCGCCAGTAAGGCAACTCATCGAGAGTCATCCCCGCGGCGAGCTTGGCCGAGACCAACGCAATCGGGAAGCCGGTGGCCTTCGAGGCCAGGGCCGACGAGCGCGAGGTGCGCGGGTTGATTTCGATAATCACCACGCGGCCGGACTTCGGGTCGTGCGCGAACTGAACATTCGTGCCACCAATCACGCCAATCGCCTCAACGATGCTAAAGGCCATCTTGGTGAGGCGGTCGATGAGCGGCTGCTCAATGGTGAGCATCGGCGCGGCGCAGAAGGAGTCGCCCGTATGCACGCCCACCGGGTCGATATTCTCAATGGTGCAGACGCAGACCATCTGGTTCTTCGCGTCGCGCACCACTTCAATCTCCAGCTCTTCCCAGCCCTTAATCGACTCCTCCACCAAGATCTGATGGGTCATCGAGAGGTCCAGCCCCTTGCGCGCAATCGTCCGCAACTCTTCGATATTATAGACAAAGCCGCCGCCGGCACCGCCCATCGTGTAAGCCGGGCGAATCACCATCGGGAAACCAATCTGCTCGGCAATCTCCTCGGCCTCGGCAATGGAGTTGGCAATCCCCGAGCGCGGGGTCTCGATGCCCAGTTGCTCCATCGTGTGCTTGAAGATGTCGCGGTCCTCGCCGCGCTCGATGGCATCGAGGTTCACGCCGATCACCATCACGCCATACTTGTCCAAAATCCCAGCCTTGGCCAACGCCGAGGACATATTCAGCCCCGTCTGCCCGCCCAAGTTCGGCAGAATGGCATCCGGCCGCTCCTTGGCGATAATCTGCTCGAGGCGCGAGAGATTGAGCGGCTCGATATAGGTGGCATCAGCCATCGCCGGGTCCGTCATAATCGTGGCTGGATTCGAGTTCACCAGCACAATCTTGTAGCCCAACGCCCGCAACGCCTTGCACGCCTGCGTGCCCGAATAGTCAAACTCGCACGCCTGCCCAATCACAATCGGCCCAGAACCAATAATCAGAACCTTCTTAATGTCCGAACGCTGCATCTTCGTCGCTTTCTCTCTGAGATTCCTTCTCAACCGAGACGGAATAATACTGCTTTACAAACCGGGCCTGTATTCTATCAAACGCCCCCCCACCCTGCAAGCGCTTTTTACGCGACCAGTGCGCTCCACGGTTAGTCTTTAGGGGACAAAAAAGCGCGGCTCTCCGGGGGGAGAGCCGCAACTTTTGGAAGGAACCGGGGCGCTTACTTGTTGAGCGCGGCGGTGATGTCAGCGAGCTTGGCGGTGAGCTCGGCGGGAATGCGGTCGCCGAACTTCCCCCAGGACTCCTTGACACCGGCGACTTCCTTCTTCCAGCCCTCGACATCGACGGTGAGGAGCTCGTGAAGGGTCTCGGGGGTGGTCTCGCAGCCAACCAGGTCGATGGCGTCGTCGGTGGGCATAATGCCAATCGGGGTGACCTTGGTCTTGGCCTTGCCTTCGATGGCTTCGCAGACCCACTTGAGGACGCGAGAGTTGTCGCCGAAGCCCGGCCACATGAAGTGACCATCGGCATCCTTACGGAACCAGTTCACGAAGAAGACCTTCGGGAGCTTGTCGGCAGCGACCTTCTTGCCCATCTCGAGCCAGTGGCCGAAGTAGTCGGCCATATTGTAGCCGCAGAAGGGCAGCATCGCGAAGGGGTCGCGGCGGACCTGGCCGATCTGGTCGGAGATGACGGCGGCGGTGACTTCGGAGCCGGCGGCGGAGCCCATATAGACGCCGTGAGCCCAGTCGGTGGCCATATTGACCAGCGGGATGGTGGAGGGGCGGCGGCCACCGAAGAGGATGGCATCAACCGGCACGCCTTCGGGGGCTTCCCATTCCTTGGCAATCACGGGGCACTGCTCGGCAGGCGCGGTGAAGCGGGAGTTGGGGTGAGCGGCCTTGATGAACTCGCCGGTGCCGTCGGGAGAAGCGACCATCTTGTTGGGCTTTTCCTTGGAGGCGTAGCAGTCATTGCCCTTCCAGTCGATGCCATGGGCCGGGGCGGGGACGCCCATATCTTCCCACCACACATCGCCGTCGTCGGTGAGGACCACGTTGGTGAAGATGGTGTTCTTCTCGCAAGCGTGCAGGGCGTTGGGGTTGGAGACCTTGGAGGTGCCGGGGGCCACGCCGAAGAAGCCGTTTTCGGGGTTGATGGCGTGGAGCTTGCCGGTGTTCTTGTCAACGTGGATCCAGGCGATGTCGTCGCCGCAGGTCTCGACCTTCCAGCCGGGGAGGGTGGGCAGCATCATCGCGAGGTTGGTCTTACCGCAAGCAGACGGGAATGCGGCGGTGACGAAGTAGCTCTTGTTCTCGGGGCTGGTGAGCTTGAGGATGAGCATGTGCTCGGCCATCCAGCCTTCCTTGCGGGCGAGGACCGAAGCGATGCGCAGCGCGAAGCACTTCTTGCCGAGGAGGGCGTTGCCGCCGTAACCCGAACCGAAGGACCAGATGGCCTCTTCGCCGGGGTCGGTGAACTGGGTGATGTACTTCTTTTCCATCGGGGCGCAGGGCCAAGCGACATCCTGCTGACCGGGCTCGAGGGGAGCGCCGACGGAGTGGTAGCACTTGATGTACTCAGCACCCTTGTTGATGAGGTCGAGCGCGGCATCGCCCATACGGGTCATAATGCGCATATTGCAGACCACGTAAGGCGAGTCGGTCAGCTCAACGCCGAGCTTGGAGAGGGGCGAGCCGATGGGGCCCATCGAGAAGGGAATCACATAGAGGGTGCGGCCCTTCATGCAGCCCTTGTAGAGCTCCCACATGATCTTCTTCATCTCGGTGGGGTCCATCCAGTTATTGGTCGGGCCCGCATCCTTCTGATCCTTGCAGCAGATGTAGGTGCGCTTTTCAACGCGCGCAACGTCCGACTCGTGAGAGCGGACCAGGTAGCACCCCGGGCGCTTCTTCTCGTCGAGCTTAATCCAGGCGCCGCGAGCGACTTCCGCCGCCGCGAGGGCATCGTACTCAGCCTGCGAACCATCGCAGACGACAATCTTTTCGGGGGTGGCGTGATCGGCGAATTCCTTGACCCAAGCCTTCAACTCGGGGTTGGTGATCTTTTCAAGGCAGCAGCAGCTCATGGTTGTTCCTTAAGTGTTTGTGTTTGCCTCGCCGGCTTGGCCGCGCACCCGCGCTTCCGCCGACCTTGGCTGAAAACACTGCGTATTGTAGCGCACTCTGCCGCCCGGGCGCAAGCAAAAAGTTGGTAGCGCGCCGACGCGCGCGTGGACGGTGAACAGTGAGCGGTGAACGGTGGTCCGCCCCACCCCTTCCATAGAAGACCGCGCGCGCTCGTTTTGCGCGCACGCGCACGCGCCTACGCGCGCGATAGGGCCTAGGTCACCTCGAGGTAGGCCCTAGGTCGAGGCGAGGTAGGCCCTACCTCAAAGCGAGGTTGGCGCGAGGACTCTGCCGGGCCGTCGAGAAGGCGAGGTGGAAGCTAGGCGGTGCGCGCCCTACCCCGCGCGATTTTTCTTGCGAGGGAAAAGAGACGCGTGGTATAATGCGCAGCGGTTTGCGGTTCTAATAGAAAGGCAGTAGCAAAGATGAATCCCTATGTTGCACGGGTGCTCGACGAAACCATCGCCAAGAATGCTCACGAGAAGGAGTTTATCCAGGCGGTCACGGAGGTCTTCGGTTCGCTGGAGACGGTGATTGCGGCGGACTCCAAGTATGAGAAGAACGCGATTTTGGAGCGCATTGTCGAGCCCGAGCGTGTAATTCAGTTCCGCGTGCCGTGGGTGGATGACCAGGGCAAGTTCCGGGTCAACCGCGGCTTCCGCGTGCAGTTCAACTCGGCGATTGGGCCGTACAAGGGCGGTCTGCGCCTCCATCCCTCGGTGAATCTGGGCATCTTGAAGTTCCTGGGCTTCGAGCAGGTCTTCAAGAACTCGCTGACCACGCTGCCGATGGGCGGCGGCAAGGGCGGCTCGGACTTCGACCCCAAGGGCAAGAGCGATGGCGAAGTGATGCGCTTCTGCCAGAGCTTTATGACCGAGCTCTTCCGCCACATTGGCGCGGATACGGATGTGCCGGCCGGCGACATTGGCACCGGCGCGCGCGAAATCGGCTTTATGTTCGGGCAATACAAGCGCCTGGCCAACGAGTTCACCGGCGTGCTCACCGGCAAGGG
>JBJFFT010000140.1:0-21054 GCA_051891975.1 Candidatus Spyradenecus sp. | reverse complement strand
TCCCGGGGGAGTGGCGCGCGTGCCGAGCGGCGGTGCGTGCCGGGTGCGCCTTGGTGCGGATGGTGCACGGGAGTCTGAGCCCGATTTACCTGCGATGGCAGAGCCCGTGGGCCAAGCGGTTGGTTGCGCCCATCGAGCGCTTTTGGTTCCGGCGGAGCGCGCGGGTGGTCGTGACCGGCGCGTGGGAGGAGGCCTGGTGCCGCGCGTGGGGGCTGCGGGGACCCTTCGAGCGGCTGAATGTGGCGGACTTCTTTCCCCTGCGCACGGTTTGCCGGCGGCCGCAAAGGGCGGAGTTGCGCGTGCTCTACCTGGGGCGGGCCCATCCGCTCAAGGGCGTGGCCTACCTGGAGGCGGCGGTGGCGCAGTTGCAGCAAGCGGGGGTGGCGGTCACCTTGCGGCAGGAGCGCGCGGCCTTCGGGGAAGCGAAGGAGGCGGCCTTTGCGTGGGCAGATGTGCTCTGCCTGCCGACGCTCTCGGAGAACTTTGGCGTGGTGGTGGCCGAGGCGTTGACGCGGGGCGTGCCGGTTATTGTCACCGATGGCGCGCCGGCGTGGTCGGGGCTCTTGCCGGGGCAGGGACGCTATCTGGCCGGGTATGTGGCCGGGAGCGAGGAGACGCGCGTGTCGCTGCTTAAGGCCGCGCTGGAAGCCTTTACGCACGGAGACTGGGGGCGCGATGCGTAGGCTCTTGGCCGAGCACGGTTTGTGGTTGCGCCGAGGCTTTGCCGGGCTCATCCTTGCGGCGGTCACCTACCTCTCCCTAACCGACAGCGACGGGATGCGCCAGCACGAAGTGCTTCATCTCCTGGTGCGCATCTACCGCGCCACGGGCATCGCGATGGATAAACAGGTCCACGCGGCGATGTACTTTGCCGTCTGCGGGGCGCTGTGGCTGGCAATGCGCCACCGGCCCACAGGCTGGCCAACGCCCCTCAAAGCCTGGCTGATGGCCACCGGCTGGGGCGTGCTGATGGAGTTCGCGCAATGGGCCGAAACCGCCCTCGGCCTCGGCCGGAGAGGCTTCGATGTGGCCGATATGGTCGCCAACGCCTGCGGTGCCGCTGCCGCCGCCCTCCTCTGCGCCCTCTGGCTGGGAGCCGTCCGCGGCCTTCGCCGCTAACTGTCGACTGAGAACAGTCGACAGTGGACAGTGCGCGGCAGGCCGCGTTTCCCACCTATCACCTATATCAGAATGTTGTCTCCGCTATGGAGTCGCTGAGATATCTTACCTGATCCATATCTCCTGCCAACTCAAGGAACACACCTGTTGTAGTTCGATATCGTAATCTAAATACTGCTTCCTCACGCACACCTATCTCGACAATGATTGTCTCGGGGACACCTAGGTTTGTCAATACGGTCAACCACGGAACATTCAAGTAGCGATTGCCGACCTCTTCCTTTTTTACTGCCTGAGACATGGGAATTGGTTCGTAAACATAAAGTTCGGAGATAACGATGTTATTCTTAATCTGCACCCAGTGTAGTCCCTTCGTATCAAAAAAAGTTTCGGTTCCATACCACCAGATGAAGGATTTTTCACCTTCTGCAGAAGTGGTGTCTCGTGTGTTTTCTTCACTGGCAGAAACAAATTGTCCATCAACGAATAAAAGATAATAGCACGGTTCACCCTGTTGATTAAGTAAGTCTGCGGTTTCTAGATTTATAAGTTGAGGTATATGTGAGATATAGAGGGAAAAGGCCTCCCATTCCTTTTCAATCGAGCGTGGGCGAGAAGCAATTGAAGCGTATAATTGCCCCATCTTTGCCCTCATAAAACAGCACAATCCGAAAATCGCGAAGGTAACCAATCCTATGAAGATCAGTACATAATAAATGTATCTTTTGCGCATTCGCCATTTCATCCAATGATAGACCATATCAAACCTCACGAATTCTTTTCTGGAAAATGCCGAAAACAGCACGCCAAGGCTGCGCGTTTAGTGCGTTTCTTAACTTCACTCCTCGTCGCACCGTTCATTACCGCGAGTATAACACATACTAGGCGGGAAGGTGGCAGCTGAGAACCAAGTCAATGATGAGATTGCTAAGGATTTCTCAATGGTCGCCAATCTCAAGCCCGAAACCCTCGCCGGAGGGTAAGTCCCTAAACTCAAGACCATTGACCTCGACACCGTCACCGTCTTGCCCTGCGCGATGGAATGACCATCACGCCCGCCGACTCTGCCACCCCCCAAGGCCTCCCCATTCGCCTCTCCATTTCTAAAGAACGCCTAGGCTTCTGGAAAACGCCCAAGACCTTCATCTTCACAATCTCCAGCACGGTGCCGCCAAACGCTATCTTAGGAGTAAAACTATGAAGTAAGACCATAAAAGTTTTGCACTTCAAAGACCAAGGTTGGAAATTGGAAGCCACCAACCTGCTAAAGTCCTATTGAGAAGTCCAACCTGTAACGGTCTCTTCTCTGAAGGCGTTTTGTGATGGGTGAAGTTATAGTTGAAGAGTCCCATCTGTAAGCCATTGCCATCTTCCATAAAATTGACTATCCCGCATTGAAGTCCCTTGAAATCTCTTGCAGAATTAATACAAGCAATCTGGCCACCCAAAGAGGATTTCTCTGCTACCGAGAATGTGGTATTGCACAGAGGCGCAACCTGTAGTCCATAGAGTTGCACCCCGCTTATGTTTCCCATAAACGCGCATTGAACGCCGTTCAGGAAAAAGGCAACATTGATGCCTCCGATCTGTCCACCGTTCATTCTCTCCGAGAGGCACCACCCGCCTATTTGTGCGCCTGAAACACTTGTTTTATGCGAATAGGCGGACATACTTATACCGTATGTTCCGCCCTTTCGAAGACGAATGTAATCCTCTTGTCCATCAATCAACGACATATCGATGCCGACAATCGTCTCCTCTTTTTCATACGTTTGCCGCAGACATGTAGCGCTGAACCCATAATATGTACATTCGATTTGCTTGTCTTTTCGATACTCTGGGACAACGAGAAGGCACCCGCATAGCAAATTGAGGGCTAAGCATAAGAAGATAATCATCCACTTCTTCATTCTCTTCTCCTACTTTAGATATTGCCCCCTAGAAACGAGCCACCTCACTGACACATCCACTCAGCCACTTACCACATCTTCGGTGCACTTTTCTATTGACACATTACGCTGCCGGCTTATGCGCGCTCGAAGTGGGCGGCGACGGCGAGGCCGCCGGTGGAGGTTTCCTTGTAGAGGCTGGGGAGGTCGTGGCCGGTTTCGAGCATTGTGCGGACGACTTTGTCGAAGGAGATGCTGTGGCGGCCATCGGAGAGCCCGGCGTACATATTCGCGTCCATTGCGCGGGCGGCGGCGAAGGCGTTGCGCTCGATGCAGGGGATTTGGACGAGGCCGCAAATCGGGTCGCACGTCAAGCCGAGGTGGTGTTAAAGGCCCATTTCGGCGGCATACTCGATTTGGTTGGGCGATCCGCCGAAGATTTGGTTGACGGCGGCAGCGGCCATAGCGCAGGCCACGCCGATTTCGCCTTGGCAGCCGACTTCTGCGCCACTGATGGAGGCGTTTTCTTTGACGATGGCGCCGATGAGCCCGGCGGTGGCGAGGGCGCGGATGATGCGCCGTTCGGGGACCTCGTGGTGCTTATAGAGGTAGTAGAGGACGGCGGGGAGGACACCGGCACTGCCGCAGGTGGGGGCCGTGACGATGAGCCCGGTGCCGGCGGCATTCTCTTCCGAGACGGCCAAGGCGTAGGCGAAGAGGAAGCCGCGGCCGCGGATGCCTTCGCGTAAGCCTTCGGCGCGGCGATAGTAGGCGCTGGCTTTGCGTTGGAGGCCGAGGCCGCCGGGGAGGACCCCTTCGGCATCGAGGCCGCGTTCGACGGCTTCGCGCATCACGCGCCAGACTTTGCGCAGGTGGTCGAAGACCGGCTGGCCTTCGTATTCCAGCACGTATTCCCAAAAGAGCCGCCCGGTTTCGCCATACCACTTGAGCACGCCATCCATCGTGGTGTAAGGGTATGCGATTTCAGTCACTTGCGTCTGACCGGGGCCCTCGCTGAGGAAGCCGCCGCCGATGGAGTAGACCTCCCACGCGCCGAGCTCCTCGCCGCCTTCGGAGAGGGCCCGGAAGCGCATGCCGTTGGGGTGGAAGGGGAGGAAGACGGTCGGCTCCCAGCAGATTTCCGTGCGCGAGGCGCCGAGGATGGCGAGGATGGCCTGGTCGGTCAAGTGGCCCTTGCCGGTGGCGGCGAGCGAGCCGTAGAGGGTGACCTGGAAGCGCGCGGCCTGGGGATATTGGGCCAGGAAGCGTTCGGCGGCCCGGCGCGGGCCCATCGTGTGGGAACTGGAGGGGCCGACGCCGATCTTGAAGATGTCTTTGATGGAATCCATAGGGGCTCGCTTGGGGGGTTATCGCCGGCGGAGGGCGCGGCGGCGGAAGAGGGCGCGGACAGCCTGCACGTAAGGCTGGTCGGTAAAGAGGTCGAGCACATCGATGCCCAGGCGGCGGAAGCGGCGGTCCTGCTCGGCGCGGCGTTCGACCCAGTCGGCGGCAAAGGCGCGGCGGACGGCGGCGCTGGCGGTATCGACCAAGAGCGTCTCGTGCGTTTCGGGATCGAGCAACTCCACGAGGCCCACATTGGGCAACTCGCGCTCGGCCGGGTCGGCAATGCGGCAGGCGATGAGGTCATGGCGGCGGGCGAAGATCGTCAGGTCGCGCTCATACCCGTGGGCCTGGAAGTCCGAGACCAGGAAGACGACGGCCTTGCGGTGCTGGGTGGCCGAGACGAAGCGCAGGGCGGCGGCAATATCCGTTCCCTCGCGCGTCTCTTCGGCGGCCAGCACTTCGCGCACCAGGCGCTGGACGGCGGTTCGGCCCTTGCGCGGTGGCAGGGAGAGGTGGACGCGGTTGGAGAAGGTGATGAGCCCAACCTTGTCCTGATTGTTGAGGGCGGTCATCGCCAGCAGGGCGGCCAATTCGGCAGCACGCTCGGCCTTGGAACGCGCGCCGGTGCCAAAGCTCTGGCTGCCGGAGACATCGACCAAGAAGAGGACCGTTAGCTCGCGCTCCTCGCTAAAACGCTTGATGTAGGGCGTGCCGGTGCGGGCGGTCACATTCCAATCGATGGCGCGGACATCGTCGCCGGGCTGGTAGGGGCGCGCCTCGTCGAACTCAATACCGTTGCCCTTAAAGACAGAATGGTAGTCGCCCGAGAGCTGCTCATCGAGGAGCCGGCGGGTGAGAATGCGAATGCGCCCGACCTCGGCCATCAGGTCACGCGTGCGCTCGGCGGCAGAGGTCGCTTTCATCGGGCTCCTTAGGGGACGGGCACCTCGGCGAGGAGGCGGTCGATGACCGCATCGGGCGTGAGGTTTTCGGCCTCGGCCTCGTAGGTGAGCAGGAGGCGGTGGCGGAGGACCTCGTGGGCCACTTCCTTGACGTCCTGCGGGGTGGCATAGGCGCGGCCGCGCAGGAGGGCGTTGGCGCGTGCAGCGAGGTTGAGGCAGAGGGTCGCGCGCGGGGAGGCGCCCAGCTGGATGGCCTCCTTGAGCGAGGCCAGGCCCTTGAAGGCGGCCGGGTCGCGCGTGGCGAAGACGAGGTCGAGGATGTAGTCGCCCACCTTCTCATCGCAGTAGACATTGTCGACGGCCGAGAGGAGCAGGGGAACCTCCTCGGGGGTGATGCAGCACTTGGTCGCGGCGGGCTTGCCCTGGGCAAAGCGCTTCATAATACGCCGCTCGTCCTCGCGGCTGGGGTGCGTGACCACGCACTTGAGCATAAAGCGGTCGGTCTGCGCCTCGGGGAGGGGATAGGTGCCCTCCTGCTCAATGGGGTTTTGGGTGGCCATCACCAAGAAGGGGCGGGGGAGGGGATAGGTCTCGTCGCCCAAGGTGACCTGCCGCTCCTGCATCGCCTCCAAGAGGGCCGACTGCACCTTCGCCGGCGCGCGGTTGATTTCGTCGGCAATCAAGAGGTTCGCGAAGATGGGCCCCTTGTGCGGGGTAAAGGTCCCCTCCTTCTGATTGTAGATAAGGCTGCCAATCACATCGGCCGGGAGCAGATCGGGCGTAAAGGAAATGCGCTTGGTCTCCAACCCCAAGGCACCGGCCAACGCGCGCACCGCCGTCGTCTTGGCCAACCCCGGCACGCCCTCGAGCAAAATGTGCCCGCCCTGGACGTGGTTGCCAGTCAGCAGGGCAATCAAGAGATTATCCACCAAACGCTCCTGCCCCACGAGCGTTTGATTGACCTCGGTGCGAATGGTATTCAACAACTGCGCGCAACGCGCCACAACATCATCGGCTTCGGACATAGCAAATCCTTTCACGGGATGAAGTATACCACATCTTTTTGTTGGAAAGCCACCCAATCGTCCTAGGATGGCGCTTTGGGACTCGTCTTCCAAGAGCGTTTGGCGTTAACGCTTCGGCCCCTACCTCGCCTCGACCTAGGGCCTACCTCGAGTTGACCTAGGGCCTACCTCGAGTTGACCTAGGGCCTACCTCGCCTCGACCTAGGGCCTACCTCGCCTCGACCTAGGGCCTATCGCGCGCGTAGGCGCGTGCGCGTGATCGCGTAATGTGCGCGCGCGGGTTTCTATGGTAGGGAGCACGCCGGACGGCTAAAGCCGCCTGCTTCGATAATGGCACCCCGTGCTCCCGAGGTACAGGGCGAGAAGCCCTGCGTGGGGCAAATCCGCTTGTGCTCGCCTGTTGCGCGGGGGCGGGGAGTGTGGTAAGATGGGGGCGTTTTATGAGATTGTTTTCGGAGGCGCGATGAAGGAAGTCGGCGTTGGCATTGTTGGGTTCGGCACGGTTGGTGCCGGCGTGGTGGAGGGTTTGCTCACGGGGGCGGCGCTGATTAGCCGCCGGTGTGGGGTGTCGGTGCAGTTGCGCGCGGTGGCGGATTTGGATATTACGACGGACCGCGGGGTGTCGGTGCCGGCGGGGATTTTGGGGACGGATGCCTTGGCGTTGGTGGCGCGTGAGGATATTCAGGTGGTGGTGGAGCTGATTGGGGGGACGGGGATTGCCTACACGGTGGTCAAGCAGGCGCTGGAGGCGGGGAAGTCGGTGGTGACAGCGAATAAGAAGCTGTTGGCCGAGCGGGGGGCGGAGTTGTTTGCCTTGGCGCGCGAGAAGGGGGTGGACCTCTATTTTGGCGCGAGCGTGGGCGGCGGCATTCCGATTATTCGGGCTTTGCGCGATGGGTTGGTGGCCAACGACATCCGCGCGGTCTATGGTATCTTGAATGGCACGTGCAACTACATCCTCACGCGGATGGCGCGGGAGGGCTCGGCCTTCGACGAGGTGTTGGCCGACGCGCAGCGCTTGGGCTATGCCGAGGCCAATCCCTCGCTGGATATTGATGGCTTTGATACGGCCCACAAGATCTCGATTTTGGCCTCGTTGGCCTACGGGGTGAGCGTGCCGCTTGACGAGGTGACGGTGCAGGGCATTCGCGGGTTGAGCCTGGTGGATGTGCGCTATGCCGATGAGTTGGGCTATGTGATTAAGCTCCTGGCGGTCTGCCGCGAGTGCGAGGGGAAGCGCTTGGAGGTGCGGGTGAACCCGACGCTGGTGCCCAAGACGCACATGCTTGGCTCGGTGAGCGATGTTTTCAATGCGGTGTTGGTGGATGGCTCGATGACGGGCGATACGCTCTACTACGGGCGCGGGGCGGGGCGCGCGGCCACGGCGAGCGCGGTGATTAGCGATATTGTCTCCGTGGCGCGCCATGTGGCCGCGGGGCTTCCGCGCGAGGCCGAGCCGTTGCCCTCGATTGAGGCTTCGGGGTATGCGTTGCAGAAGCCGGAGGATTGCGTCAGCCGCTTCTATATCCGCCTGATGGTGCGCGAGGCGTGCGGGATGGTGGGGCGCTTCGCAACGATTCTGGGTAATCATGGGGTGAGCATCTTTGCCGCTTCGCAGCACGCGGCCACCGAGGCGCAGTGCGAGGCGGGCTATGTGCCGGTGATTATCCTCACGCAGCCGGCGCGCGCCGGGGATTTGCAGGCGGCCCTGCAGGAGATTACCGAGCAGGGGATCGTGCAGAGCATGCCGCTGAGCATGTGCATGTTGTAAGGCAAGCAGGATTTTGTCGCGCCAGGGGCTGGCTGGGCGGATGCCTGGGGGCCTTGGGCGAGAGAGCAAGGAGTTAGCGTTCATATGAAAGTGTGCAAGTTTGGCGGTTCCTCCGTCGCGGACGACGTGCAGGTTGCCAAGATCTGCGATATTGTGGCCTCGGATCCGGCCCGCCGGATTGTGGTGGTTTCGGCCCCCGGGAAGCGGAATAAGCAGGATACGAAGGTGACCGATCTGCTGATTGAGTGCGCCGGGCGGTGCCTGACGCAGAAGGATCCGCAGGAGGTGCTCGAGGCCATCGTTGAGCGCTACGCGCAGATTTACCGTGGGTTGGGGCTGGACAAGAACCGCGAGACGGAAGGCGTTCTGGCCGAGATCCGCGCGGACTTGGAGCAGCGCGTGGCCTCGATGGACCTCTCCAATGCCGCACGCTTTATGGATTCGATGAAGGCCGCGGGCGAGGATAACTCGGCGCGCATCGTGGCGGCGGCCTTCCGGGCACGCGGCATCCGGGCGGCCTATAAGAACCCCGGCGAGGCGGGGCTGCTGATGTCGGATGACTTTGGCAATGCGCAGGTGTTGCCCGAATCGTATGACCGGCTGGCGAACCTGGCCTTCGATGCCGAGCGCGAGATTGTGGTCTTCCCGGGCTTCTTTGGCGTGACGCGCAAGGGGGAGATTGCCACCTTCCCGCGGGGCGGCTCGGACATCACCGGGTCGATCTTGGCCGCGGCGGTGAAGGCGAAGGTCTATGAGAACTTTACGGATGTCGACGCGGTCTACCCGGTGGATCCGCGCCTGGTGCCGGAGGTCTCCGAGGGGATTGCGGAGATGACCTATCGCGAGATGCGCGAACTCTCCTATGCCGGCTTCGGCGTCTTCCAGGACGAGGCGATTATTCCGGCGGTGAAGGCCGCCATTCCCATCAATATCCGCAACACTAACCATCCGGACGCGCCCGGGACGATGATTCTCCATCACCGCCGCGCGCGGCAGGGGTCGGTGGTGGGCATTGCCTCCTCCTCGGGCTTCTGCACGCTCTATATCGACAAGTATATGATGAACCGCGAGGTCGGTTTTGGGCGTAAGCTCTTGCAGATCCTCGAGGACGAGGGGATCTCCTACGAGCACATGCCCTCGGGCATCGACAATGTCTCGGTCATCTTCCGCGAAGAGGGCTTCACCCCCGAGGTGGAAGGGCGCGTGCGCGACCATATTATGCGCGACCTGCAGCCCGACAACCTCCAGATTGAGCGCGGCACCTCGCTGATTATGATCGTCGGCGAAGGGCTCTACTACACCCCCGGAATGGCCGCTCACGCCACCCTCGCACTCTTCCGCGAAGGCATCTCGATTGATATGATGAACCAGGGCTCCTCGGAGATCTCGATGATGTTCGGTGTCCAGAGTTCTCATCGCGAGGCCGCCGTTCGCGCCCTCTACCACGCCTTCTTCAAAGCTTAGCCCAAGCGAAGGGGAGCGTAGCGCGCGCTTCCCTTTTTGCCGCAAGTGTGATAGAATGTGACTGACGATTGAGAGAGTGCGTGTATGTTTGACCGCGATGCCATCGTTGCGCGTTTGACCAAGCTCCAGACGAGCTTGGAGGAGATGCGTGCCTACCTGAAGATTGATGAACGCCAGGCGCGATTGGATGCCGCCGAGGCCAAACAGGCCGAGCCCGGCTTCTGGGATAACCCCGAGGCCGCCCGTTCGGTTATCGCCGAGGGGAATGCCGAAAAGGCCTTTATCTACCCCTTCAACGACCTGACCGGCGCTATTGAAGAGGCCGAAATGGCCTTGGAGATGGCCGATGCCGAGGCCCCCGGCGAAGAGCAGGACCTGATGGGCTCCGAGGCCGAGGGCGCACTCGAGAAGGCCGAGAAGATTGAGGATAAGCTGCGCCTGCAGTCGCTCCTCTGCGGCAAGCTCGATGCCTGCAACGCCATTCTCACGCTGCACTCCGGTGCTGGCGGCACGGAGGCGTGCGACTGGGCGTCAATGCTCTACCGCATGTATCAGATGTATGCCGAGGACGCGGGCTTCGAGGTGGAAGTGCTGGACCTGCAGCCGGGCGACGAAGCGGGCATCAAGAGCGTGATGTTCGTCATCAAGGGGCCCTACGCCTACGGTTATCTGAAGGCCGAACGCGGGGTGCACCGTCTGGTGCGCATTTCGCCCTTTGATGCGGCCAAGCGTCGGCATACCTCCTTCGTCTCGCTGGACGTGGTGGCCGAAATCTCCGACGATGTGGATGTGGAGATCAAGGAAGAGGACCTGCGGGTGGATACTTACCGCTCCGGCGGCGCTGGCGGTCAGAAGGTCAATAAGACCGACTCGGCCGTGCGCTTGACCCACTTGCCCACCGGCATCGTGGTGGCCTGCCAGGTGGAGCGCTCGCAGCACCAGAACAAGGCCCGCGCGATGCAGGTCCTCAAGGCAAAGCTCTACGAACTGGAGATGGATAAGAAGCGTAAGGAGATGGAGCGCTTCTATGGCGATAAGGGCGAAATCGCCTGGGGCAGCCAGATCCGCTCCTACGTCTTCCAGCCCTACACCATGGTCAAGGACCACCGCACTGGCCACGAGACGGCCAATGTGCAGGGGATGATGGACGGCAAGTACGTTCAGGGCTTTATTGAAGCCTACCTGAAGCAGCGCGCACAAGATTCGCAGTAGTTCTTAACAACAGAAAGGAAGTTTCGCTTATGACGTACGAAGAAGCCAAGCAGGCGCTTGAGGCCAACGGCCAGCCTCAGGTGCTGCAGTTCTGGGAGAAGCTCGATGCCGCCGCGCAGGCCGCCCTGCTCGCGCAGATCGAGACGCTCGACTTTGCCGCGATTGCGCGGATGCAGGAGATGCTCAAGCAGAGCGGCACCCCGGCCGCCGCTGCAGGTGCCTTCGAGCCCGCCGCCGTGGAGATCCCCGAGGGCGATGCCTTGGCCGCTTGCGTTGAGCAGGGCGAAGCGTTGCTGCGTGCTGGCAAGGTGGCCGTGTTGCTCGTGGCCGGTGGTCAGGGCTCGCGCCTGGGCTACGAAGGCCCCAAGGGCGCCTATCCAATTGGGCCGATTACCGATGCGCCGCTCTTCTGGTTCCACGCGCGCAAGATTCTCGGCCTCGACCGCACCTACAACACGCACGTGCCCTTCTATATTATGACCTCCGAGACCAATGACGCGGCCACCCGCGCCCACTTTGAGGAGCACGACTACTTCGGCCTCCCGCGCGAAGATGTCTTCTTCTTCGTCCAGGGGATGTGGCCGGCCCTCACCCCAGAAGGCAAGATTATCCTCGACAAGCTCGGGCACATCTTTATGAGCCCCGATGGTCACGGCGGTACCCTGGCGGCCCTAGACCGCTCCGGTGCCCTGGCTGATATGGCCAAGCGCGGCATCGAGCAGGTCTTCTTCTTCCAGGTCGACAACCCGATGGTCGAGATTGCCGATCCGGCGTTTGTGGGTCTGCACGCGGCCAAGGGCGCGGATATGACCCTCAAGGTCTGCCTCAAGCGCGATGCCCACGAAGGGATGGGCGTGGTGGTCGTGCGCGATGGACACTTCGCGATGGTGGAATACTCCGAACTCTCCGATGAGCAGATGGAGCGCACCAACCCCGATGGCTCGCTCTGGCTCGCCTACGGTTCGCCCGCGATTCACATGTTCTCCTACGCCTTCCTCAAGGCCGAGGCCGAGCGCAATATGCCCCTCCACCTCGCCCACAAGAAGATCGCGATGGTCAACGCCGCCGGTGAAGTCGTCAAACCCGAAAAGCCCAACGGCTACAAGTTCGAGAAGTTCATCTTCGATGTCATCCCCAACGCCAAGCAGGTCTTCACCCTGGCCTTCGACCGCACGCAGGAGTTCTCCCCGGTAAAGAATGCCGAGGGCAACGACTCTCCGGCCACCGCCAAGCGTGACATCCAGACCAAGTGGCGCGCCTGGCTCGCCGAAGCCGGTATCACCCTCCCCGAGGCCACCCCCGTGGAGATTGACCCGGCCTACGCCCTCAACGCCGCTCAGCTCAAGGCCAAGGGCCTGCGCATTAGCTAAGCGTTCGGCTCTCTGACAAAGCGAGCGTCGGGTCCTCGGCGCTCGCTTTGTGCTCTCTGGGCGGGATAAGGGTGCAAAACGC
The DNA here is from genome assembly GCA_051891975.1 of Candidatus Spyradenecus sp. GTDB lineage: Bacteria > Verrucomicrobiota > Kiritimatiellia > RFP12 > DVOR01 > Spyradenecus. Next base: position 8,876 of record JBJFFT010000140.1, on the reverse strand, counting down.
GCGAAAGTGCTTGCCTTTTGGCAGGGGAGTTTGCTAACATTCAGACAGTGCGAGGGCGGTAGCGTGCCGCCGGGCACGTGCGCAACTAAGGAGTAAAGGCTATGAAGGCAAGTCTCAAGAGTGGCTTCACGATGATCGAACTGCTCGTCGTGATTGTGATTATTGGTATTCTCGCGGGTTCGCTGTTTGGACCGGTGACGAACTTCCTGTTGGAGGGCAACCTCACGGGTATGATGGGCAATGGACGTAAGGTCGTGCAGGCCATCATCGCTGCCGATATGTCCGGGCGCTATGAGGGTATTGCGTGGCCGGCTGACGAGAATAGCGAGGATGCTCCCACCGACAAGCCTAACGGTCCGGATATGTACCAGAAGTTCTCCTCCACGGCCAAGTACTTCGAGGAGGCCCTCTATGTCAAGGAGAGCGATGTCACCAAGCGCAACCGCTTGAAAGTGCTCAAGGACATTGAGCCCGCGATGATCGCCGGACAGGGCATTCCCACCGCCTCGGGCACCACCATCGACGACAAGAACTGCGCCTGGATCCTCGCCAAGAACGCTAACGGTGGTGCTCCCTCCGCCGCGCCGGTCTTCGCCACGCGCAATGTCAATGGCTCGACCCTCGTGCAGACCGCCGGCAATGACGTCTCTGCGGATGTCGACACCCTCCTCAACACCCAGAAGCCCTTCCAGAAGGATGGCTGCGTGCTCATCTACAAGGATGGTTCGGGCAAGAAGTTCAAGGCTGACGAAGTCATCGCCAAGCAGATGATTGGTGCGCTCGGCACTGGCAAGCTCAACGAGTACGAGCAGGGCGAAGGCAACAAGTTCGAGTTCATGCAGACCGGCTCTTCCCGCTAAGGCAAGCGTCTCAACTGAATACAACAAGCGCGGTGGCCGAGGCCACCGCGCTGTTTATTGGGAAGGGTTGATAACGGCTGTAGCCGGCGGCTATCAGCTGAGCTTCTTCTCCCAATCACCGAAGCCGGCGCGGGTGCCGACGAAGCGTAGGCCGACGGGCTGGCCGTTGCGGTAGAGGACCGATTGCCAGATGGCCGGGTTCGAGCCGTCATCTATGCGGCGCTCCTCCAGGTCTGGCGAGCGGACATCGCCCAGCGTGTGGAACTCGACATCCTCAACCTTCATAAAGAGCGGCAGACGGGGGTCGGCCCAGGGGGTGGTTTCGCCGGCGGGGGCCAGGAGGTTCTTGGCGGCGAGGGCGCCCATTAGCTGGGCGCGGCGAACGGCACAGATGGGGAGTGTCTCGGTGGGGCGGGCAACGTCTCCGGCCACGAAGATGCCCGGGGCGACGGAGAGATCGCGCGCCGAGCAGATGCCGCGGTCGAAGCGGAAGCCGGCGGAGGTGGCCGGTTCGGCCTTGGGGCGGGCACCGGTGGAGCAGAGGACGAAGTCGTCATCGGCGATCTCGGTGCCGTCGGCGAGGGTAATCGAGGTGGGGTTGATGGTCTGGATGGACTGCCCCACGAAGAGGGTGATGCCCTTCTTTTCGAGGGCCGCGCGCAGGACGCCGTCGCCGCCATCGCCCAAAACGCCATTGGCCAGGCGGGGTGAGACTTCAATGACGGTGACGCACAGTCCGGCCATTGCCGCGCGCAGCGCGCTCTCCAAGCCCAAGACACCGCCGCCGATGATGGTCAGGCGTTTGCCGGGGGCGACTTTGGCCGCAATGGCACGCGCGTCGGCCATCGACCAAAGGGCGTGGATGCGCCCGGCGCCCGTGCCGGCGAAGGGGGGAACGAAGGGGGCCGAACCGTTGGCTAGGAGGATGCCATCGAAGGCTTCGCCGTTGACCGACGGGGTGGGGGTGGCGGAGAGTTGGGTGACCGGCGCGTAGGCGAGGGTGATGCCCGCCTTGGCGTAAGCTTCGGCCGGCTTGATGCGGATGGCTTCGGGCGTGGCTTGGCCGAAGGCAACGGCGATGAGACGCGGACGGAAGTAGGGAAGCTCCCCGGTCTCGGCGCTCCAAAGGGTGACTTGGTGGCCGGCATTGGCGAGGATGAAGGCGCCCTCGACCCCGGCGTGTCCGGCTCCGACTACGGCAAAACGACTCATAACGCTCCTTTAATGGCGGATTTCTAGTAATTAGACTGCAAGCAGTATACCATAAATAAGCCTTACATTGCCCGGCGGCTTTTTGCTAGCATTGGGGCCGTTTGGGCAATAAGCCCCGGACTTTGGATTGGAGCAGGTATGGTATTGGCACTTCAAGCAACGGCATTGGTCAAGCGTTTTCATGTGGAGGGGCGCGAGATTGCGGTCCTCAAGGGCGTTGACCTGGCAGTTCCGGCGGGGGCGTTCCACGCGGTGATGGGCCCCTCGGGGTCGGGTAAGAGCACGCTCTTGAATCTGCTGGCGGGGCTCTTGCCGCCGGACCAGGGCGAGGTCTGCGTGGCCGGGCGCGTGCTCACGGGGCTCAGCGACCGCGAGTTGACCCTGCTCCGCCGCCGCACGGTGGGGATCGTCTTCCAGGATTACAACCTCATTCCCACGCTCACCGTGGCCGAGAACATCGCCCTGCCGGCCCTGCTCGATGGCGCGGAACTGCCTCCGGCGCGTCTGGAGAAGCTCTTGGAGCTGGTGGGGCTCACCCATCGGCGCGATCAGCCGGCCGAACGGCTCTCCGGCGGTGAAGCCCAGCGCACGGCCATCGCCCGAGCCTTCGCAATGGAGCCTGGCATCATCCTGGCCGACGAGCCCACCGGCAACCTCGACTCCCCGGCCGCCGCCGAGTTCTGCGCCACCCTCACGCGCCTCAACCGTGAACTCGGGACGGCAATCCTCCTCATCTCGCACGATGCGCAGGTCTCGGCAGCGGCCGATACGGTCCACGTCCTTTGCGATGGCCGTCTGCGCGGCTCCTTCGCCACCAACCACTCGGCCGAAGAGGTCTCCCGCCGCTACCTGGAGGCCCTCTCGTGAAGGCCCTCGCGCTCCTCTTCCGCGATGCCCTCCGGCGTGACCGCGTTCGCCTGGGTTGCGCGCTCCTAGGCGTGGTGGCCGCCGCCGCACTGCTGACGTGGTCGGTGGGCTTGGCCGAGACGACCCACGCGCAGTGCCGACCCCTGAGCGAGGCGATGGGCAAGCCCTTCGATTGCTGGGTCTCCACCGGGCGCGCCTCGGCGGCGGCTCCGAAGGACTCCGGGATGCAGACCCTCGCTCACGGCACGCCAGTCAAGATGATCCCCGAGGCGGTGGTCCAGGCGGTCAAAGCTTCGCCCGACATCGCCCGCCTGCGGACCACGGCAGTCTTCCGTTGTGCCATCGATTGGCGGCCGGAGGGGCGGCCCTTGCAGGGGCCCGGCGTGACGGCCGGTCTGGCGGCGGTGCGCGACTTTCCCGAGTGCCCCTATCCCGACGGCCTGGCGCAGGGCCGCTGGCCGCAAGCAGAGGCCGCCGAGCCCGAGTGCGCCCTCTCGCCACTGGCCTTCGGCAAGGAGGGTCTCGAGGTGGCCCCGCCGGTGGGCAGCCGCGTGGAGGTGGTCACGCCGACCGGGCGCGTGACCGTGCGCATCTGCGGCTACCTCTCCGAGCGCATTCGCCCAGTCTCCGGCTTTCCGACCCTCTTTGCCAGCGACAACCTGGCCCGCGCGGCCGCGCTGGTCGACACCCCCGGCGCTTGCAACCTGATGTTGATTGAACTCAAGCCGCTGCGCAGTCCTGAGGCGTTGGAGCGGCTAGTGCGGAGCGTCTCGCCCGAGGACGATGCCGCGATGCTCGTCACGCGCTCGGCCCTCCTGCGGCAACTGCGCAGCGATGCCACCAATAATCTGCTCTTCCAACTCCCGCTTCTGGTGGCGCTCGCGTGTGTGGCCACGGTGTGTATGCTCGTCAACGCCCTCTGCGTGGGGCTGGAGCAGAATCGTCTGCGCTATGCCCGTCTGCGAGCCCTAGGGATGAGCGCCGGGCAACTGGCGCGCTTGGTGGCGGGCGAGGGGGCGGCGTTGACGGCCCTCGGCGGCTTGGTGGGTTTTGCCCTGGGCGCGGGGAGCCTGGCGCTCTTCGTCATCCCCAAGCCGACGGTCTTCCCGGACGGCCTGGCGGTGGGGTGGGTGACGGCCCTCTCGGTGGCCGGACTCTTGGTGCTCTCGCTCCTGATTGCGTTGGTGGTGCCGCTACGCCGGGCTCTGGCCTTGCCGCCGTGCGCGATGCGCCTGAGCGAGGGCGCGTGGCGTTGCGCCCATCCCCTGCGGCGGAGTTTGGGCGCGTTGGCCTTGCTGGTGCCGGTGCTGCTGACCCTGGTGCGCTTTTCGCCGAGCCCCTGGGTGCGCAGTGCGTGGTTCCTCTTGGTGGGATTGCCGGCGGCGACGGCGGGGTTGCTCCTCTTGGTCAAACCGCTCTTGGCCGCGTGCGAGGCGCTCTTGGCGCGGCCTGTCGGGGCGCTCTTGGGGTTGCGTCCGGCCCTCATTCGGGGCCTCTTGACGCGCGCAGCCTCGCGTAATGCCCGCATGGTCCTCACCCTAACGGCTGGCCTGGGGGCCTACTTCGCCATTCACATCTGGGGCGCCTCGCTGACCGATCCCTTCCTCCCCTCCAAGAACCTGCCGCCGGCCATCCTCTCCTTCCTGCCCAACGGCATCAGCCCCGAGGCCTACCGCGCCTGGCGCGCCGAGGCGAACGGTTCGGAGGCCCCCCTGGCCGCCGCCACGCGCCCCTTCTCTGCCGAGCAGTATCGTCTTCACGACGAGGACTTTGCGGCCATCGAAGCGCGCACCGGGCTCCAGCCCAAGCAGAACAATATCCTCCTGATGGCCACGGAGGGCGAGCGCGGCGTCACCGTCACCGAGATGTTTGCGCGCCAGTGCCGCCTGGGCGTTGGTGACACCTTCCGTATTCAGCGCAAGGACCTCGATGGCACGGTCCACACCTTGCCCCTGACCATCACGGACGTGGTCCGCTGCAACTGGCACCTCTTTACGGCCCGCTCGGGACTGCGTGCGCGCAACGGCAGCCCCTTCGGCACCTTGGGCCCGGTCTTTGTGGGTGCGGAGGTAGCCCGGGCGTGGGACCCCGAGCGCAACGACCGCATCCGCTTCCTGTGGCTAGATGCCCTCCCGCCGGCAACCTCCGTCGAGGCGCTCTACTCGGCCACCGACCTCCTGGAACTCCAGCTGCAGCAGATGGCCGAGCGCGATCCCCGGCCCTACCGCGCCACCTCGCCCTGGGCCAAGGCCCCCGGAATGGCCCGCCGCGGTCCGCCGCCGAGTGCCGCCCCAGCCGCCTTTCCCAATGCCGTGGTCCATTTGCGTGATGAGATCAGCCGTGGCACCTTGGCCCACGCGGCCGAACTCTTGGGTGCCCTGGCGCGGATTCCGCTCTGGTCGCTGGCCATCCTCTGCACGGGCTTCATCTCGCTCTTGGCGGCCAATGTCCGCGCGATGGCTGGCGAACTGCGCACCCTCCACGCCATTGGGATGACCTTTGCCCAGATGGGGCGCTTCCTCTTTGCCCAGGCGCTCCTCCTCTGCGTGGCGGCCATCGTCCTCTCGCTCCTGCTCGGGCTGACCATTGGCTGGGGTTTCACCGGCTGGACGCTCGCCTGGATGCCCTTTGGCGGCCTGCCCACCACGCTCGTCCTGCCGGTTGGGCGTCTGGCGCAGGGTGGGGCGGTCCTGCTGGGCGCGGTCCTCCTGGTGACACCCTGGCCGATTGCCCTCTTCCTGCGCCGTCTCTTCAAGCGCCCCTAATGCCGCCCTCGCCGTGACCGCCCCCCGGGCCATTCTCCACGTGGATATGGATGCCTTCTTCGCATCCATCGAGCAACACGACCACCCCGAGTGGCGCGGCAAGCCGGTCATTGTCGGCGCGCCGCCCGACCGCCGGGGCGTGGTCTCCACCTGCTCCTACGAGGCGCGGCGCTTTGGAGTCCACTCGGCGATGCCCTCGCGTCAGGCGGCCGAACTCTGCCCGGAGGGCATCTTCGTTCGCCCGCGAATGGCGCGCTACCAGGAGGTCAGCGCGGCGGTCTTCCGTACCTTTGAGGAGAGCACCCCCTTCGTCGAGGGCTTGAGTTGCGACGAAGCCTTCCTGGATGTCACCGGCGTGCGCGGCCTCTTGGGCGAGCCCGAGACCATCGCCTGCCGCCTCAAAGCACGCATCCTCGCCGACCTCGGCCTCACCTGCAGCGTGGGCGTGGCCCCCAACAAGTTCCTCGCCAAACTCGCCAGCGAGGAACGCAAGCCCGACGGCCTCTTCGTCGTCCCGCCCGAGGGCGCGCCCCTCCTCTCCTGGCTCGGAGCCAAGCCCATCGGGGCCCTCTGGGGCGTGGGGCCCAAATTGGCCGAACGCCTCGCCTCCGCCGACATCCGCCGCGTGCGCGACCTGCAGCAGGTCGACCCCGAACGTCTGCGCGCGCTGACCACCCCCGGCGTGGCCGATCACCTCCTCGCCATTGCCTTCGGGCGCGACGACCGCCCCGTCTCCCCCGAGCACGAGGAGAAGTCCCTCTCCCGCGAACACACCTATCCCGAGGATGTCACCTCCCCCGACCTGCTCCGCCAAACCTTACGCGAGATTGCCCTCGATGTCGGCCGCCGTCTGCGCGAAGCCGGCGTCTGGGCCAAGACCGGCCGCCTCAAGATCCGCTATGCCGGCTTCCGCACCGTCACCCGCCAAGCCGCCTTCGCCGTCCCCGTCTGCGATGACCGCGCCCTACGCGAAATGGCCTGGGAACTCCTCGCCCGCCACCTCGAGCCCGACACCCCCGTCCGCCTCATCGGCTTTGGTGCCGAGAACCTTACCGCCTCCCCCTCGCCCTACGGCGAAGAGGACCTCTTTGCCACCGATGCCGCCGCCCATCCCCGCGAACGCGAAGAACGCCTCTGCGCCACCCTCGACCGCCTCCGCGCGCGCTACGTCTCCGCCTTTTCCTTCCCTGACACGCCCTAACAGCCCACTTCCCCGCCGCCCCATTCCCCCCGACCCGGGGCGGGTTCACTTTTGCCTCGGCGTAGGTGGATTGGCGTAGCGAGGGTAAGCGTTGTGCTTCGGCCTGCTCCGCCAGGCCCAGTGCGCAGCCTGAGGTTTTGCAGGCGGAGCTCCGCGCCGCCGCCTCCGCCACGGGTTCGTTTGGCCTCCGGGCGCGTTACATTTTTGTCTGCCCCGGGTTGACCCTCGACCCGGGCCGGGTTCGCCTCGGACCCGGGGCGGGGGGAATTATTAAGTCCGGGACTTATTACCGATAAGTCCGGGACTTATTACCGATAAGTGGTGGACTTATTGTCGATAAGTGGTGGACTTAATAGTTCGCCCCGGGGCGCTTTACATTTTTATCCGCCCCGGGTTCGCCTCGAGGTAGGCCCGGGTTGACCCCGGACCCGGGCCGGGTGGGGGATACATTGGCCTCGCGCGTGCGCGCGCGTATGCCCTATACAATAGGCCGCGAGGACGCAGCCCCTCAGAACGGGCGGCGCACCTCTCGGCCCGAAGGGCCATCCTCACCGTTCACCGCTCACTGTTCACCGTTCACGCGGCTCAAACCGCAAACGCAAAAAAGCCCTTGACTTGGCGGCACGGGGGGGGGGTAGAATATTCACGCTGTTTCAACTAGTCCTTTGTCATCCCTCGAAAAGGAGCTCACGATGAACCGCTTTGCACGCTGCTTCTCTCTGGCTGCTCTCCGCCGACACGCCCTCCTCCTCGCCACCCTCCTCCTCACCGCCCCCCTCCCCGCCTACTACACCGAGGATGACGCCTACGTCGAGGGAGACATTATCTACGACAGCTATCACTTCGATATTTCGTATAAGATAACCGATGAGAAAGCCACCATTGCGAACTTAGGCTGTAGTTACTCCAACGACCTCACCATCCGCTCCACCCTCAGCGGCTACCCTGTCACCGCCATTGGCGACTATGCGTTCGCAGGTTGCAGTTCTCTGACCTCGGTGACGATTCCCGAGGGCGTGACCACCATCGGCCACGCAGCGTTCTGCTATTGCATTTCTCTAACTTCGGCAACTATTCCCGAGAGCGTGATCACTATCGGCGACGATACGTTCACAGGGAGTAGTTCTCTTCCGAGAGATGAGAATGGGTTTCGATATGAGAGTCAAGAGAAGAAGGTGTTGATCGAGGCTCCAGATTGGCTTGCCGAGGAGTTCGTCATTCCAGATTCCGTGCGGCTTGTTCATAGCTCTGCGTTCTCCGGTTGCAGTTCCCTAACCTCAGTGACGATTCCCGAGGGTGTGATCTCCATCGGGAGCGAAGCTTTCTCCGGTTGCACTTCTCTTCCGACAGATGAGGAGGGGTTTCGATATGAAAGCCAAGAGAAGAGAGTATTGATTGAGACTCCCGATACGCTTGCAGGGGAGTATGTCATTCCAGCTTCAGTGCGGTTTGTTCATAGTTCTGCGTTCGCAGGTCGCACTTCTCTAACCTCGGTGACGATACCCGAAGGCGTGCTTACCATCGGAGCCGAGGCGTTCAAGGATTGCACTTCTCTGACCTCGGTGACGATTCCTTCTAGCGTGACCTTCATTGCTTCCTCTGCGTTCTCCGGTTGCAGCTCTCTGTCGTCGGTGACCATTCTCAATGGAGAGGTTGCAGTTGGTCCGGATGCGTTCTCTGGTGTGGCACCGGAGAGATTGAGTGCTGCGTTTGTGCCAACAGGGATGTCAACGGAGAAATTGACTACGGTGACGATTCCTGAGGGCGTTACCTCCATCTGCTTCACTGCGTTCAAGGAGTGCGCTTCCCTGACCTCGGTGACGATTCCCTCGAGTGTGACCTTCATCGGTTCTTCTGCGTTCTCAGGTTGCAGTTCTCTACCCTCGGTGAAGATTCCCGAGGGTGTGCCCGCCATTAGAAATGCTACGTTCTCAGGTTGTAGTTCTTTGACCTCGGTGATGCTTCCCGAGA
>JBJFFT010000139.1:0-21220 GCA_051891975.1 Candidatus Spyradenecus sp. | reverse complement strand
GGCCCCGCCCTCCTCCCCTTCCTCGAAACGGTCGATATTGGCCAAGACCGCAACTTAAACACCTTCCGCTTCCCGGTCCAAACCGTCATCCGCCCGAACCTCGACTTCCGCGGCTTTGCCGGCTCGGTCGCCTCCGGGACCATTCGCCCCGGCGAGGAGGTGACCATCCTGCCCTCGGGCAAGACCTCGCGCGTCAAGGCCATCGTGACCGCCGATGGCAACCTTGAGGTCGCCTTCCCGCCCCAGGCGGTCGTCCTGACGCTCGAGGACGAAATTGACATCAGTAGCGGCGACTGGATTGTCAAGCGCGGCCAGGAGCCCCAACAGGCCCAAGCCTTCCGCGTCCACCTCCTGTGGATGGATGCCGCCCCCCTCAAGCCTGGGCGCGACTATCTTCTGCGCCACGGCTCGGCCTGGCTCAAGGCCCGCGTCACCGCCCTCAATGCGCGCATCGATGTGAACACCCTCGCGCGCTCCCCGGCCGAGGAGCTGCCCCTCAACGCCATTGCCGAGGTCACGCTGGAGACCACCCGCCCAATCCCCTTCGACCCCTACACCCAAAACCGCGCCACCGGCCGCTTCATCCTCGTTGACCCCGTCACCAACGCCACCGCCGGCGCCGGGATGATTATCACCGCCCTGCGCGGCGAAGCCCTCCTCCCGGCCCGCGTGCCCGGCTTCCGTAATGGTCTCGTGCCCCCCGCCCGCCGCGCCCAAGCCCAGCGCCACCGCGGCGCCTGGCTCAAGCTCGCGGGCGAAGATGCCCCGCGCCTGGCCGCCCGGCTCGAAGAGCGCCTCTTCGGGTTGCAGGTGAATGCCTACCTCCTCTGCCCGCAGAACCCCGAGGCCGAGGCCGCCCTGCCCACCCTCGCCGCCGCCTTCGTCGATGCCGGCTTCCTCTTCCTCTCGGCCCACGCCGCGCCCGAGAGCGGCCTCTCCGTCACCCTGGGCGAGGTGCAGCAGCCCCTTCCAGCTGGGGAGAACGACGAAGCGACCCTCGCCGCACTCCTCGACCTCCTGATCCGCAACCGGATTCTCCCCGACCCCACCGCCTGGGGTCTCTAACCGAAAGGCCCACCGAGATGCCCCATTTCACCTTCCAAGGCACCCCCGCCGAAACAAAGGCCGAAAGGCTCGCAGACTTCCTCCGCGAGCGCGGCCTAGACCCCGCCCGCACCCTCTGCGAACTCAACGGCCAAGCCCTCGCCCCGGGGGCCGATGCCCCCCTCGCCGAGGGCGACACCCTCAACGCCTTCTCCATCGTTGCCGGAGGTTAAGATGACCCTCGAAGCCGAAATCCGCGCCCTGGCCAAGGCCCGCGATGCCATCATCCTGGCCCACAACTACACCCTGCCCGAAGTGCAGGACTTGGCCGACTTCGTGGGCGACTCCTTGGAGCTCAGCCGCAAGGCCGCCGCCTGTCAAGCCAAGACCATCCTCTTCTGCGGCGTACGCTTTATGGCCGAGACCGCCAAGCTCCTCTCGCCCCAGGCTACCGTTCTCCTGCCCAACCCCCACGCCGGCTGCCCGATGGCCGATACGGTCACCCCCGAGGCCCTGCGCACGTGGAAGGCCAAGCACCCTGGGGTCTTGGTGGTGGCCTATGTGAACACCACCGCCGAGACGAAGGCCGAGGTCGACCTCTGCTGCACCTCCGGCAACGCTCGGAAGATTATCGAGAGCATCCCCCGCGAGCGTGAGATCCTCTTTGTGCCCGACGCAAACCTCGGCGCGAACCTAATGCGCGAAACCGGCCGCACCTTCCACCTCTGGCCCGGTTGTTGCCCCACCCACGCGCGCCTCACCCCGGCCATCGTCGAGGCCGCCCGCGCCGAACACCCCGGTGCCCGCCTCATCGTCCACCCCGAGTGCGCCCCCGCCGTCGTCGCCCTGGCCGATGCCGCCCTCTCCACCGGCGGAATGCTCCGCGATGCCCGCGAGAACCCGGCCACCGACTTCATCGTCGGCACCGAAGTCGGCCTCCTCCACCGCCTGCGCCAGGAGAACCCCACCAAGCGCTTCTTCCCCCTCAGCGAGCGCGTCCTCTGCCCCAATATGAAGCGCACCACCGTCGAGGATATGCTCTTTGCCCTGCGCGAGGGCACCACCGAAATCACCCTCCCCGCGGACCTCATCCCCCGCGCCCGCAAACCCATCGAGGCGATGTTGGAGTTGAACTGATGAAGGTGGCAGTTGGCTTATCTGGCGGCATCGATTCCGCAGTTGCCTTGGCTCTGCTGAAGGCCGAGGGCCACGCGGTCTTTGGCCTCACGATGCGCCTGTGGCAAGCCGGGCGCTACCTCGGCGGAGTGAAGGATGCCTGTTTCGGTCCGGGCGAGGCGGCCGACATCGCCCGCGCCGAGGCCCTCTGCCGCCGCCTGGGCGTGCCCTTTCACGTTATCGACTGCGCCGAGGCCTACGAGCGCCACATCCTATCTGACTTCCGCGCCGAGTATCTTGCCGGGCGCACGCCAAACCCCTGTCTGCGCTGCAACGCAATGATGAAGTTCGGCCTCCTGCCGCGTCTGGCCCGCGAGAGCGGCCTGGCCTTCGACCGCTTTGCCACCGGCCACTACGCCCGCCTCCGCCGCGACGGCGAGGGCACGGTCCGCCTCCTGATGGCCGCCGACCGCACCAAGGACCAGACCTACTTCCTTGCCCGCCTCGCCCAGGCCCAGTTGCGCGAGGCCCTCTTCCCCCTGGGCGAGCGGACCAAGGCCGAGGTCCGCGCCCTGGCCCAAACCCTCGCCCCGGAGATGGCCGGCCTCGCCGAGAGTCAGGACTTCTATAGCGGCGAACTCGGCGAACTCATCGGCCGGCCCGACGCGCCCGGCCCCATCGAGGACACCGCCGGCCGCCGCCTCGGTACCCATCGCGGCCACTGGCACTACACCCTCGGCCAGCGCAAGGGGCTGGGCATCGCCGCCGCGCAGCCCCTCTACGTCCTGCGCATCGACCCCTGCCGCAACGCCCTCGTCGTTGGCCCTGCCGAAGCCACGCGCGCCCACCGTCTCACCCTTGGCCCGTGCCACTGGATTGCCCAGCGCGCGGAGGGCGAGCTGGAGGTGCGCGTGCGCTCCTCCGCCCGCCCCGTCCCGGCCACGCTCTGCGGCCAAACCCTCACCGTCCCCGGCGGACTCTTTGCGCCGGCCCCCGGGCAGACGGCCGTCTTCTCGCGCGGCGAGGAGATCCTCGGCTGCGCTCTCATTGAGAAAGGAAGTTAACCATGCGCCTTCACCCCGCCATTGAAGCAGCCTATGCCGTTCTGGAAGGTCACGCCCTCACCCGTGCCGAAGCCCTCGCCCTGGGCGAGGTGCAGGGGCCGGACCTGCTCGACCTCGTCTCCCTGGCCAACAAGGTGCGCGTGGCCTTCGCCAAGCCTATCGTCCCCTGCTCGATTGTCAATGCCAAGAGCGGCCACTGCTCGCAGAACTGCCGCTTCTGCGCCCAGGCTGCCTGCCATAACACTGGCATCGACGAGCACCCCCTGATGACCGCCGACGCCATCGTCGCCGATGCCCGCAAGGTCTATCTCCAGGGCGTGCGCACCTATGGCATCGTCACCGGCGGCCGCGGCTACGAGCGCCCCTCGCCCGAGTTCGAGGCCATCCTCGAGGCCATCGACCGCCTCCACGTGGCCTTCCCCGACCTCCACGTCTGCGTCTCCCTCGGGCTACTCTCCGACGAGACGGCCGCCCGCCTCGCCGCCCACGGGGTCCACCGCTACAATATGAACCTCCAGACCGCCCCTGAGCGCTATGGCGAGCTCATCGCCACCACCCACACCATCGAGGAGAAGATCGCCACCATCCGCGCCCTCAAGCGCCACGGTATCGGCACCTGCACCGGCGGCATCCTGGGGTTGGGCGAAACGTGGGCCGACCGCGTCAGCCTCGCCTTCGCCTGTCGCGACCTCGACGTCGATGGCATTCCCCTCAACGTTCTCCTGCCCATTCCCGGCACGCCCCTGGAAGATCGCCCCATCCTCCCGCCGGCCGAGGTCGCCCGCACCTTCGCAATGGTCCGTCTGGTCAACCCCACCAAGACCCTCAAGTTCGCCGCTGGCCGCGAGACGACGATGAAGGACTTCCAGGGGCTCCTGATGCTCGCAGGGATGAACTCCTTCATCACCGGCGGCTACCTCACCACCCGCGGCCGCTCCGTGCCCGAGGACGAGGCCTTCCGCGCCGCTCTGGAGGCCTTCTCGTGACCGACCTCCTCGCCCGCGCCGAGCAGGACCCCGCGAGCCTCACCCGCGCGGACCTCGTGCGCCTCCTTTCCGTGGCCGATGGCGCGCCCTTCGCCGCGTTGGAGGCCGCCGCCCGGCGCGTCCGCGAGGCGCTCACCGGTAAGGCGGTCTACCTGCGCGGACTCATCGAGATGGGCAACCGCTGCGCCAAGGATTGCCGCTACTGCGGTCTGCGCCGGAGCAATCGCGCCCTCCATCGCTACACCATCCCCGAGGCGGACTGCCTGCGGATGGCCCGCTGGGCGCGCGACCACGGCTATGGCTCCATCGTCTTGCAGAGCGGCGAGCTGGAGAGCGAGGAGAACACCGCGCGCATCGAGCGCATCCTCCGCGCCTTGCGTGCCGAGGACGGCGAGCAGCTGGGCATCACCCTCAGCCTGGGCGAGCAGACGCCGGAGGTCTACCGCCGCTGGCGCGAGGCCGGGGCCGACCGCTATCTCCTGCGGATTGAGACGAGCGACCCGCGCCTCTACGCCGAGCTTCACCCCGCAGACCACGCCTTCACCCGCCGGCTCGACTGCCTGCGCACCCTGCGCGCGCTCGGCTACCAGGTCGGCACCGGGGTGATGATTGGCCTGCCCGGCCAGACGCTCGAGCAGTTGGCCGATGACCTTCTCTTCTTCCGCCGCGAGGAGGTCGATATGATCGGGATGGGCCCCTGGCTCCCCCACCACGCCGCCCCGCTCGGCCAGGGCACCGAACTCACGCCGAGCTTTCGCGCGCGCCAGCTGGGGTTGGGGCTGCGGATGATTGCCGCCGCGCGCCTCCTCCTGCCCACCTGCAACATCGCCGCCGCCACCGCCCTCCAAGCCTTGCAGGATGACGGCCGCGAGCGCGGTCTGCGGGCCGGCGCGAACGTGGTGATGCCCAATATCACCGACCGCCTCTACCGCGCCGACTACCAGCTCTACGAGAACAAGCCCTGCATTGGCGAAGACCCCCTCAAGTGCCGCGGCTGCCTTGAAGCGCGCATTCGCCTGGCCGGCTGCACCGTGGCCTGGCACACCCCCGGCACCCCCAAGCATTACCAGGAGGCACGATGACTCCCAATCCTCTGCTTACCCCCCAAGAGGCCCAGCGGCTGGGCGCTGCGCGCGTCGGCATTGCCGGGGCGGGCGGTCTGGGCTCGAACATCGCGATGCACCTCACGCGCGCCGGGGTCGGCCACCTGACCGTGGTGGACTTCGACGTGGTCAGCGAGAGCAACCTCAACCGCCAGTTCTACTTCCGCGACCAACTGGGGTTGCCAAAGGTCGCGGCCCTGCGCACGAACCTCCTACGCATCGCCCCGGCGCTCGACCTGCAAACCCGCGCCCAACGCCTCGCCGAGCCCGACTTCGCCCCCGTCTTCGCCGACTGCGAGGTCATCGTCGAGGCCTTCGACAACCCCGAATCCAAAGCCGCCTTCCTCCGCGCGCTCCTGCCCACGGGCAAACCATTGGTCTGCGCCTCGGGGATGGCCGGCTGGGGCCGCTCCGGGGCCATTGCCCTCCGGCGGCTCGGGCCCACCCTCTACCTGGCCGGCGATGCCTCCACCGCCGCCTCGGCCACCTGTCCACCGGCCTCCCCGCGCGTCGGCATCGTCGCCGCGCTCCAGGCCAACACCGTCATCGCCCTACTTCTAGGAGTCCAACCGTGAGTGTTCTCTCTCCCCTCGTCATCGGCGGTCAGCCCTTCACCAACCGCCTCTTCCTCGGCACCGGCAAGTTCGCCTCGGGCGAAGTCTGCGCGGCCACGTTCCGTGCCGCCGAGTGCCAGCTCGTCACCGCCGCCCTCACCCGCGTGGATGCCGCTGCGCCGGCCTCCGATGCCATTCTGCGCGCCATCCAGGCCTCCGGCGCCCGTCTCCTGCTCAACACCTCCGGCGCGCGCAATGCCGAGGAGGCCCTCCGCCTGGCCCACCTGGCCAAGGCCGCCGGATGCACCTGGATCAAGCTTGAAATCCACCCCGATGCCCGCTGGCTCTTGCCCGACCCCGTTGAGACCCTCCGCGCCACCGAGGCGCTCGTCCGCGAGGGCTTCACCGTCCTGCCCTATATGCCGGCCGACCCGGTCCTCGCCAAGCGCCTGGAAGCCGCCGGGGCCGCCGCGCTGATGCCCCTAGGTGCCCCCATCGGCTCGAACCGCGGCCTCCAGACGCGCGAGATGCTCGCCATCCTCATCGAGCAGGCCACCCTCCCGGTCGTGGTCGATGCTGGGCTGGGCCTTCCTTCGCAAGCGGCCGAGGCCATCGAGCTCGGGGCCGATGCCCTACTCATCAACACCGCCGTGGCCGCCGCGCGTGACCCCGTAGCGATGGCCCGCGCCTTCCGTCTGGCCATCGATGCCGCCACCCTCGCCCTGGAAGCCCAGCCGCCCGTGGCCGGTCTGCCCGAGCCCACCTCTCCCCTCGAAACCTTCGCCTGATATGACCCCCGCCCTCTCCGACCTCCTCCGGTGGCCGCTCGCGGACCTGCGCGCCGAGGCTCGCCGCGTGCGCCTGGCCCGCTTCGGCCGCACCGTCGCCCTCTTCGCCCCGCTCTACGTCTCCAACCGCTGCATCAACGCCTGCCGCTACTGCGACTTCTCCAGCCGCCACCACACCCTCCCGCGCGTCACCCTCTCGCCCGAGGAAATCCGCCGCGAGGGCGAGGCCATCGCCGCCACCGGCATCCGCTCGCTCCTCATCGTCGCCGGCGAGACCCCCCGCCACGTCACGCTCGACTACCTCTGCGCCCTCCCCGCGCTCTTGGGCGACCGCTTCGAGAGCCTCTCCCTCGAGGTCGCCCCGCAGAGCGAAGAGGCCTACCGCGCCCTCTTCGCCGCCGGCTACCAAGGCCTCACCTGCTTCCAGGAGACCTACGACAGCACCCTCTACCCCACGCTCCACCCCGTCGGCCCCAAGCACGACTTCGCCTGGCGCCTGGGCACCCAACTCCGCGCCGGGCGCGCCGGCTTCCGCACCCTCGGCCTCGCCTTCCTGATGGGCCTGCGCGATTGGCATAGCGAGGCCGAAGCCCTCGCCGCCCACGCCCGCAGTCTGATGAAAAGCTGTTGGCAAGCGCGCATCCAGTTCGCCTTCCCACGCATCCGCCCGGTCGATGGCGGCTTCGTCCCCGCCGCGCCGGTCGATGACGAGAGCCTCGAGCGCCTGATGCTCGCCTTTCGCATCGCCTTCCCCGAGGCCAGCATCACCCTCTCCACCCGCGAAGCCCCCGCCTTCCGAGACCGAATGGCCGAACTCTGCGCCGACACCCTCAGCGCCGGTAGCCACGTCACCCCCGGCGGCTACGCCCACCCCACCGACCAGACCGCCCAGTTCTCCCTGGCCGACACCCGCTCCGCCGCCGAGGTCATCGCCGCCCTCCGCACCCGCCACCTCGACCCCATCTTCAAGCAATGGACTTAAGGCGAAGCGCAATGCGTCACGCGCCTGCGGGGCGGCGGGGAAGGCTGCTTACAGCGTAATGCCGAAGGGTTGGAGGACGCGGTCGAGGACGCCTTGGGTTTCGGAGATGGCCACGCCGTAGTTGGTGATGGGGACGCCGGCGGCTTTGGCTTGGTCCATCCGCCAGAGCATAAAGGCGCGGTTGATCATGCACCCGCCGCAGTGGATGACCAAGGCGTATTGGGAGAGCTCCTTGGGGAAGTCTTTGCCGGAGACGACCTCGAAGGTGAGTTCCTTGCCGGTTTTCTCGCGGATCCAACGGGGGATTTTGACACGGCCGATATCGTCCTCGGCAGCGTGGTGGGTGCAGGCTTCGCCGATGAGAATGCGGTCGCCATCCTGGAGGCGGCGGATGGCGGCGGCACCGGCGGCCAGGGCCGGGAGGTCGCCCTTGAGGCGCGCCATCAGGATCGAATAGGTGGTGGCCGGGAGGTCGCTCGGCAGCTCGTCAATCATCCGGCGGACCACCTGCGAATCGCAGATGGCTAGGTCGGGGCGGAAGCGCTCAACGGCCTCGCGAATGCGGTTCTCCGTCACGACCACCGAGAAGTAGTCGCGGTCGAGCGCGTTGCGCAGGACGTTGACTTGCGGCAGGATGATGCGCCCCTTCGGCGCCTGCGAATCGATGGGGATAATCTGCAGGACCGTGCCCCCGGGCGGCACGATGCCATCGAGCGGCTCGGGCGGGGAGACGAAGTGGCGCGGCAGGAGCTTGGTCATCGCCGGCTTGAGGGTGTTCAGGAAGTCGCTCCGGCTCCCCTCCACGCGCACCACCTGCGCGCCGACGGCCGCCCAGGTCTGCAAAAAGGCCTCCGAGGGCGGGCAACGGTCGCACTGCGTCACGAGAATGAGGAGCGGCTTCTCGCGCTTCTGCGCCAGGGCCAAGAGGTCGGGATCCGGCGCCTGACCATCATCGGCCACCACGCCAAAGACCAAATCCGCGCGCGCGATGGCCGCCTCGGTCCGCGCCTTGCGGGCCGACCCGAGGAAGGAGCGGTCGTTCCAGCCGCCGGTATCGAGCCAAAGGATCGGGCCGAAGGGCAAGAGCTCCATCGCCTTTTCCACCACATCCGTCGTCGTCCCCGCCACTGGGGAGACAATCGCCACGTCCTGCCCGGCAATCCGGTTGAGCAGCGTGGACTTACCGACATTCGCCCGGCCGACCAACGCAATGGTCAGCCGCGAAGCCTTCGGGGTTGCTTGCATCATCTCTCAACGCTCCTTACAGCGCAATCTCTAACGCCGCGTAGTATACCACAGCCCGCGCGACCCTGCCAGAGACCAACAAATATCCCTTTCTACCCCTACGCGCACGCGCGCCCGCTCACGCGCGCGTTAGGCCCTACCTCAAGGTGACCTAGGCCCTACCTCACCTCGACCTAGGCCCTACCTCGACCCGAGGTAGGGGCGGATAAAAATGTAAAAGGCCTGGGCACCGATTATCCCCCCGCCCGAGACCAACGATTAAGTCCCCCTCTTAATTATTCGCCTCGGGGCGAAAGCGAGAAAAGAAGGGACGAGGGCGAACTGGGGGCACGGTATGGCCAGGGAAAGGCGCGGTAGAGGGTTGGCCTTGGGGAGGAGGAGGCGCGCATAAAATGCGCGACGGGGCTTGCTTTTTTCGGGGAAAGTGAGTTATGCTATTAGCGAACCCTAATTAGGAGGTTAGTATGGACGAGACAACCGATTTGGTGCCCCAACAGGATGAGGTCCTTAAACTCTTTGAGCAGGAGGAGCGCGGCTACTTCCGCCGCTTGGCCGATATGTTCCGTGGGTTGACCCAGCCGCGCGAGACGTTGGCCCACAAGGAGGCGATGAAGGAGTTGCAGCGCCAGTGGGCACCGCTGCTGGGCATCACCTTCCCCTTGCTGGTCTGCGCGATTATGTGCTCGGTCTCGATTGGCGGGAAGAGTGTGCCGCCGCCGGCGGTGGAGGTCGAGGTGATCGAGCCGACGCAGAGCGAACAGCTCGACGAGGTCGAGCCCCCGCCCCCAGAAGAGCTCGATGTGGAGACCGATATCATCGACGACTTCGTCACCGACGTTCCCTCTCCGGCCATTGGCGAAGTGACCCAGGAGCCGATCTCCGCCACGCCGCCGGTGCAGTTGACCGCTTCGGTCGTCAAAATGGTGGGCATTCCGACGCGCGGTTCGGGCGGCGGCGGCATTGGCGGTGGCACCCGCCTGGCCGGCGATATGGTGGGGATGTTCATCGACCTCTCGCGCAACGCGCAGGGTCAACCGCGCCCCGAGCTCGCCAAGAACCGCTTCGGCCAGTTCTTCAAGGACGTCAACCACATCACCACCACCGGCTTCACCAAGGAGTCCTTCGCGCCCTTCTATGTGGTGCCCCAGCGCGTCTACCTCTCCCACATCGTCCTCCCGCGCGTCAAGTCCGCCATCGGTCCGGAGACCTTCAAGGTCGATAAGCAGGTCAAGAAGGGCTCGCCTTGGGCGGCGGTCTACCGCGGCCAACTCCAGCCCGAAGCCTCCGGCACCTACCGTCTGGCCGGGCTTTACGACGATGTGATGGTCGTGCGCGTCAACGGCAAGGTTGTCTTCGAGTTCGCCTGGGATACGCGCAACGCCAAGGTCGGTGCCCAGACCTCCATCAAGAGCGGCTGGACGCTCAAGGACCCGGCCGTCACCGGTGCCCACAAGCTCGCCGGCTACGAGAACACCCCACTCACCTACGGCGACTGGTTTACCCTGCGCGCCGACCAGAGCGTTCCCATCGAGATCCTCATCGGCGACAATGGCGGTGACGGTGGCGACGGCGGCCGCACCGGCGGCATCCTCCTCCTCGAGAAGCAGGGCCAAACCTATGCCAAGACCCCCAACGGCGTTCCCCTCCTTCCGCCCTTCTGCACCACACGCCTAACCTTCACCGAGCGTCAGCGCCTGGAGGAGATTGCCGACGCCACCAACTCCAAGGGCGGCCACTACGCCTTCGCCCCCAAATCCGTCCCCGTGATGAATACCTGTGGCAAGCAAACCAAGCCGATGACCCAGGACGACATCGAGGTGGATGTGGGCGACCTGTAAGACTCACAGTGCACACACCTGTCCCCGACGACGATAGGGGCTCGCACAGCGAGCTCCTTGTTTACGGCAGCGCAATCTGCACGCGGAAAAAGCGGCTAGCGGCATCGGGCTCAGCCCAGTCGTCGGCGAGCGAGGCCTTGCCCTGAAGGGTGTACTTTCGCCCGGAGACCTGCTCATAATCGGGCCTAAGCGAGCCATCGGCCTGTTCGCGGAAGGGTCCAAAGTGGAAGTGACTCTCGCGGTCGTTGGGGTCAGTTCCCAAGACATACTCCTGCGCATTGGTAAAGCCATCGCCATCACTATCGGCATCGGCCAAGGTTTGCGCAGCGGTGGCGCTCTCGGGGTACGCGCCAAAGTGTTGCCGGAACCACGCATAGGGCACATAGGCCGGGCAACTCTGCCCGGTGACTACCGCAGCGCCGGCAAGCAAGTCGGCCACGGCAGTTGCCGTCGAGCCAGAAACCAGTTGGGCCGGCTGATTGAACACGAAGTTCTCAGTGGCGTTAAACAGGCGCGGGTCGTAGAGACGCAGCGTTGGCTCCGGCTCATCGAACCACGCAAAGCCCGCGCCCTCGTTGCTGAGGCAGAGCACCACCTGGCTATTCACCCGCGCAGCCTCCTCGAAGAGCGCCTTGCGGAGGGTTGCAGCCGCCTCCGAAGTGGCATTACCCGAGAGCATTAAGAGGGGCTTGCCCAAGCGATTGGCCGAGGTCTTGGCCCCCGCCGGCAGGGAACTAACCGTCAAGGGAGTGGCCGAAGCCGGCAGGGAGACCTCCAACTTCGCCGGAAGGTTAGCGGCCAAGGTGTAGGCACCGCTATCGGCCACCTCGCGTAGGTCGCCACAAAGAACCTGATAATCCGCCCCGGCCACCTTCACCGTCAGAGAAGTGTAAGGCCTTGGGAGTTCGTCTGCCCGCACCCCCAGGGCGAAGGTGCCGAGAATAGAGGTGCACGTCAAGCGGCCGCAGGCCTCCACCGGCACAAAGGCTGCCGGCGCGCCGGAGGCCGTCTTCACACGGCCATAAATAGGCACCGTCGGCTCATCGGCCGCGCCAAGCATCGTCACCACGCCCTTGACATCATTGAACTTCGTGCCGATGGTCGGCAACGCAAACCAACCATTGCCATCCCCGCCATAGCCCATAAAGATGTGCGTATAGGGGACCGACGAATTATCCTCGGCGTAGCCAGTGGCCACCACCGCGTGCCCGCCAGCCGAACCATCGATGGAGAGAATAACCGGCCGCCCCAACCACAACTGTGCATAGATGAGCGCTTCGTAGTCTTCGGCCTCCATATTCCCCGCCGAGCGCGCCGAGCCTAGGCCGTAGTGGGTACGGAAGATGGATGCCAAGTCTCCAGTCGTCGAAGCAGAAGCTGCCGGCGTGTAGTCCATTCCCAGAAAAACGCCCAAATCAAAGGTGACGCGCCCGAGGAGTTCGCGCTGCGCCTCGGTTAACGTTGTCTGGCTGATGGCCCACTGTGGCAGGATGGACCAATCGTAATCGCCACCCAAAGTTGTGTAATAGGCGTCGTTATAGTTATACTTACACAGCTTCGTAATCCCCGTAGGGCCGCCGGACACCTGAAAGAACTCTAGCACCGACGCGCCGGCCGTCGCCACGCACCCGCACGGATAGCCGTCGGGCGTGTAGTAGTTGTAGACCCGCCCAGCCTTCGGATCCTCCTCCTCGGCCGCCGGAGGCTCTACCGGGACCTTCTCCTCCGGCTTTAGATAGCGGTTCTCTCCCTGCTGATTCCAGTGCGTCAACTGCTCGCGCGCCCATCCCTTCAAGTGAATGACCTTCTGGTTCGGCAAGACATTAAAGGTCGCTGCCTTGAGCGTAGGACCGTCGGTCGCGCGCGCCCCCAAGAGTGCCGCCCACCGCGCTTCCTCGGGCAAGAGGGCCTCGGTGGCCATAGCCGCCTTGAGCAACGGTGTCGTCTCCGTCTCCAACGCTGCTAAGCGCCCGGCCGCATCAGCGCGCAGGATGTCGACCATCGCCGCACCTCCCGCCGTTCCCGTGCCCGAAAAGACCGCCAGGATGGGCTCCAGGCGCGTCTCCCCAGCCACTGCCAGGGTTTGCTCCCCATTCGCCGCCGGCACCAGATAGAAAAGCACCCGCCCGGCCGCGTCGGCAACCGCCTCAGGCGTGCCCACGCTGCCCGTCCCCGCCTCGACCAAATGCGTATTGCCCGCACTCCACGCGACAGCCGCCGCAACGGCCTCATCCGCCGTCACCGCTCGCGCACCCAAGAACCCCGGAAGCGCCCACAGCGCCCCCACCACGCTCACGCCGAACCAACTCATCCGCATTGTCTCATCCTTTCTTTAATGCATTGGACGCGCGCAGTATAGCAAAGACACTGCCGTCTACCACACAGAATATCCGATGGATAGCGGCAAAACGCAAAAGGTTGTGGTAGACTGTGGGCGCGCGGCGGGTCAGTCAGAGCGTTGCGTGAAAAGAAAAAGGTTTGCGTAAGTATGAAATGTTCCCCCCTGTTGGCCATCGCGCGGCTGGTTGCCGCGTCGATTTGCTTGGTTGCTGTTGGTATTGTTCGGGCACAGGAGAATGCGCCGCCGGAGAAGTCGGAGATCTTTACGTGGGGCGGCTCGTTGCGCGCGCGGTATGAATATTATAATCGGCTGGGGACCTACGATGGCGATCGGGGCGGAGAGGATGCTTCAGAGGGCTTTCTACGGGTACGGACGCGGCTGTGGGGGCAATTGCAGTACCGGCAGTTGACGGCGCATCTGCAACTGGGCAACGAGTTCCGCCACTACTTCTTCCGGGAGAAGATGAAGGGGCGACGGCGCTTCCCGGACCAGCTTTTCGTGGACCAACTCTGGGTGCGCTATGAGGGGTTGGCCGACTGGATTGATGTCAAGGTCGGGCGCCAGGGGTTGTGCGACTTCGCCTCCAGCCGACTCATCTCGGAGGGCACGCCAGTCGATGGGTCGCGCTCGGACTTCTTCGACGCGGTGCGCGTGACGCTGAACTTCGACGAGCGCCGGACGCGGCAGCTGGAGGTGATTGGCCTCACCATCGCCCATTACGATTGGTTGCCGACCTGGGGCGACCAGCACAACCCGCGCGGCGCGCGCTCGCCCCGTTCGCCCTACGATTACTCCGGCTCGAACCACCGCGAACTGGGCGGCATCCTCTACTGGCGCGACCGCTCCAACAAGCATCTGCCCTGGGAGAGCTATGCCATCTGGAAGCAGGAGGATGGCCGCTACTCCTCGGCCCTGGCACGCGAAGCCAAGCACCCGCGCCAGTTCAACACCTACACCTTCGGCGTGCGCCTCCTCCCGCGTTTCTCCGAAACGCTCTCGGGCGAAGTGGAGGCCGCCATTCAGTTGGGCGACGACCACCTGCTCGCGGGAATGGGCTACGCCTCGCTCGCCTACGCCTGGCAGCAGACCCCCTGGAACCCGGTGGCCAAGGCGGGGATTTACGGGCTGACAGGCGACACCGATGGGGCGCGCGGCCGCCACGCCTGGCACGCGGTCTTCAACCGCGCAGCCAACCTAGGCGATGTCGTCTCGAGCCTCTACCCCAACCTCGACCACACCAACCTGCTCTACCCCCACCTGGCCTTGGGGCTCGCGGCGGAGGCACAGCGGCATACGCTGGACCTCGAGTTCGGCCCGCTCCTGGCCTTGGCGCGCGAACGGGATGGCTACGGCCACTCCGGGCCGATGCGCGGGCTCCTAATGCAGCTGGCCTGGAACACCGATATGGCCGCCTTTCTCGGTGACGAACGCCTCAAGGGCCTCGAGTTTGGCGCGTATGTGGCGCTCCTCTATCGCGGCAACTACTTCCCCGAGCCACTCCGGCAAGACATCTCCTCGACCTTCACCGTCGAGTTCCGCTACACCTTCTAACCCCTCACCCCTCACCCACGACAAACAAGCCGAAGGCAACCGCCTTCGGCTTGTTTTCGCTTCTTGTACACCTTGGAGCCAGCAGAGGGACTCGAACCCCCGACCCACTGATTACAAATCAGTAGCTCTACCAACTGAGCTATACTGGCAACCTTAGGGAATGGTCGGCCTCGCGGGGCTCGGACCCGCGACCCCAGCATTAAAAGTGCCGTGCTCTACCAACTGAGCTAGAGGCCGAATAAAGTTGCGCAAAGTATAGCACACTCCTCTCGCGAAAGCAAGTTTTGATGAAGTTTGCGTGCCGTGGACGAGTGGATGAGGACGGGGGGTGAATCGGGGTCGGGCCTACCCCACTTCGAGGTAGGGCCTAGGTCGAGGTGAGGTAGGCCCTAGGTCGAGTCGAGGTAGGCCCTACCTCAAAAGGGGGTATCCCGGGGGCGAAAAGGGCCCAAGGCGGAGGGACGGGGAAAAGGCCGCGCGCGGCGGTGGGAATATGGTATACTGCGCGGCGATGTACCTCAAAGCGCTTGAGATTCAGGGCTTCAAGAGTTTTGCCGATAAGACCCGACTGACCTTCGAGCCGGGGATGATTGCTATTGTCGGACCGAATGGGTGCGGAAAGAGCAACGTCTCGGATGCCATTCGCTGGGTATTGGGCGAGCAGCGGCCGAGTGCGTTGCGCTGCGGGAAGATGCAGGACCTCATCTTCAATGGCACCGACACGCGCAAGCCGCTGGGGATGGTGGAGGTGACGCTGCACTTTGCCGACTGCGAGGCGGCCCTCGGGACGGCCTACAGCGAGGTCTCGATTACGCGCCGGGCGGACCGTTCGGGCACAAATACCTACTTCCTCAACAAGACCCCTTGCCGCTTGAAGGACATCCAGCGGCTCTTTATGGGCACGGGCGTGGGGACGACCTCCTACTCGGTGATGGCCCAGGGGCAGATTGACGCGATCCTCTCCTCGCGGCCCGAGGACCGCCGGGCGGTCTTTGAGGAGGCGGCCGGAGTGACGAAGTTCAAGGCCGACCGCAAGGAGGCCCTGCGCAAGATCGCCCAGACCGAGGAGAACCTCACGCGCCTGACGGACATCCTGCGCGAGCTCAAGCGCCAGAGCACCCTCTTGCAGCGTCAGGCCGAGAAGGCCGAGCGGGCGCGGACGTTGCGGACCGAGCTGCGCGGGCTCGACCTCTTCCTCTCTAAGAAACGCGCGCGCGCGTTAGAGGCGGCGATTGCCGAGGCGGGGATGGCCGTGGCCCAAGCGGCCGGGCGCATCCTCTCCATCCAGGACGAAGCGGAGGCCGGGGCGCGGGCGATTGCCTCGGCCAACGAGCGCATCCACGCCGGCGAGGAGCGTATCGCGCGATTGATGGAGCAGGCGGCGGCCAGCTCGGCGCGGCACGCCCGGGCCCTCGAGATTATCCAGACCAATGAGGTGCGCGTGGAGGAGTACCGCCGCTGGGCCGAGGGGCTCGAGCGCGAGGCCGCCGTCGCCCGCGAGCAGATTGAGAAGGCCCAGGCCGACCCCGAGGCGGGTCCCGACCTGGCGCAGTTTGATGACGAGCGCGAGGCGCTCCAGGCCCTGCTCGAGGATGCCCAGGCCGACTACGACGACCAGCGTCAGACGCTGGAGGCCACGCGCCGCGCCCTGCAACAGGCGCGCGAAGCGTTGGCCCAGTGCGACCGTCAGCAACTGCTCTGGCAGCAGCGCCTCTCCAAGGTGGAGGCCGACCGCGAGGCGCAGCTCCTGCGGCGCGAACGGTTGGCGGCCGAGGCAGCCGAGGCCAAGCGCCTCCTGGCCGAGCGTCAGGAGGCCAAGGCGGCGGCCGAGGGCGAGGTGCAGGCCCATCGCGAGACGGCCGAGGAGGCGCGCGAGGCCGTGATTACCCTCGATGAAGACCGCTCGTTTGTGGCTGACGACCGAGCCCAGGCCCAAGCGCGCCAGGAGGAGCGTCGGCGGCAGAAGGCGGCCTTGGAGGCCCAGCGCGAGCTGCTGCTCAAGCCGGCGCCGGGGGAGGCCCCCGATGGCGCCCTGCGCGTCCTGGCTCCCGATAATCCCTTCGGCGTGGCGCCGGGGGAGGTCTTGGGTCTGCTGGCCGAGGCGCTGGAGATTGCCCCCGAGGCGCGGCGGGCGGCAGAGGCGGCGTTGGCCCCGTGGTCGCGCGCGCTGGTGGTGCGGTCGGGTGAGGTGGCCCGGCGGCTGCTGGCTCGGGCGCAGACGCTCTGCCCGGAGGCGGCGCTGCAACTCTTGGTGGCCGAGGCGGAGGCGGGGGCGGCCCTGCCGGGGTCCCTGGCCGAGGCGGTGCAGGCCAAGCCGGGCTTCGAGGGGGTCTGCGCGCGGCTCTTGGGGGCGATGGGGGTGGTTGAGGATTTGGAGGCGGTGCCGGCGGTCTGGCCGGAGGGGGTGCGGGCCTTTGTGACGCGCCAGGGGGAGATGCTTTGGCGCGCGGGCGATGGGGAGCGGTTGGCGGCGGGCAACGCGGCCGACCCGGTGGCCCGCAAGGTGGTGTGCGATGAGATTGCCGAACGGGTCGCGGCCTTGGAGGAGGAAATGGCTGCCGAGGAGGCCACCTTGGCCGAGACGCAGGCGCGGTTGGAGGCAATGACCGCCAAGCTGCGCGACACCCAGCGCGTTCTGGAAAAGGCGCAACGGCAGGCCGACCAAGCCGCCGGCGCCCTGGCCGCCGCCACGCGCGATGAGCGCCAGGCCGCCGCGCGTGCCCAGGAGGCCGAGCGGGCGTTGGCGGAGGTGGAGGCCGATCAGACGCACGAGAGCGACGAGCGGGAGGCCGCCCGGCAAGGGTTGGCCCAGTTGGCCGAGGTGCGCGCGGCACGGACGCAGGAGAGCGCCGAGGCCACCGAGCGGCTGACGGCGTTGGAAGGGGCCTACGAGACGGCCTCGGCCCGGTTGAGCGAGGCGCGCTTCAAGATGGCCGGCTTCAACCAGAAGTGTGAGCATCTCCTGGCGCAGCAGCGTGACCGCGAGGCGCGGTTGCGGGAGTTGGAGCAGACGGTGGCCCAGCGCGAGCGGAGCATCCAATCGTGCACCGAGAACATTGCGCGGTTGCAGCGCGAGAGCGAGCAGTTGCTCGCCTCCCTCGCCTCGCTCGACGAGGAGACGCAAGCGCTGCAAGGGCAGATTGAGAGCGCGCGGCAGGAGCGTCAAGCCTTGGCCGAGATGCGCGAGCGGTTGGAGCAGGAGACCGCCGCCGCCCGCAAGACCCTGCTCGAAGCGCAGGAGGCCAAGACCAAGGCCGAGGTGGCGATGGCCGAGGGACGCGAGCGCCACGCCGCCTTGATGGCGCGCCTGACCAACGATTACGGCACCCAGCCCGAGACCTTGCAGGCCGAGCCCTGCGCCGAGTGGCCCGAGGGCGAAGCGCCCGACGACGCGTGGCTGGAGGCGCGGATGGCCGACATCCGCGAAGAGCTCGAGCGGCTGGGGCCGGTCAACCTCCTGGCCATCGACGAATACAAGCAGCTGGAGGAGCGCCACGCCTTCTATCAGGCGCAGGCCGACGACCTGACGCGCTCGCGCGATGAGTTGATGGCCCTGATCAAGACCATCAACGACACCTCCGGCAAGCGCTTCCGCGACACCTTCAACCGCGCCAACGCCAACTTCGAGCAGATGTTCAAGCGCCTCTTCCACGGCGGCGAGGCCAAGCTCGTCCTCCTGGATAACACCGAGGACCCCCTCGAGTGCGGCATCGACATCATCGCGCGGCCCCCGGGCAAACGGCCGCAGACCATCTCGCTGCTCTCCGGCGGCGAGCGCACGATGACCGCCGTCTCGCTCCTCTTCGCCATCTTCCTCATCAAGCCCGCCCCCTTCTGTCTGCTCGACGAGCTCGATGCCGCCCTCGACGACTCCAACATCGGCCGCTTCGTCGAGGCGCTCAAGGACTTCCTTGTCCACTCCCAGTTCCTTATCATCACCCACAACCAGCACACCATCGCCGGGTCGGACATCGTCTATGGCGTGACGATGCCGGAGAAGGGGGTCTCCAAGACGCTCTCGATGCGCTTTGGGGCCTCCCCCACCCCGCAGGAGGTCCCCAATGGCCAAGTCTGACCCACTCTCGTCGGCCCGCGCGCTGGTCGTTGAGCTCGATCCGCTTCTGCTCGATGGCTTCTCCCTCTCGGCCGAGACGCTCGATGAGCGCCTGAGGAAGTATGGTCTGGCTGCGGGCGATCCCTACCGCTTTGTCCGCCAGATCTACGGCAAGCCCTTTGGCGAGGCGCTGGCGGCCCTGTTGCCGCCGTCGCTCGACCAGGCCCACGTGGAGCGGCGCCTGGCAGCCACCTACAGCGCCCTCTTGCAGCAACGCGCCCAGCAGGCCCAGGCCACCATCCGCGCAATGTTTCGCCCGCTGGCCGCCGCTGGGGTGCGCGTGGCCGTAGTCACGCGGTTGCGCCCGGATATTGTCGCCGAGCTCGCGGCCGAGTTGCCCGGGGAGGTGCTCTCAATCTTCGACCCCTCGCCGCTGGCCGTCGGCCTTGCGCCCGAGACGTTGCAGGCGGCGGTGGTGGCCCTGGCCGTGCCGATCCGCGACTGCCGCGCGTTGGTGGCTTGTGGCGTGAGCGTGCGCTCGGCCGTGCGCATCGGCTTGCGCTCGGCGATTGTGCCCAGCGAGATGGTTGCCTTTGAGCAATGCGCCGGAGCCGATTGGATGGCCGAGCGGCTCGACCGTGCCTTCCTCCGCCGCCTGAAGGTCTATCTTGGCGCGGAGGCCTAAACGCGCACGCGCCCGACTTTTGATACACTGTTGCCCCGAAAGGAAGACTGTACTATGACCGAACTCAATGATCGTATTCGCGCCAAACTCGAAGAACTCCGCGGGATGTTGCAGGCCGACGGCGGCGACCTGGAGGTCGTCAGCATCGAAGGCAAGGTCGTCAACCTGCGTCTGCGCGGGGCCTGTGGCTGCTGCCCGCACGCGATGATGACCCTCAAGAGCGGCATCGAGCGCGTCTTGCGCGAAGAAGTCGACCCCGAGTTGACCGTCGAGCGCGTGATGTAAGATGGTGTTCCCGGCGCGCGAGCTCAAGACCTTGGGCGACACGGCGGCCCTGGCCGCCAGTCTAGCGCCCTTGCTCACGCCCGGGAAGGCCCTCCTCCTGGAAGGGGACCTCGGGGCCGGCAAGACTACCTTCGTCCAAGCCCTCGCCAAGTGCTTTGGCGTGGCGCGGATGGTGACGAGCCCCACCTTCACCCTCGCCAACGAATATCCCCTCCCGCAAGGCGGCAAGCTGGTCCACTACGACCTTTACCGCCTGGCAACGCCCGAAGGCGTCTACGACCTTGGGCTGGAAGACGCGCTTGAAGCCGGCGCGCGGCTGCTCATCGAGTGGCCCGAGCGCGCCCGGCGCGTCCTTGATCGCGAACTTCACCATCCCCTTTGCCTCCGCCTGACGCACACCCCACAGGGCACGCGCCTGGCGGAAGTCGTGCAGCTGTAAACCGGAAAGGAGCGCGCAATGATCACCGATGAGATCCGTCAGTGCCGAGAAGCCTGGGGCGATCGGCTGCTCATCCTGGGCCACCACTACCAACGCTCGGAGATTGTCGCCTGCTGCGATGCCGTCGGCGACTCCCTGGAGCTCTCGCGTCTGGCCGCGGAGTCCAAGGCCGAGCGCATCGTCTTCTGCGGCGTTCGCTTTATGGCCGAGACGGCCGACATTCTCTCCCGCGCCGAGGATGGCCGAAGCTGCGGCCGCAGCGTGTGGTTGCCCGACCCGGCGGCCGGCTGCCCGATGGCCGATATGGCCACCGAACCCGCCCTCGAGGCCGCCTGGCAAGCCCTCTCCGAGGTCGCCGGCGAGCCCTTGGTGCCAGTGGTCTACGTCAACTCTTCGGCCGAAGTCAAGGCCTTCTGCGGGCGCCACGGCGGCGCGGCCTGCACCTCCGGAAACGGGCGGCGCGTGGTCAAGCACTTCCTCGACCAAGGCAAGCGCCTCTTCTTCGCCCCGGATCAGCACCTGTGCACCAACATCCTGCGCGAACTCGGCTACCCGCCCTCGGCCGTGGGCATCTGGCGGCGGGGGCTGGAACTGGGCGGCCTGACGGCAGACCAAATCCGAACCGCGCGCCTCATCGCCTGGGATGGCTGCTGCCCCATCCACGCCGGCTACACCATCCAGGACGTCTCCACCGCCCGGGCGCAGCACCCCGGTGCGCGGCTGGTCATCCACCCCGAGGCCCCCTCCCCCGTTGCCGCGCTCGCCGACCAGACCGGCTCGACCCGCGCCATCATCGATGCCGTCCGGCGCAGTGACGAGGGCGAGACCTTCCTGGTCGGCACCGAGCAGCACCTCGTCGAGCGCCTGGCGCGCGACTTCCCCGGCAAGGCCATCCACCCCCTGCGCCCCATCGTCTGCGGCGATATGGACCGCACCTCGCCCGAGCAACTCCTCGAGCTCCTCACCACCTGGCCCGAGGAGTGTCTGGTCCGGGTGCCCGACGCGATTGTTCCCGATGCCCGCACCTGCGTCGAGCGGATGCTCGCGCTCTAAGGGAAGCGAACCGGCTGGATACAAGAGCGGGGCGGCCACTGGCCGCCCCGCTTTATTGCGCTGGTGTTGGACTCATTCCCAGTGGCCCGGCA
>JBJFFT010000138.1:0-21588 GCA_051891975.1 Candidatus Spyradenecus sp. | reverse complement strand
AACCAACTCTTCAGCCGCGCGTACCACGGCCGCGTGAGCAAGCTCAGGAAGAAGGCCACAATCACCGGCCCGACCACGTGCAGGAAGTAGCCCAGTCCGCGCAGCAGCAGCCCCATCAGCACCACCACCCCCACGCCCAGCGCAATGCAGCACAGCAGCGTTAGCGACGAGGTGATGACGCGGTTCTGGAAGTCCGAGAAGACCAAGATACGGCGGTCGCGCGGGTTAGTCATGGGCATTCTCCTCCACCGAGAAGCTCTCGGAAGCGATGGAACTGACGGTTAGGCGCGTGATACGGCTCGAGCCGGTGCGTTTGATGCGGAACTCGCGCGGCACCCACCGCCCCTCCTCGCGCCCAATCTTCTGCACATACATTAGGCGCGCCACCTCCCCCGCCTCGTCGAGCTGCGCGGTCTGCAACAGGTTGCCCGTGGCCTCGTCCACCCAAATGCGCACGGCCGAGAGGCCGGCAATCGGCGCCGGCGGCCGCGCCTCGATAACCGCTGCCGAGCGCCCGCTCACGCGCCGCGGAATTTCCCGCTGGCGGCACTCTTCCTCCGGCACGGTGCGCAGGTCCTGCCACCACAGGTAGTCAAAGGCCAGGTCCATCCAGGTGAGGTCGCTCTCGGCAATGGGCGTGTTCAGGCGGGCCTGCTCCACGCGCTGCCCCTCGGAGGTGATGAGGGTGAGCTTGGGCTTGCCCCCTTCGCGCGTCAGTTCGGCCTCCTGCAGGGGGACGGTGCTCTCCATCCCGTAGAGCCGGCAACGGGCGAGGGGCGCGGCCCCGCTCCAATCGAGGTCGAGGGCGTAGGGGAAGAGCTTTTCGCGCTGACCGCGCTGCTCGGCGGTGCCCACCCGCCCGCGAATGGTTAGCTGCTCGCGCGGGAACATCAGCCGCGCCTGCAAGAGGATCTGCTTGGCCGACAGCCCTTCGATGGCGCTCTCGGCCAACCCCGTGGCACCCAGGCAAAACGCCAGCGCGCACCCCATCAACAGCTTGACTGCGCGCCTCATCGCATTGCCCTCCGCTTGAAGTCGCGCGAGATGGAGAAGTCGAGGTTGCTGCGCATCCAGGACGCGCGGGCGGCGGCCTTGAACCAGGGCGGGAAGCTACGCACGGCCTCGGGCAGGTAGACCCGCTCAAGGAGGTCGTGGCAGATTGGCTCAGAGAGGTGGTTGTCGTCTAAGGTCAGCGCAGTAATCATCGGGGGGAGGCTTCGGGGGCGGTGCTTGGGGGAGATGACGCCCAAGTCCCAGGCTAGGTAGAAGTCGGAGAGGCAGTCGCTCAACTCATCGGGGGTGGTCATCAGCGCCACGCGGAGGGTGGCCTGCAGACGGCTGACGATGTCGAGCAGCACATAGGGCTCTTCCACGAGCAAGCGCTCGCGCGCATTGCGCTCCTGGCGGATGACGCTCCCCAGGAAGCGCTGCAAGGTGCGCGTCTCCTCCACGGCGTTGTAGCGCAGCGAGCGGCCGTTGAAGAGGATACAGAGCGCGCCGGGGGGCGTCTGCGTGCCGGTGTCGTTGCTCGTGTCAATGCGCAGTTCGGAGAAGTTGGCGGCATTTTCCAGCTCGCGCAGGTGGTCAAAGTGCATCAGCCCGGCCAAGTGGAGCCACACGCGCAGCCGGAAGCCCGACCCGGTGAGCGTCAGCTGGCGCGTCAGATAGCCCAGCTGCTCGGTGCGCGCAAAGCCGAAGACTGGCTCGAGCTGGTCGACAAAGCGCTGCAACTGCTCGGCCAGGCGGTCGTAATCTGCCGGCGAGAGCTGCTGCGCGCTGGCGATGACCGAGAAGGCCAGATGGTTCGCGCCCATCACTTCGCACCAAATGGACGCCTCGACGCCCTCCGGCTCGGCCAGAAAGAGCAAGGCATAGCCCGGCAGACGGCTCTCGGGGGCGGTGAGCAGCATCACAGACAGGTGAGTGTTGAGCGCCTCAAGCTCGTGCGTCAGGTCTAGGAAGGTCGGTGCGCACGCTTGCAATCGCTTGATGATCTCTTTTGAGCGCCGCCGCCGGGCGGCATCGCTCATCCGGTCCGGGAAGGGCAGCCCCTCCAGGTTGCGCACAAAGGCGAACTGCGCGCAGAGGCAAATCTGTCCGCGCCCGGTGGGCATCGGCTTGAGGTCGTCTTTAAGCGCCATGGTCCCCTCCTCGCGCGCCCTCCGCGCCGCCGAGCGAGCGCTTGAGCGCCTCGAACTCGGCCTTCAACCGCTTGGCGGTGGCGTAGTCTTCGCGCTTGATCGCCTCGGCCAGCTCGGCCTTCAACGCCTGCAACCGCTCCCGGCCGCTCGTCTGCTTGGCCACACCAAAGGTGCCGCCGAAGGCCGTGCAGTCATTGAGTTCGGCCAAGAGCGGCGCAATCGCCTCGCGAAAGACCTCATAGCACTTGGGGCAGCCCATCAGCCCCGAGGCGCGGATCTCCTCGAGCGCCTGACCGCACTTGGGGCAGCGCGCTTCGTCCGGATTGCCCCCCGCATCGGAGAGGAGCGAGGAGAGCTGACCGAACATCTTGCCCAACTCGTGGAGCGCTTCCGGCGGCGGCTTCTGGGGCGACCAGCCGGCATCATCCCCGCCCGGGGGCAGACCCGGATTGACGCCCGGCGGCAGCTCATCGGGCGAAAACTCCATCGCGGCCACCTGGATGCCGCGCTCTTGCCCAAAGGCCTCCTCGCGCTCGGCACAGGCGCGGCAGACGTAGAGCTCCTCGCGTCCCTTCCCCGGTTTGTCGCGGAAGAGGACCGTCTCGGCCTCGTTCTTGTGGCAAATCTCACACTTCATCGCGCGCGCCTCCCTTCCCACTCGGCCAACGCGGCCATCAACTCCTCGGGCTCGGGGAGCCGCCCCGCGCCGGTCACGCCGCACGCCAACTCCCCGGCCTTGGGCAAGAGCACCTGCGCCCCCCGTGCGCGTAGCGTCTCGACATTCGCCTGCGTGGCCGCGTGCTCCCACATCCGCGTATTCATCGAGGGCGCCACCCACATCGGCTTGCCCGGCGGCAAGGCCAGCGCGGTCTCAGTGAGCAGGTTATCGGCCAGACCGTGCGCCAGCTTCGCGAGCGTATTGGCCGAACACGGTACCACCAGCAAGAGGTCGCACCAATCGGCCAAGGCAATGTGGCGCGGATGCCAATCGGCGTTCGGCGCAAAGGCATCGCACTCGACCGCCCGCTGCGAGAGCGTCCGCCAGGTAATCTCCCCCACGAAGTCCAGCGCGTGCGCCGTGGCCACCACCTGCACCTGCCAACCGCGCGCGACCATCAGCCGCACCAGCGAGCAGACCTTATAGCAGGCAATCGCGCCGGTCACCCCCAAGAGCACCTTGGGCGGCTGCGCGTCATTGGGCAGGGGCATCGTCATCGCAAACCTCGCTTACAGCTCTCCGCCGCGCACCAGGAGGATGTCGCGAATGCGGCGGTAGGCCACGGAGAGTTCGTCATTGACCACCCGGTAGCGGAACTCGCCGGCGCGGTCCATCTCCCCTTGCGCATTCTGCAAGCGCAGAGCAATCGTCTCGGGCGAATCCTCGCCGCGTCCGACAAGCCGCCGCTCCAGCTCTTCCATACTCGGCGGCTCGATGAAGATATCCACAAAGCCCGCGCGCAGGGGATCGTCCTCCGGCAGCCGGGCAATCGTCTCGCGCACCGCCGCCGCGCCCACCACGTCAATGTCCATCAGCACGCTCTGCCCCTCGGCAAAGGCTTCGCGCACCGGCTCGGCCGGCGTGCCATAGCAATTCCCGTGCACCACTGCGTGCTCGAGCAGCTTCCCCTCGGCCACCAACTGGTCGAACTTCGCCTGCGACACGAAGAAGTAGTCCGCCCCGTCCTCTTCCATCCCGCGCGGCGCGCGCGTGGTGCACGAGACCGAATAGGTAATCTCCGGGAAGTCCTGCAACAACATGTCGCACAACGTACTCTTCCCGGCCCCGCTCGGGGCACTCATCACAATCAACAACGGTTTCATCAGCTGTCTCTTCTCCAAATCCATAGGTCCCCAGTATACCACAAGTGTGCTCGCTTCGCTCGCAGCCGTTAGCGGTTAGCGGGTGGCTGTTAGCGCGTGCGTCGTTGTTGCAGGGGCTCCTCGCCCCCGCACCCCTCGGGAGCGCAGTGCGCTCCACCCCGGCCGACGCGCCCTACGGGCACGTCGGCATTGCTTTGCGCTAAGGCTGCTCTGGCACGCGCAGCAGGGATGCGCTGCCGCGCCTCCCTGCCAGGGCCGTTTGGGGGCCAGCCCCCAAGCCCCCAGCCACTTTCTCTGCTGCGTGTTAGCGCCACAGGTTTTGCAGGCCACCGTCCCGGCGGCCAAGTCGGTAAACGTTTTGCAGCGGCCTACTCCGCCAGGCCGCACCGCCCGCCACGGGGCACTCTTACCGAAAGGCCAGTTCTTCTCCTGCTTTTGGCGGTTTTGTGGCGCGGCGCTTGCGCCGCGCAGCGAGCGACAGCGAGCGCCTGGCTCCAAGTCCCCCAGCCACTCTCCCTGCCGCGCTCTTCCCTCAGTCGCACCGCCCGCCACTTATCGACAGCCCCTGTCGATAACTCCCCTAGCGCCTACCTCAAATCGACCTAGGGCCTACCTCGCCTCGACCTAGGCCCTAGGTCGCCTCGAGGTAGGCCCTACCTTTTTTAGGGTATGCCCGGGCCCTTTCCCTCCGCCCCCCAAAAAACGCCCCCTGCCTAAACAAAGGCGGAGGCACCCATCGGGCACCTCCGCATTCCTCCCCTTCCTATTTCCCTTTTTTGCGTCTCCCTCTTTGTGCTCTTTGTGTTCTTTTTGACATAGCTCCTCGCTATGCTCGGACTTGTGGTTGCTAAACCTGCGTGCCTTTCGGTGCCTTTCGGTGTGCCTTACTTGAACTGCACCTGTGGGGCCTTCATCGGGGCGCGGTATTCGATGGTACCGCCTTTATCCTTGATGGTGCCGCCCCAGCTTGCAGCGTAGAGCGTCACCTTCATCCCCTCGCCGATGACGAGCTTACCGGTGCCGCTCTCGCGCAGACGGGTGTCGGCGCCGGCGATGACCGTGGCCGAGCCCGTGGAGAAGGCGATCGTCACGCGCCCCTCGAAGGCGCTCAGGTCGTAGGTGACGGCCTCGACCGTTGCGCCGGCGGACTTCTCCAGCCGCAGACGGTTGGCGTAGGCCGAGCGGTCGACCTCCGAGCCCTCCTCGCCCTCGGGGAGGACCTGCTGGCGCAGCGTGCCGAAGGAGACGCTCTCAGTAATCTTGAGGACCGTGTCGGCGGTGGTCAGGAGCTCGATGTCGGCGCAGGGCTGACGGGTGGCGCTGGACCACGTTCCGCCCTCGGCTACCGTGTCGGCGGTCCAGCCGGTCTCGGCCCAGGTGGCGCGCCCGGTGAGCGTGCGGCGGTAGGGACCGGCCAGGGTCGACTGCTTGACCACATTCAGGCCGTTCGCGTCGCGCACCAGGTTGTAGCCCTCGGGGGCGGAGAAGTGGGCGAGGTCGGCGTGTGTAAAGGTCTTGCCGCTGTTGGCAATCACCTGCGCCGAGGCCCCATCGGCCAACCCCAGCGCCGTGGGGTCAATCGTCACCGTCCCCTCCTCGGGATAGACGAAGGTGCAGTTCGCGTTATACTGGAGCGCCGCGCCCGACACCGCCTTGAAGATCGCCCCCGCCTCGCAGGTAATCTCCGCATTCGGCGTCCCCTTCAGCCCATACGCACCCCCCGCCGAAACCGTCACCGCCGTGGGCGCGGGATTAGCAGTGCACGAGAAGGGATTGCTTTGGTACCACAAGTCAACAAATCCTTGGCCTGCCGTTATGGCATTGGTGACATCGCTTACAGTCACCCATGATTCGCCATCGGGGGTGACATCGACA
The DNA here is from genome assembly GCA_051891975.1 of Candidatus Spyradenecus sp. Lineage (GTDB taxonomy): Bacteria > Verrucomicrobiota > Kiritimatiellia > RFP12 > DVOR01 > Spyradenecus. Next base: position 15,751 of record JBJFFT010000138.1, on the reverse strand, counting down.
CGGAAAGAGGTAGGAGCGTTATTATAACTGGCGAACCCATTTGCTAACTTGTAGGTTGCGACCATCGGCTGCTCCGAACTGAAGATGAATTGCAGGTAGTAGCCAGCATTCGCAAAGATGTCGGCTGTTGCAGAGACTTGCCAGACCATATCGTTGTTATACAAGGTGCCTCCATTGACGATGTTATCCCACAGGTAAGAGACATTCGAGCTGGTATAACCCGGAGTGTCGGTAGCAGTCGCTGCTTTGAGGGGAACTTCGGTCCCATCGGCGGCATAGAAACGCATCTCAGCGAGACTGCACACGCCGCCACCAGTCTTCATCACGCGTGGATAGAAGCGGAGGCCTTTAATGGTTGTGATGGTGTTGGAGAGGGTCTCAACCGAGATTGTGGCTCCGTCTACAACACTAATAGAAGGCGTGAAGAGGGAGGTAAAGGTGGAAGTTCCACCTGTAACCAAAGTGCCGCTCGTTGCTTGCACTATATTAGAGAAGGTGACGGGGGTGCCAAGTTGGAGGTTCTTGATGTTGAGGCGAGAGCCAGAGAAGGTGTAGGTGCCAACGGCGTTGCCGAAGTTGACGAAGTCGCAGGCGACTTCTTCGGTGAGGTTGACCGAGACCGTCGCTGCACTCTCCACATCGGGGAAGTAGGCCTTGGCACCAGCGGTGTAGGCACTCTCGACACCGCTTAAGAGCCAAGGCTTATTGCTCTCGGTGGTGTTCCAGTCGCCGCTCGTAGTGTTCCAAACGAGGAAGGCAGACTTATCGAAGAAGGCGTTGGTGGAGGTGAACTCGCCGGTGAGCGCGGCCTCGGTATTATCGCTAGCGTAGACCGTGACGGTGCCGGTCTTCTCCAAGGTCGCACCACGGGTCGGGAGGATTTGGTAGAAGCCGCCCTCATCCTTGGGCAGGATGAGCTTCACATCGCCCGTGAGGGTCAGCTTGGTGACATTCGTCAGAGGAATGGCAGTGAGCTGAAGGGTGCCGCCGTTGACGGTCACCTCGCCCGTGAGGCCGCTATTGCCATCCACCACCACCGTGCCGCTATTGTTGATGACGAGCTTGCTGTTCTCAAGCGAAGAGGTGGCAAAGTTGGCATTGAGCGTCAGGGTGGCATTGGCTTCCACGGTGAAGGTCGTCGTGCCGAAGAGGGTAATCTTGCCGCCGCGGGTGGTCTTGACCGCCGAGGTGCCCGTCACGGAAACCGCAAGGCCCGGCTTGGCGGAGTGACCAAAGGCGGCGGTTTGTGTGGACTTGACGTGGATGGCACCGTTGTTGAGCTCGACGGGGCAGTAGAAGCCGTCCCACCGACCATACGTCAGCCCCACGTTGGGATTGGTGAAGAAGCCGACAGAGCCGTTGTTGACGGTAATCTTATCTTCTGAGACGGCTGTCACGGTGTTATCTTCCGCCCGGCGGAGGAAGGCATCGCGCGTGGCGAAGAGGACCTCGGTGTTGGTGACGGTCAAGGGCAGGAGAGTGGCCAGTTGACCCTCGGTGGTACCGCGGATGATGTTGCCAGTCTGGTGCGTCTCGTCGCCGTTGAGGGTGAGGGTGGTAAAGGTGGGGGCGGTGGAGCCGAGGTCGAGGGTAATGCCCGAGCCAGTGATGGCCACCTCCGTGGCGTTGGTGGGTTGGGCGAAGTAGCCCTTGGTGGGCGAGGCGAGGGTCAGGGTGTGGGTGCCCGCGGTCGCAAAAGTGACCCCCGAGCCGACGCCGCCATCGGCCGCGAAGGTGAAGTCCCCTTCGCCAGTGACGGTGAGGCCCTGCATCACCTTGACGAGCTTGGCGCTGGTGATATTCGTGCCGCCTGGCATCGTGAGGGAGGTGTAGCCCGTGTCCGCCGTTAGGGTGGGCGACTCGGTCAGCGTGACCGCCTCGACCGCCGGCGGCAGCGCGATGAGCGGGTCACCCAAAAGCAACTGCTCGAACATCGCAAAGCGTGCCTGCCCCCCGGCATTGGAACAGTAGCTCTTGCGGGAGTTAAGCCAGGCGGAGCCGAGGTCACAGTCGGAGGTCATCAACTGCTCTTTAATCTTGTATTGGAGCGTCGAGGAGAGATTGTCTTGGTCGACGGCGCCACGGCCGGCATAGGAGAGGCCGAAGCGGGAGTTGTGGACGCTGGCGACGGTGCCGCCCTGCGCCGAGACGATCTCCGCCTCGGCAAGGGTAATCTCATCCATGTCGATGCGCCCCGTTTGGCAGGAGTAGCCGGCGAGGATGATACGCGAGATGCCCGTGCCGGTGAGGTGACGCGCAACCGTGACGAAGCCACCATAGAGGCTCTGCGAGGAGCCGTGGTCACGGTATTCCGTGTATTCGCGGTTCGCGGTGTAGAAGTCGGAGGTGGCTTCATTCTGCGTGGCGAAGTCCGCACCCCAGCTATAGGGGAAGAGCGGATTGCCGCCAAAGACCGGCCGGCGCGTGGCGAGCAGACTCTTCATACTCCGGCGCGGGACCACCTCGCAGTCGACGAAGTTTGAGGAGCGGGTGGGGTCGAACTGGTTCAGGCCGCCGTCGTAGAACTCCTGTTCGGTGCGCAGGAAGTAGCTGCTGGAGGCGGAGTAGGTGGTGTCGAGCTGGCCGCCGGCGGAGTAATAGCGGTGGCGACCGGAGAAGTCCGCCGCCTCGGCACGGGCGACCTTTGCCTGAAAGTCAGCAATCACTGTCGCTTCCGCGCGCCCACTCTTGCTTAGGGGAATGCGCGAAACGACGATGTCGGGGTCGTAGTCGTTGGCGTTAGTGCCGAGTTCGTTGCCGTCGGCGTAGTTCTTGTTGGCGTTGCCGTCCCACGGATACTTGCCGGCATCCACGTCCAAGCAGGCGTAGAACAGATCGGTCAGCGGATACTGGCTGTAAATGGCCGCGGGCTTGGCGATGATGCCAGGGATCTTGGTCTGCAGGGTGGTGTCGTCGGCGGAGGTGATGTTCCAGGCATCGACCCAGGAGCCGCCGAGGACCACGTAGGTCGTCCCGGCGGGGTTGGCGGCCACGTCCTCGCGGAGGAACTGGTGGATGGACTCGGCGGGGTTGCGCGGCGAGCCGTCGGTGTTGTCCGGGTTGAAGGGGTAGGCGCTGTAGATCTCGGCGGCGTTCTTGAGGACGAAGGTGACATCCGGGCGCTGGGTCTGACGTGCCTCGATGTAGGCCTGCCACTGCGAGGTGTAGGCGGGCGGGGAGATGAGGATGTAGCGGCGTTCGGGCTGGGTGGTCGCCTCGGCCTCGGCAGTCAGGAGGGCGGCGGACATCAGCCGCGGCGCGGCGGCGGGCTCGGTCACCTCTACGCTCACGCTCCCCCGCGTCAAGACCTCCACCTTGCCCCCGGCGTAGCGCACCGGCGTCACCTTCAGGTGCAGTGTCCGCTTCCCCAACGAGCGCGTGATGCCCAGGTTCTCGACGGCCGCCTCCGGCCAGGCCTTGGCGTAGAGCGCCGGGTCGGGGCCGACCGTCTCGGGCGTCTCGCTGATGACATAGACCGGCTGGATGGGCTCGAGCGTGACCCCCTCGGCGAGCGTCTGCCACGCGCCCTCGAGGGTGATCGCGCCCACCTCGGCCCCGGCGGCCACCTCCAGGCTGACCGTGCAGTAGGGTAGCGAGGGCGCGCCCACCGGCTCGAGCGGCCGCTCCAACCCCTCGGCGCGCAGCGAGGCAGTCTCCCCCTCGCGCACGAGTTCAATCGCGGGCAGGGCGTCGAGCGTTACGGTGCGCGTGGCGGCCCAGGCCTGGCAGCACCCCATCACAACAACGAAGGCAAAGAAGCAATTCCGGTTCATAGCAGCTGTTCTCCTGAGTGGCGTTAGCGTGAGGCCTTGATGATGAAGAGGTTGGTCTGTTCGGTGAGGTCACTAAGCGGCACGGCGAACCACTTCTCGCCCTGACCAAGCGTCAAGCCGTAGGTTGTGCATTCTTCCGCCGTGAGTTCCCGGGCCTGGGCAATTGGATCGGCCTCGGTCTTGCGGTGGACGTGGACCGCCGTGCCCTTGGCGTAGTCGGCGCTATTGCCGTCGCTCCCCTGGGGCACGTTGGAGACCTTGGCGCAGAGGAGGAGGGCCTGCGAGCCGTCGCTCTCGTTGACGATGGTCATCTGGCTGATGCCGAAGTCGTAGGCCACCTTGACCGAGACCTCGCTATCGCTGACCGTTTCGGCGGTGATGACATTCTCGAAGAGCTCGGCCGCCTCGGTACTGCGCTTGACGTTTGCCTCGGAGCCGCCGGCCTCCGTGGCGATGAGGCTCGTCACCGTGGTGGCACCGCCGCGGACCTGATCCTCCAGTGCGCGGGTAATGGCCTCGCTCAGCGTTTCGCTCTGCTCGCTCTCGGCGGGCAAGGTCACCTTCTTGAGCGCCTGCAGCACTGTCCCGTCCTTCAAGACGAAGCAGTAGCCCTCGCCAATCGCGCTGCCCGTGGCGAAGGTAAAGTCCGTCACCTCAGGGATGGTCCCTTGGATGGTGCAGAGGTCCGCTTGCGCCTCCGGCACCTTCACGGCCAACGGCCCGGCCAGCGTCAGCCCGCGCGAGAAGGTCAACGCCTTGCTCTCGCTCGCGTCCAGCGTCACCCCCGCCTCGGCCTTCACCGGCACCCCAATTGTCCCCGTCCCCGAGACCGTCGCGCCCGACTGCACGGCCAGGCTGACACTCGACAGTGCGCCCACGCTTGTATTCTGGCGGATCGTGCCCTTGTTCTTGAGGCCTGTCAGGGTGGCGGCTTGCTCGCGGTGTCCGCAAATCTGCAAGGTCGCCCCCTCGAGCACCTCGAGGTCGGTCGTGAAGGTGTTGTCATTCATGCCGCTTCGCCCGAAGCCGAAGAGGAAGCCATCGGAGGTCGTGCCACTCACGATGGTCTTACCGCCGTTGATGGAGATGAAGGTGTAGCCGGAGACCAGTTCCACGGTGCCGTTGTTCGTGATGACGCTCTTGTTGACGAGGCTCTTGTTCTCGCTTTCGGTGATAATCGCGGTGTTCACGACCAAGCGTGCGCCCTCATCGACGGTGACATTGGAGTTGTTCCCAGTGGCCGTCAAGGTCAGCGTGCTACCGTTCGAGACCTGGAGCGGGCCGCTGGTGGCAGTGGGGAAGGTGAAGTTGGTCGAGACCTTCATCAGTCCGGCACCGGTCTTGGAGATGGTGGCGGAGTCGTTGGAGTCGTTGGCGAGGTCCTTGCTGCGTCCGCCGGAGAAGTTCACTGTCACGCCCTCTGCGACATTCAGGGCGATGTTCTGCCGGGCGCGGAGGGTGGCGTTGAAGGTAATCTCTCCGCCCTTGGCCTTGCCATCATCGGCCTTGAAGTTGATGGTTTGGGCAGCATAGGCATCGAGGGCACCATAGTTATTGGACTGCAACCCGGCGTTCACCGTTGCGCCGGGGTAGAAGTTGAGCGTGTTGTTGCTGCCGAGCGTCCAGCGGGTGTTGTTCATCTCGAGCGTGCCGTAGACGTTCACCGTCGCCGTGCCGCCGTAGTTTAGGGCATCGGCGACGTTGGCCTGACCATACTTGAAGGTGCCGTCCTTCGCGATGGTCAGCGTGCCGCCAATTTCCTTGGCCCCAGTCTTGACCGTGAGGATACCGCTCTGCACGGTGGTGGTGCCGAGCAACTTATTGGAGGTGGCGTTGAGGTTGAGCTTGCCGGTGGTGGTGAGCGAGCCAGTGGCGGTCACCTTCACGGCATTGCTCACGGAGCGCTCAGTCGTAGCGGAGGCATTCCAGACGAGGTTGCCCGAGACGGTGAGGGCATTTCCGAGGGTGACATCGGCGATGGTGAGTGTGCCGGAGCCCGCGATGGTCTGCTCGCCGGTGGTCTTCAGCATAGCCGCCGAGACGCCGCCGGTGGTGCTGACGGTCAGGGTGCCCGGGATGGAGAGGTTGCCCGAGACGGTGAGGGCGTTCGCGCCGGCCACGGTGAGGGCGCCCTCGGCGACGAGGTTGGCGACGGTGTCGGCCTGGTCCATCGTCGCGGTCACGCCGGGGGCGGTGTAGACCGTCTCGGACTCGGGCGGGAGGTCGCCGGCGGTGGTGCCGTAGGTCTGCCAGTTGGCGAGGGTGGACCAGTTGGTGTTCGTCTCGGGGGCGACCGGGTTGAAGCGGTAGCGCGAGGAGGTGAGGATGTCCGCGTTGGCGCGGCCCAGGCAGATGGCGATACGGGCAATCTTGAGGTTCGAGCCCTGCGTGAAGGCCGCCGCCTCGGCCGAGGTGGTCAGGTAGGTGCCGCCGAAGGTGAAGTGCTTCGGCGTCTTCCCGGAGTAGTAGGCCTCCGAGACATCGCTCGCGAAGGTGACGGCTCGGCTGTTGACCCAGGCGAAGTAGCCGCCAGTGGCGAAGGAGGTCACGAACTGGTTGCGGTTACGGGAGTAGTCGACATTGGAGGCCGAGACATCGCCAAAGCCGCTGACGGCGGCATCCACGCCTGCGTTCACGGTCACGACCGTGCCGGCTGCGCCGGTGCGCAGACCATAGAGGTCGGCATAGGCATCGGTTTCGCCGGTGGTGTGCATCGTGAAGAGGACGGTGTTCTCTGCCACGGTGTCGACGGTCTCGATGAGGACGGTCCAGTAGTGGCCGCTCTGGCTTGCCACGAAGTCGGGGTTAACCTCGACGGTGACGGTGCCGCCGTTGAGGCAGAGGAGACCGTTCTCGACGGTGGGGGTGCCGCGCAGGGTCTTGAGGACCCAGGGGCGCTCGGCGCGGCGGGCGGCACCGAACTGCGCCGGGAGGCCCGCCTCCGCCGTCGGGGCGGTGGTAAAGGCGCTCCACTCGGCGATGAGTTCGAGCGGGTTGGTGTAGCCGGCGGCGGTGCGGTTGCAGACGCTGTCGGCGACATCGGTGGTGCGCTTGGCGGCGGCGCCGATGCGCACGGAGAGGTTGGCCTCGGTGCTCTGCACGCCGGCCTTATCGGCCATCGCGGCGACGGTGAGGGTGGCCTCGGCGCCGGGCGTGGTGCCGGTGAGGGTCAGGCGCACGGTCAGGCCGTCATCGAGTAAGGTGGCTGCCGAGACGGTGCCGCTACTGAGGGTGTAGTTGCCGACGGTCTCGGCGGCCTCCTTGGCCATCGCCTTGGAGAAGGCGAGGGTAATCTGGTCGGCGAGGACCGACTCGGTCACCTGCACGGTCGCGCTCTCGGCCTGATTGAGCGGCGGGAGGAAGTCCTCGACGGCGGCGAACCAGTTACGCGCCATCTGGGTGTAGCCCTCGGCGGCCGGGTGGAGGTTGTCGTAGCGGAAGTAGTTGAAGCCGTTCGCCTCGTCCAACGGCATCTTGAGGTCCACCAGGCGAATGCGCGCGCTCCCCTGCGCTTCGGTGAGGCCATTTACGAACTCGGCCAGCGCGGTGTTGTATTCGCCAATCCGGGTGCTGAGGGTCTCGAGGTTGACCGTGCTGGTGGCGTAGGTGCTGTCGAGCACCTTGCCGAGGAGGAGCTTGGCGTTGGGGTAGAGCGGCGTATCGCCGTCGACCGCCGGGCCGATCCCCGCCAAGCGCCAGATGAGCAGTTTCATCTGCTCGGCGGTGGTGGCGGCTGCTTCGCCGCCATTGAGGTCATTCACGCCCAGGAGCAGGAGGATGACATCGGGGTCGCGCCCTGCCTGGCCCTTGACCGTGGTCGACCAGCCGCCCACGCTCGCATAGATACTGTCGCCGTCATCGACCTTCCAACCGGCGTGACCGCTGTGGTAGAGCTGCTCGCCGAGCCCTTCGGCCGGGTTACTGTTGGTGTCGCCCACGTACTTGACCGTGTAGCCGGCGGAGGTCAGGCGCGTGTAGAGCGGCAGACGGTAGCCGCCGGGCACGGGGATATCCACATTGGCCGGGGTCTTGAGCCGCCGCGAGGCGCCGTAGGTAATCGAGTCGCCCACCGGGTAGATGACCAGCGTCTTCTCGGCAATGCCCCAGGTCTGCGTTCCGTCTTCTGCTGTCTCGACGTAGGTCTCCGCCGTGGAGGGCAGCCCCTCAACGGGCACGGCCGCGAGGTTGCCCGAGCCCGAGTAGGTCAGGAGCGGGTGCTTGCCATACCCGAAGGTACCCGAGACGATAATCCGCTCGGGCAAGGTCTCGCCGAGGTCCTGCACCTCGCCGCCGCCGGTGACCGTTACTTGGTTGACCAGCGCCTGGTCGAGCTCGCGCTCGGCGGTGAGGGCGGCGAGCTGCGTGCCGTCGCTCACCGAGACCGCCGTCACGACTTGGGCCGAACCCGCCGGCCGCGCGCCGGAGAGGGTGCTCGTGCCGCAGGTGTAGGTGATGGTATCGCTCTCGTCTTCGCTCTTGGCGTAATGGAAGTCCACGGTCACGGTGTAGGTGGTGCCCTCGGTGGCCGCGCAGAGGTTCGCCCACGCGCCATTCTGCCAGACCTGCACCTTCAGCGCGCCGTCCACCTCGGCAATGCGCACCGCGCCCTGCACCTCCGCCGAGGGGGGCGTGTCATCCGCCGCAAAGGCCTCATCGGTCACCAGTTGCACGGTCCACGTGCTGTCGCAGGTCGGCACATAGTCCACGTGCTCGGTTGGCGTGAAGGTTACGCCGCCATTTGCGTCCACCTCAAGGGCCTCCTTGTAGGGGGCGATCCCCTCGGCCGCCGTCCACGCACCCGTGCTCCCTAGCGCCCCCACCGTCTCATTCACCCAACCGGCTTCCGTCACCAGCGTCGGCGTTCCCTCATAGACCTTCACCGGTGCGAGCGGTATCTCCCCATCCGGGTAAACCAACACCAACTCCCCACGATAGACATACCCCGGCACAAAGGTCGCCGCCGGCAGGGTGAAGCTCAGCGCCTTATCCTCGCGCGTCCCCGGAACATCGGCTTCCACCCCATCGAAACGCAGGCGGAAGGAGAGGTCACTCTCGGTGTAGGTGCCGGCGAAGAGGCTACCCAAGGTCGCTGAGACGACACCCCCCCCCGTAAGCCCCTCGCCGGTGTCTGCCGTCACGCTCGTCACTGTCGCCTCCGGCTCCAGCGCCGCCAACCCCTCAACCGCGCAGTAGGCGTTGTAACCCGCCCAATCCCCTGTAAGGCCTATCTGGATAGGCCCCTCGGCCTTGATGGCGGAGAGTTGGTTATCCCCCGGCGTAACGATGGAATACGATTCGCCAACGGTTACAACCGGGCGGCTCCCGACCGGGAAGGTGTAGACATGGCAGGTGTCAAAGGTGTAGGATGTATCCCCAACGGTCCCTGTTGTGGTCACCCACGTGCTGTCCGTTGTCTTTGAGGCGGAGGTTGCCCCATTGATGGTCATCGTATCCTGCATCGTTTTGTCGTTGTAGTTGGCGATCTTCACGGCGGTAACGATGACGCGCCTGCCCGCCTTCACGCCCGCTTGGGCCGGGAGGAGCAAGGTGGCTGCCTTCGAGCCCTTCGTAAAGTGGGTGGCCTTGAGGGTCGTCTCGTTCTCGAGGTTCGACCACTTGACCGTGCTTGTCTCCGCAATCGGGTACATCTGCGCCGCGTCGGCCTCGATGGCCAAGGTCGTGACAGCACCATCGGCAGCTGCCGCAGTGCCAACCTCAGACCACTTTGCGACAGAGAGGGTCATCCCCTCACTGCCACCCCGGATGCCACGGAATGGACCAGTACAATAGTCCTGGGTGCCGCAATCGAGCGTTAGGGTTTCTGCGCCATCAATGATGACGGAGGTGTAGGCCATCCGTTGCGTGTTTGTTGAGGCCGACTCTCCGCGGCAGACCAAGAGGGCAAAGCGGTGGGTGCCGGGCGTTGCCGAGGTGGTGGAGGTGGTCGAGAAACTGACTGTTGTGCTACCTCCAGGGGTCGCCTTCAGTTGGAACTTGCCTTCGCTTGTAATGGAGAGCGTGACGAGTTTAGATGGTGTGCCATCGCCGTAGACCTCAACTACCCGTGCGCCATTGATTGCCCCTTCACGCAAGGTAAATAAGCCCGCGACTCCTAGTTGGTTGCCAGCATAGATAATGCCATTAGGATTGTGGTCAAAGGTGCCATCGATGTTCGTGGCTAGTGTCGTCCATGTGTAGGTGAGCGTGGGGGTTGTTTCCTCTTGGGCGTAAAGGGGGGCGGGCAACGCCAGGGAGAGACCAAGCGCGCAGAGCAAAGCGTGGGCAAACTTCATTATAGGGACCTTTCTCATCCAAAGGAACACTTATGTGGCGGATGATAATACAAAGCGCGCCCGCGCGTCAAGCGCAGGGCGGGGGGGGCGGCGGGGGGGCTCGCTACGCTCGCAGCGGTTAGCGGCTAGCGGTTAGCTGCTAGCGCGCGTGCCGCGACGGAGAGGTGGGGGCGGGGGGGGCTCGCTTCGCTCGCAGCGGTTAGCGGCTAGCGGTTAGCTGTTAGCGCGCGTGCCGCGACGGAGGGGTGGGGGAGGCGCGGGGCCGGGTGGCTAACGCCGCCGGATGAAAGCGGCACGCAGAACGAAGAGCGGGCAGCGCACGGGGGCCATTATCGGAGAGGGCGGCTTTAGCCGGCCCTACCATAGAAGACCGCGCGCGCATGTTACGCGCGCACGCGCACGCGCTTACGCGCGCAATAGGGCCTAGGTCGACTCGAGGTAGGGCCTAGGTCGAGGTGAGGTAGGGCCTACCTCAAGTCGAGGTAGGCCCTAGGTTTTTTGGGGGTGGGGAAAGGTTAGGCTTTGGGGGCGGGTTTTCGGTTTCCGCCCCGGCGGTGCCGGCGGTAGGTCCGGCGGTGGGGATTGGGGGGCTGGGGGAGTTCTTCGCCTTCTTCGACGCGCGAGGGCGGTCCATTGCGGCGGTAGGCTTCGCCCCAGGCGGGGAGATGGTCGGCAGGGAGGAGGCCGAGGTCGGCGAAGACTTGGGCGCCGGCGAGGTATTCGGGGAAGAGGGGGTGGTTGAGGAAGCGCAGGTCGCGCGCCACCTCTTCGCGGGGGGGCTGGCTGAAGCGCGGGGTGAGCTCGAGGATGTCTGCGGCGGTCATCCAGACTGCGCGGGGGAGGCGGTATTGCTTGACGGCTGGGGCGAGGGCCTTCTCGGCGGCTTGACGGCGGGCGAAGCGTTCGTTGCCGCGCTTGCCGGGGGTGCGCTTGCCCATCAACTCGGCGGCCATGGGGCTATAGAGGAGGGCAAGGGCGAGGGCGGGGGAGACCTCGTGGTCGGCGGCGAAACGGTCGAGCGCGGCGAGCGCGCGCCAGAGGGCGTTGGCGTTGGCGCCCGAGGCGGCGATCCAGGCGTCGAGCTCGGGGAGGAGGACGGCGAGTAGCCCGTAGGTGTGGGCCAGGCGGATGGAGCGCTCGGTGGCACCGCGCACAAAGAGGCGCTGGATTTCCTCGCAGAGGCGCGAGACGGAGGCGTTGGCCAGGGTGGGGGCGTACTTGCGGATGGCCTTGACGTCATTGGAGCAGATCTCGAAGCCGAGCTTGGCGGCGAAGCGCACGGCGCGCATCATCCGCACGGGGTCCTCCTGGAAGCGGATGGCCGGATCGCCAATTGAGCGAATGAGTTTGGCCTTGAGGTCCTTGAGGCCGCCAACGTAGTCGATGATGGCGAAGGTCTTGATGTCGTAGAAGAGGCCGTTGACGGTGAAGTCGCGGCGGAGGGCATCCTCGGCGGGGGTGCCGAAGGTGTTATCCTCGGTCTGATAGAGGCCGTGCTCGTCGGCGACGTCGGTGGGCTGCGGGGCGCGACGGAAGGTGGCCGTTTCGATGACCTTTTTGCCGAAGACGATGTGGGCGAGGCGGAAGCGGCGGCCAACGAGGAAGCAGTTGCGGAAGATGCGGCGGATTTCGTTGGGGCGGGCATCGGTGCCCACGTCGAAGTCCTTGGGGGCGCGGCCGAGAAGGAGGTCGCGGACACTGCCGCCGACGAGGTAGGCCTCGTGGTTGCGATCGGCCAGGCGGTAGAGGACCTTCAGCGCGTCCTCGTCGATGTTTTTGCGGGAGATGATGTGCTCAGCCCGGGGGATGATGGTTGGCTTGGGGTGCTTACGCTTGAAAAAGAACATGGCGTCTATTGGGGGGCGGAGAGGCGTTGCGAGCGAAGGGGCTACCAGGCGTTTTCTTCGGCCTGCTTGCGCTGCTTCTCTTCTTTGAGGTTGCGGGTTTCGTTGCGTTCGGCGCGCAGACGCACCTTGTCGTACTTGTCGTTGAGGCGCTGGACTTCCGCCAAGAAGGGGGAGTTGCCGAGACGCTTTTGGTACTTGAGCTCGTCTTCCACGGCCTTGGTGTACTCCTTCTTATCCATATACCACTCCAGGCGGCTGCCCTTGTACTTGGGGTCGAACTCGTCGGGAATGTTGGTGAAGGCGCCCAGGAAGATGGCGTTGCGGATGAAGAGGGCCCACTCGTTGGTGATCTTCTTCTGGTTTCGGGGCGAGGAGGTGGAGAACTGGCTGCGCATCAGGGCGGTGAGGTCGGCACCGGCCTGCGTGTTGCCGAAGTCGGTATTGCGCGCCAGGGCGGTGGCACCGGTGGCACCGTCGGCCACGCTCACGAACATATTGCCAAAGCCCTGCATGAGGTCGAGGATACGCTTGGCTTTGCCCTTGCGGGCGGTGGCCAGGCGGAAGACGACATCGGTGTTGGCGATGTTCAGGAGCATCGCCGAGCGGAGCATCGCCTCTTGCTGGTTGAGGCTGGCATTGAGCTCGGGCTTCTCGTTGGCGGTGTACATATCGAGGATAAGGCAGGCCATCCGGGAGTCTTCCCAGTTCGCCAGGCCGATATTCATCGCCTCGCACAAGCCAATGTGCCAACGGAAGTTGTCGCGGTCGTAGGCATCGCAGTTATTCGGCAACATCCTGGCAAAGCCGGTGAGTTTGGTCTTGGGGTCGGTGACCGGGCCGTAGATCGGCGGCAGGAGCCAGCCGACGGTCGAGACCTGAATGGTATCGACCGAGTGGTGCATATTGGCGCTGAACTTGCCATTCGCGTAGGAGTAGGTCATATACGCGCGGTGGCCGGGCTGGCCCATGCCCTGGGAGGGGGTGCCGATGGAGCGGGCGGCGAACTCGGCCATCGTCGAGAGGCGCCCGCAGACGCCGCCATCGGTGAGGATGCGCGGAGTGGAATCGGGGTGCCAGGCGCCGTCGTTGTAGCGGATTTCGGGCTTGGTGTAGTCGAAAGAGTAGGTGGAGTAGTTCGGCACATTGCCCTTCTGCTTGTACCACAGCCACCAGTAGGTCGATTCATCCACTGGGTCTTGCTGGGTAATCAGGAGCAGGAGCGGCCACGGGGCGCGCGAGAGGGGGAAGAGGTTCGATCGCTCGGCCCCCTTCTCCTCGTAGCGCATAATGCGTAGACAGAGGTTTTCGACGATGGTGCCATTGGTGCGCGGCGGGTAGCGATGGGCCATGTGGGCAATCTTGTCCCACGGCAACTCCTTGGGCTCGCGCCCCTCCTTGAGGCTGATCCCGGTCTTGTTATAGAAGGCGTTGCGGCTCAAGCCCATAATCTCGTAGATCTTCGTCTTGCTGTTCTGCTTGAGCCAGTTGACGGTCCGCTTCGCGTCTTCGTCGGAGCCCAGGTCGAACTGCTGGTGCAGATTGGTCAGGCGTTGCTTGCGTTCGGCCTCGTCCTGGTACATCTTCCCGTTGTTATCGCGCGCGAAAGCCGCATCGTTGGGCACGGCCACGTCGTGGTTCACCGACCACCCTTGCTGGTGCGAGACCTGCGCCTCCAGCTCCGCCTTCCGCTTCGGGTCCCAGGTAAATTCGCGCGAGGAGACGATGCCATAACGGTCGGCCGAAAGAGAACTATCGAGCAGACGCGAGGCGCGATACTTCACGGCAAAGGCAATCAGCAGCTGCTGGTACTTCTCGGCATAGACCGGCCCCACCAGCTTGGCCAACTTCACGAAGTTGTGCACCACATTCGGGTTCGGCGGATACTCGAGCGAGAAGGTGGCGTTGAAGACCGCCGGGTGCTCGTTCAGCCACTCCCAGGTCCGCTCGGTAAAGTGCAACTGCGGGGCAATCAGGCGCATACAGTGGTCGTAATAGGCCTCGCGCACGGACTCATTGAAGATAAAGCCCGAATCGTAGAGCGCAGCATCCAGCCAACGCAAATCCGCGTTCCCCGTCGGCGGCACAGGCTCCCCCGCGGCCCCGCGATCGCGCACCTGCGCCATCGCCGCCAGAGCCACCACAGTGATAGCAATGAAGAGAGACAACCGTTTCATATGCCCCGCAGTATATCACAATGGAACTCGTTTTGCGAGCGCGAAAGAAGCGGGACGCGGCCATCGCCGCGTCCCGCTTCTTTCGCGCGTTAGCGTGCTCTCTTACTTATCCGAGAGCGCGGCCACGCCGGGGAGGACCTTGCCTTCGAGGTATTCGAGGGAGGCGCCGCCGCCGGTGGAGATGTGGCTCATCTTGTCAGCCTGGCCGGACTTCTTGACGGCGCTGACCGAGTCGCCGCCGCCGATGATGGAGATGCCGCCGTTGGCCTTGACCTGGGCGACGGCCTCGCAGACACCGAAGGTGCCCTTGGAGAAGGCGGGCATCTCGAAGCAGCCCATCGGGCCGTTCCAGACGACGGTCTTGGCATCCTTGAGCGCGTCGGCGAAGAGCTTGACCGACTCAGGGCCGATGTCCAGGCCCATCCAGCCGTCGGGAATGTCGCCAGAGAGGACCTGGGTGTTGGCCTCGGGGTCGAACTTGTCGGCCACGATGTTGTCGACGGGGAGGAGGAACTTCACGCCCTTCTCCTTGGCCAGGGCGAGCATCTCGGTGGCGTAGCCGAGCTGATCATCCTCGCAGAGCGAGTTGCCGATCTTCTTACCCTGGGACTTGAGGAAGGTGTAGGCCATACCGCCGCCGATGATGAGGGTGTCGACCTTCGAGAGGAGGTTCTTCACCACCGCGAGCTTGTCGGAGACCTTCGCGCCGCCGAGGATGGCCACGAACGGGCGGACCGGATTTTCGACCGCAGAGCCGAGATACTGGATCTCCTTCTCCAGCAGGAAGCCGGAGACCGCGACCGGGGCGTACTTGGCGATGACGGCCGTGGAGGCGTGGGCGCGGTGAGCGGCGCCGAAAGCGTCGTTGCAATAGATATCGCCGTAGGAGGCAAGCTTCTTGGCCATCTCTTCGCACTTGGCCTTGAGCTCGGACTTGGCGGCCTTGAGCTGCTCGTCGGTCATATCATCGGTCTTCTTGACCTTGGCCGTCTCTTCCTTGTAGAAACGGGTGTTCTCGAGCATAATCACTTCGCCGGGCTTGAGGGCGGCGGCCTCGGCATCGGCCTTCAGGCAGTCGGGCACGAAGGTGACCGGCTTGCCCAGGCACTTGCCCAAATACTCAGCCACCGGCTTGAGGGAGAACTCCGGCTCATAGCCCTTGCCCTTCGGGCGGCCCAGGTGGCTCATCAGCACCAGCGACCCGCCGTTGTCGAGCACATACTTGATCGACCCCAGCGCGCCCTGGATGCGCGTGTCGTCCTTGATCACGCCGTCCTTCATCGGCACATTGAAGTCCACGCGCATCACCACGCGCTTGCCCTTGAGATCCACATCACGCAACGTCTTCTTGTCCATATCACTTTCCTTTGTGTAAGGTTGCAATCGATAGGCGCAGTATAGCACACCCCTTCGCGAAACAGCAAGCCCCCTCCCGCGGGCTGCGCCTCCGGGGCGTGCGGCAACGATGTTGCCCGTCCTGACGGTCGTCCTCTCCGGCGGCCACACGCCCCAATGGGCCGCGAGGACGCGGCCCGTCAAAACGGGCTCTCCTCTCCCTTCCATAATAAACCGCGCGTTCGCGCGTGCTCGCGCGCATACGCGCGCGCGATAGGCCCTACCTCGCCTCGACCTAGGCCCTACCTCGCCTCGACCTAGGGCCTACC
>JBJFFT010000137.1:0-5111 GCA_051891975.1 Candidatus Spyradenecus sp. | reverse complement strand
CTTCCTCCGACTTCTCTTTCTTACGACTGCGCAATTACATTGTAGACGGTTCAGTAGCGAGCCCCCTCGCACAAAATGCTTGCACGCGAGGGTGGGGTGTGCTACAATGCGCGCGTTTTTCCGAAGTGGCGCAGTGGTAGCGCAGGTGACTGTTAATCACTTGGTCGCAGGTTCGAATCCTGCCTTCGGAGCCACTTTAGCCCGCCGATCGGCGGGCTTTTTTGATGCCGGTGGAGCGGCGGCGCGCAAAAAGTGCTTGCTTTTGGGGGGCGTAGTGTGCTATTGTGTGCGCTCACCGAAGGGAAAGCAGACGAGTTTCCCCTCCATTTTGTCAGACAAACGCGAAGGATATTGACCATGCCGAACATCAAGAGTGCCGCTAAGCGCGTAAAGACCGCCGCCAAGGCTAACCTGCGCAACCGTTCCGTGCGCAGCGAATTGCTGACCTATCGCCGCAAGGTGGAAGAGGCCATTGCCTCTGGCGACAAGGTTGCCGCGACCGCGCTCGCCTCTGTGTACGCTTCGAAGCTGGATAAGGCCGTGAAGAAGGGCGTTATCAAGCACAACACGGCCGACCGCAAGAAGTCCCGTTCCACGCTCGCCGTTGCGAAGCTCGCCTAACCGCGCATCCGCGCGCGTTGGCCTGCCGAAGAACGAAACGCTGTGCGTACGCGCTACGCCGGGTTTCGTTCTTTGCTTTTGGAGAGACAGTCGACAGGACGCTGACGCGACGGGCAAAGCTGCTTTCTCACGCGAGCGCAGCGAGCGCCTCTCGACCCGCAGGGTCCCTTCCCGTGCCCTAGGCGCGCCTCACGGCGGTGACAGCCGCCACCTCACGCGAGCGCAGCGAGCACACCATGCACCGCTATATCCTCCGCCGATTGCTGGAGATGTTGCCGACGACCTTCGGGGTGTTGGTGCTCTCCTTTATTCTCTTCTACGTGGTGGGAGGATCGCCGGCGCAGACGGTCTTGGGCCAGCACGCCACGCAGCAGGCCATCGCGGCCTTCGACGAGGCCAACGGCTACGACTTGCCGCTCTTTTTCGGGCGTTGGGCGCAGGTCGATGGGGTCCAGCGCGCGGGCGACGGGGGGACGGAGTTGGCCTTTGCGTTGCACGCGGGGACCTATGCGTTGCCGGGGGCGACGGTGGTGGAGCTGCGGCAGGTGGAGGGGACGGCGCTGCGGCGCGTGACGGGGCAGACAGAGGTGGAGGTGCCCGAGGGGTGGCAGGCGGTCTCGGCGAAGGGGGTGGAGGCGGTGCGGCGGAAGCTGCGCCATCCCTTCGAGTCGCAATTCGTCCGCTATCTGCGCTCGTTGGCGCGGTTGGATTTGGGGATGTCGATTGAGACGAAGCAGCCGGTGGCGCAGGTGTTGGCGCAGGGGCTGCTGCCGACCTTGTCGCTCTCGGTGCCGATTTTGTTCTTTGGGGCGGCGAGCGGGGTGTTATTGGGGCTGCTGTGCGCGGCCAAGCAGGGGGGCGTGTGGGATCGCGGGGTGCTCTGCTTCTCGACGCTCCTGATGAGCATTAACTACGTGGTCTGGATTTTGCTGGGGCAGTTTCTGCTGGGCTTTCGTTGGCCGCTCTTCCCGCTATGGGGCTACGAGAGCGCCTACTACCTGGTGCTGCCGGTGATTATCGGCGTGGTCAGTTCCCTGGGCTCGGACGTGCGCTTCTACCGCGCGGTGATGCTCGATGAAATCTACAAGCCCTATGTGCGCACGGCCCTAGCCAAGGGCCTCAGCCGCCGGCGCATCCTCTTTGGCCACGTGCTGCGCAATTCGCTCATCCCCGTGGTCACCTACATCTCCCTCTCCATCCCCTACCTCTTCACCGGCTCGCTGCTGCTCGAGAGCTTCTTCGGCATCCCGGGTCTGGGGAGCGTCTCGATTAACGCCATCAACTCCGCCGACCTCTCGGTGGTCCGCGCGGTGGTGATCTTCGGCGCGCTCATCTACCAACTCGTCAACCTGCTGACCGACCTGGCCTACGGCTGGCTCGATCCACGCATCCGCCTTGCCGTATGAAACCCGCCGCCGAAAGTGTCGCCCTCCGCGCCCCGAGCCCCTGGCAACGACTGTGGGGCAACGCCGTCTCGCGCCTTTGCTTGATTGCCATCCTCCTCTACACCCTGGCCGCGCTCTGGGGCGAGGGGGTCTACCGCTACTACCGCGGCACGCTGCTCCCCGGCTGCCCAGCCCTCACCTGGGCCCCCGAGCGTCAGGCGCCCTACAACGAACTGCATATGGAGAGCCGCTACGTGCCGCCGCTCACGCGCGTCACCTGGCCCGAGAGCACCCTCCCCGATGGCACGCACCTGCCGCCGCGGACGCACCGCTACTGGCTGGGCTCTGACAACCTGGGGCGCGATGTGCTCCAGCGCCTCATCCAAGGCGCGCGGATTGCCTTCCACGTGGGCATTATGACCTCGCTCATCGCCATTCCCCTGGGCGTGCTCCTCGGCTGTCTGGGCGGCTACTTCGGCGGGAAGATCGATAGCGCGGTGGTCTGGCTCTGCGCCACGGTCTCGGCAATGCCCGGGCTACTCTTCATCCTGGCCATCGCCCTCATCGCCGGCAAGGGACTCTTTGGCATCTACCTGGGCATTGGCCTAACCACCTGGGTGAGCGTCTGCCGCAACCTGCGCGCGGAGGTGCTCAAGCACCGCTCGCGGGCCTATGTCCAGGCCGCGCGCGTCTTGGGCTACTCGCACGGACGCATCCTCTTCCGCCACATCCTCCCCAACGTGATGCACATCGTGCTGATCTCCTTCTCCATCCGCTTCCCGGCGAGCGTGGCCACAGAGGTCTTCATCTCCTTCCTAGGCATTGGCGTGCAGGGCGAGCCGTCGTGGGGGATTATGATCAACAACGCCCGCGTCCGCCTGTGGCAGGGGATTTGGTGGGAGCTCACCTTCGTTTCGCTCGCCATCTTCTTGCTCGTCTTTATCTTCAATCGCCTGGCCGACGACCTACGCGACCTCTTCGACCCCGCCCTGCGCAACCGCTAAGCGCTTGCGTTGAAGGGGGTGGCTTTGGTAGACTGGAGTCAACCATTGGAGGAATACTTATGACGGACGAAACGAATCCCGAAGAGATTGACGACGTTGAGATCAAGCCGACGGACATTGTCTTTGACTGCCCGAATTGCGGCCACAACCTGTGTGTGGACTACCGCGCGGCGGGATTGCAGGTGCCGTGTTCGGACTGCGGCGCGATCATTCAGGTGCCGATTCCCGACGGGATGCAGATTGACGACCTGGATAGCGACCCGGGCGAGATGCTCCAGCAGCTGTTGCAGACGCGCCGGATGTTGGTGAAGGCCGAGGCGGCCGCGCAGAAGGCCGGCGAGAAGGTGGTGGAGCTGACGATGCAGTTGGCCGACTGCCGCAAGACGTTGCTGGCGGTGCGCGCGCGGATTGAGACGCTGCAGGAGGCGGCGGACATCGCTAACGCCACGCGCCAAGAAGTCATCGATATGATTGCTTCGACGACGGCCAAGTAACCTACATGAGCGCGAAGATTGCCTTCCACCATCGCGTGGAGTATGCCACCCTGCGGACGCTGCAGGGGATTGTGACGCTTTTCCCCATCTCTTGGGTGGGGAGAGCCTTTTCGGGGATTCTGCGGGTGGTTTTCCGCGTTTGCTGGCCGTTGAAGCGCGAGACCATCTCGCGCCTCCGTGAGGTCTTTGGCGAGGAGATCTCCGTGGCCGAGTGTCGGCGGATTGCCCGCACCTCGGTGTGGAATCTGCTGATGAACTTTGTTGAGCTCTTCCATGCCCGGAAGATGGACTTGGCCTACCTGGCTGACCATTTGGAGGGAACGGCAGAGGGCGAGGCGAAGCTTCGACGGCTGATTGACAAGTATGGCGGCATCGTCATCGCCCTGCCGCACATGGGCAACTGGGACCTGGCGGGCGTGGCTTGCTCGGCCTTCGGGTTCCCGTTGATGGCGGTGGGTCGGCCGCAGAACAACCCACTCTTTGAGGCGTGGTTGCGGCGTAGCCGCCTGAACTTCCAGACGGTCGACCGCCGGCACCCGAGCTCCTTTGTGCGCGTAGCCCACCACCTGAAGAGCGGCGGGGTCTTTGCAATCCTGCCTGATGTGCGGCATAACAAGCCGGGCGTGAGCGTGACGGTCTTCGGGAAGCCGGAGGTGCAGTTGGGCAAGGGGCTGGCGAAGTTCTCGCGAATGGCCAACGTGCCGGTGGTGCCCTTCATTATGGAGCGCGTGGATGCTTCGCACCACAAGTTGCACCTGGGCGAGCCCATCTTCCCGGACCTCGACGCTACGCCCGAAGCCGATGCCCAACGCATCACCCAGCAGGTCTGGGACCTCTTTGAGAAGCAAATCCGCGCCAAGCCCGAGCAGTGGTTCTGGCACAACCGGCGCTGGATCCTGACCCCTTTGTACACACAGACGCGCTGACAGCGCGCACACGATAGAAGGATACATTCGATGATTCTGGCCAACGAGAACTACGGTAAGCTGCAGGCTTCCTATCTCTTTTCCGAAATCGCCAAGCGCGTGAAGGCCTTTCAGGCCGCGCACCCGGAGGCGGACGTCATCCGCCTAGGCATTGGCGACGTCACCCTCCCCCTGGCCCCGGCCTGCCTCGAGGCGATGCACAAGGCCGTCGACGAGCTCGGCCACTCGGCCACCTTCCGCGGCTACGGCCCCGAGCAGGGCTATGACTTCCTGCGTGAAGCGATTGCCAAAAACGACTACCAGGCCCGCGGCTGCGACATCGAGCCCGGCGAAATCTTCGTGAGCGACGGCTCGAAGTGCGACTGCGCCAACATCCAGGAGCTCTTCGCCCAGGAGCTGCGCATCGCGATCCCCGACCCGGTCTACCCCGTCTATGTGGACACCAACGTGATGGCCGGGCGCACCGGCGCGAACGTCGACGGTCGCTACCAGGGGCTGCACTACCTCGAGAGCACCCCCGAGAACAACTTCGTCCCCGCGCCCCCCGCCGAGGCCGTTGACCTCATCTACCTCTGCTTCCCGAACAACCCCACCGGCGCGGTGGCCACCCGCGAGCAGCTCGCCGCCTGGGTCGCCTACGCCAAGGCCAACAAGGCCCTCCTCCTCTTCGATGCCGCCTAC
>JBJFFT010000136.1:0-5133 GCA_051891975.1 Candidatus Spyradenecus sp. | reverse complement strand
ATGTCATCTTCGTCTTCGAACTTAAGAGCGACGGCTCGACCGCCGAAGCGGCCCTTCAGCAGATCAAGGACCGCGGCTACGCCACGCCCTACCTCCACGATGGCCGCCCGATTGCCCTCGTTGGCCTCTCCTTCCATAAGGGCCAGCGCGAACTCCAAGGCGTCGCCTACGAGGTGCTCCCCTCCCTCGCTTAGCGCAAGAATGCTCGCTGCGCTCGCGTAGCGGCACCTCACGGCGGCTTGCCGCCCCCTCTCGCGATCGGAGCGAGTAGCAAAAAGGCGACGGGTTTGGTATCGTATGGGCGTTATTGAGAGAGGAGCCCGATATGTGGGACTATACTGACAAAGTGCTCGATCATTTCCGTCATCCGCGCAATGTGGGTGCGATTGAGAATCCGGACGGTAAGGCGACGGTTGGGTCGCTGGCGTGCGGGGATGCGTTGACCTTTATGTTTAAGTTGGGGCCGGATGGGCGAATTGCCGAGGCGAAGTTTCAGACCTTCGGCTGCGCGAGCGCGGTGGCATCGTCTTCGGCGCTGACGGAGATGGTGATTGGTAAGACGGTCGAGGAGGCCGAGCAGATTACGAACCGGGAGATTGCCGAGTATCTGGGCGGGTTGCCGGACCAGAAGATGCATTGCTCGGTGATGGGGCGCGAGGCGCTCGAGGCGGCTATCCACAACTATCGCACCGGCGAGGAGAATGTGGTGCAGGTGCACGACGAGATTATCTGCACCTGCTTCGGCGTCTCGCGTAGCGAGATTGAGCGCGTGACGAAGGAGAACGGGCTGCACACGGTCGAGGAGGTGACGAACTTCTGCAAGGCCGGCGGCGGTTGCGGGATGTGCCGCGACCGGATTCAGGAGGTGATCGACGAGGTGAACCATCAGGCCGCCGCCGTCCCCGCCCCCAAGCCGGAGAAGAAGCTCACCACCTTGCAGCGGATTAAGCTCATCGAGCAGACGCTTGAGGAGCAGGTCCGCCCCGTGCTCAAGAAGGATGGCGGGGATGTGGAGCTGGTGGACGTGGATGGCGACACGGTGAAGATCTCCTTCCGCGGGATGTGCGCGGGGTGCCGGAGCGCGGCGTTGACGCGCGATAATCTGGTGGCCACCGCGCTGCATGAGTTCGTCGACCCGGCGCTGCACGTGGAGATGGTCTAAGGCGAGGCAACGTATGCGCACGGTTTATTTGGATAACAACGCCACCACGCGCCCGGCGCCGGAGGTGGTGGAGGTGATGCGGCCCTACTTCGAGGAGCTGTGGGGCAATCCTTCGAGTATGCACACCTTTGGCGGTCAGGTGGCCAAGCCCGTGGCCGAGGCGCGCGAGCAGGTGGCCAGCTTCATCAACGCCGAGCGCGCCGAGGAGATTGTCTTTAACGGGTGCGCCACCGAGGGCGATAACCACGCGCTCTTTGGCGTGGCCGCCGCCTGGGGTAAGCCCGGGACGATTATCACCAGCCGCGTGGAGCACCCGGCGGTGCTCGGACCCTGTCTGCGCTTGCGCGAGATGGGCCACACGGTCGTGGAGATTGGCGTGGATGGTGAAGGGCGCTTTGATATGGAGGCCTACGAGGCGGCGTTGGCCGCGAACCCGGGGCCGAAGTTGGTCTCGGTGATGTGGGCGAACAATGAGACCGGCGTGATTTTCCCCATCAAGGAGATTGCCGAGAAGGGCAAGGCCGCCGGCGCCACGGTCCATACCGACGCGGTGCAGGCCGCCGGCAAGGTGCCGCTGGACGTGCGCAAGGTGCCGGTGGATCTGCTCACGATTGCCGGCCACAAGATGCACGCGCCCAAGGGCATCGGGATGCTCTACATCCGCCGCGGCACGCGCATCAAGCCCTTTGTCATTGGCGGGCACCAGGAGCGCGGTCGGCGCGGCGGCACGGAGAATGTGCCCTACATCATCGGCCTGGCCAAGGCGTGCGAACTCTCTGCCGCCGCCTTCACCGATGGTTCGCACGAGCGGATGGCGCGTCTGCGCGACAAGCTCGAGGCCGGGCTCCTGGCCACTTGCCCCGATAGTCGCGTCAATGGCGACCGCGCGAGCCGCGTGGTCAACACCCTGAACATCTCCTTCGAGTTCATCGAGGGCGAGAGCGTGCTCTACCATCTGAGCGACCTGGGGATCTGCGCGAGCTCCGGTTCGGCCTGCGCTGCCGGTAGCCTTGAGCCCAGCCACGTCATCCGCGCGATGGGCGTGCCCTTTACCGCGGTCCACGGCTCCATCCGCTTCTCCCTCAGCCGCTACACCACCGAGGAGGAGATCGACTACGTCCTCGCCCACTGCCCGGAGGTGGTGGCCGAGATGCGCGCGATTTCGCCCTTTGTGAAGCACTGAGGTTAGCGGCTAGCAACAGAGAGGCCCCCGCGACTGCGGGGGCCTTCTGTTTGGTAGCGCTGCGCGCCTTAAGCGTTCAGGTGGATGTGGTAGCCGAACTCGATCTGCGGGTTGAGGCGGCAGGAGTCGGGGATGGCGTAGAGGACGTTGCCCAAGTCGCCGGGGCCCTTGAGGTTGTAGCGGCGCTCGGTGACGTCGGAGAGGTCGGCTTCGGCCCAGTTGGCGGCGAGGAAGTGATCCATATCTGCGCCGGTGAGGGTGATGGAGATGTGGGCGGCTTGGAAGCTGCCGGGCTGGGCATAGAGGTCCTCTTCGGTCAGGCCGACAGCGGTGCGGATCTCGAGGTGGCGGTCGTAGGTGATGGTGATGCCGCCGTCGGGGTTGAGCGCGAGGGTGAAGTTGCGCTCGCCGTGCTGGTCGAGGGAGAACATGAAGGGCGTGTCGGTGTCACGGCCGTTGATGGCCATGGGGATGCCGTCGTCCACGAGCTTCTCGGTGTTCTGGGTGAGGAGGGCGGAGACGAGGTGGACGCGGTTGCGCAGGGCCACGGGGGCGGTCTCGAAGCGGGCAGCGGGGTCGCCGGAGAGGAGGGAGGCGAGCCGGTCGAGGGCCGCGGCATGGTCGTTGGGGAGCATCGTGCCGTCGGGCAGGCGGACGTGCTGCTGGCGGTGCATATCCCGCTGGAACTGCGTGGTGTTGCCCGCGAGCGCCGCCTTCATTTCGTTGGCGGCGTTGAAGGCGACCAGCGACTTGAGGGTGGGGACGACGGCGCGCTGAAAGGTTTCGCCGGGGTCTTCGTCGGTGAGGAGGTTGGTGCGGCCGGGGTTGTCGATGCAGCCGGGGATGTTGCGCAGGAGGCGGCGGGCGGGGCCGACGGCGTTGCCGGTGAAGCAGCCATCTGCGGGGCAGAGGCGGGTGAGGGTCTTCGGGGAGAAGGCGGTGTAGTCGACCTCCTGGCGGACGGGCGGGGGCACGGGGCGGTTATCGCAGGAGGCTACGCCATTGAGCAGGAGGCCCATCGTGATGCCGTAGTCCATATAGCGGGTGCTGTCGAGCGTGGCGTAGAGGTTCGCCACCTGCGTGGCGGCGGGGGAGGTGAGGAGGGTGTAGAGATTGGCGCGGTCGGCCTCGGGCAGGCGCATGGCGGCCATCGCGGAGATGAAGACGCGCGCGGGCCAGAGTTCATCGCCGCCTTCGAGGGGGCGGAGGCCTTCGAGGCGCGGCATCGCGGTGTTATGGATGGCGGCGCAGAAGGTGTTGAGGGCCTGGCAGAGGGCCTCGGGGGTGGCGTTGGGGCCGAGGGCGGCGATGGCCGGGAGGGGGAGGGTGGCGGCGAGGTTGTTAAGGAGGGCGAAGTGGCGCGGGTCGATGGGCTTGCCGATGGTGGCGAGCAGCTCGGCGGCGAGGCGGCGGTTGGTGGCGGTCTCGGCGGGGGTGGCACCCTGAGGGGCGGCGGCGAGGTCGGCGCGGAAGGCCTGGAGCTTGGGGAGGACGGCGTCGAAGAGGTCGCCGGAGGGGGCGTGCTCGAAGAGGCGCTTGGTGCTGGCGAGGAAGATGTTGCGCAGGTCCTGGTCGTTGCCAATCTCGGCGAAGAGGTGTTCGAGGTGGGTGTTGAGCTCGGTCAGGCGCGCGGGGATGTCGACGTTGGAGAAGTTGCCGTTGGCGCTATTGGCGATGGTGTAGTGGGCAATCTCGACGTACTGCTCGTCGGAGAGGAGGCGCAGGGCGGCGGGGCGGGGGGTGGCGGCGATACGCGCGTCGATCCGCAGCTCCAGCCCGCGGCGCTGGTTGACCGGGTCGTTGAACTGTTCCTCCATCTGGGCGATGACCGAGCGGATTTGGCTGGCCTTGATGGCGCGGTCGGTGCGCACCTCGCCGAGGAGGCGATCGAGGGTGCGATTGCCGCTGTCGCCGAGGGAGGCGAAGCGCGGGTCGTTCTGGATGGCGGTGCGGATCGCGTTGAGGGTCTGCTGGTTCTCGGCGCGGGCGGTGCCGATGTTGAAGAAGGAGCGGAACTTCTGGAAGCGCTTGTTCTCAATCATCTCGTTGCCGGCGGCATTGAGCGTGAGGGTGCGGTTGGCGGCGGCTGAGCGCAGGGTGTCGATCGTAATCATCGGAGGAGTCCTTTCGTCTTTTGCACGGTATACGCGGCAGACGAGCGGAAGGTTACAAAAAAAGCGCGCTTGGGTTAAGCGCGCAGGAAGGCCATCATCTCGGGGGCGGGCTCGGCGGTCGGTTCACTCGCGGCCGGGGCGCTCCCTTCGCCGCCAAAGAGGTCAACCTCCGCCTCCTCAGCCACGCGGGCAATCAGCAGCAGCCGCTCGGCAAGCTCCTCGGCGCTCAACGCCTCGAGCGGGAGGTCCACCGAGACGATGAGGGTCTGGTTGAAGAGGCCAATGACGTGGCCGGCGGTCTGCTCGGCAAAGAGGTTGCGGCGCAGGGCGCGGGCGAGCACCTCGCTCGGGAGCTGCTCGCTGGCCTGGGTGAAGGGGGTCTGGACGGTGGTAAAGAGCCGCAGGATGGTCTCCTGCGCCACGGGCTTCAAGCACACGGCCCGGGGGCCAATCGCCACCTCGGCAATGCCATCGGCGGCGGGGGCCAGGTCCATCTCCAACGCGGCGCCGAGCGCCTGCAGCAAGGTCTCAAAAGCAGTTGCCATCTGCGTTCCTCTGATTACTTGGCCGGCCAGACGCGGACGCGCAGCCGGCGCTTCCCCCAGTTCTTGGCGGCCTGGTGGCTGGGGAACCACAGGTCGATGTGATCGCCTTTAATGGCCCCGCCGGCATCC
>JBJFFT010000135.1:0-5145 GCA_051891975.1 Candidatus Spyradenecus sp. | reverse complement strand
TCTTCCTCCGACTTCTCTTTCTTACGACTGCGCAATTACATTGTAGACGGTTCAGACGAAAAAAGCGTTTGGCGGGCGGTTGCGAAAGCATCTATAATATATGGCCGTGGCACGGCGAAGACTTTCCGCGTGGAAAGGGCGTAAGGTGCAGAACTTGGTGTATAAAGGAAAGGCTTCCGGGAGGCGTTGGTATGAAGCGAATGATGATCGGGTTGATGGTTTTGGGGGTGATGTTGGGCACGGGGTGTCTTTCGCCGGCGGGGTGGGGCGGGGCGCAGGAGGCGGCGCTTGATGGTGGGCGGGCGACCGAGCCGGTTTCGCGGTTGAATGCGGGTTGGTGGAAGGCGCGGCTGGAGAGTCAGGAGGCAAAGGCCAAGCAGCAGTGGGACACGGTGCTGATTGGCGACTCGATCACCCACAACTGGGATACCATCGCTCCCGACCTGCAGAAGCAGTACTTTGGCGAGGTGTTGAATCTAGGTATCAGCGGCGACAAGACCCAGCATGTCCTCTGGCGCATTGCGCGCATCGATTGGCAGGTGGTAGCCCCCAAGCGCATTATGCTGATGATTGGCACGAATAACACCGGCCACCAGCCGGGCGAAGATCCCGAGAACACCTATCGGGGCATCGCCGCGATCGTGCGCGAGCTGCGCGCCAAGTGCCCCCAGGCCAAGATTACCCTCCTGGCCATCTTCCCGCGCGCCAAGGAGAAGACCCACCGTCTGCGCGTGACCAACGACGCCATCAACGCCAAGTTGCCGCAGTTGGCCGATGGTAAGCACGTCTTCTTCCGCGATATCTCTGCCTACTTCCTTCTGCCCGATGGCGAGACGCTCAATATGGCCCTTTTGCCCGATGCCCTCCACCCCAACAAGGAAGGCCACCGCCTCTGGGCCGCCGCCACCGCCTTCGACTTCCTCAACGATTACGAAGTGAAGTAAGCGGCTCACAGCGCGCTCTGTGCGGCGGTCGCTCGGTCTTTCGCCGTGCGGCCGCCGCCGTGCGTCAAGAGCACCGATCGCCGAGGGGTCCTGCCGCCGTGCCTTGGTGGCCGAGGTGGCGACGTGGCGCGTCATTTATGCGCGAACGGGCGACCTGCCAAAGGAGAACTATCTGCGGCAGTGCGTCCTTGCGGAGGCGAATGACAGGTTGACGCGCGAGGCCCTTTGCGAAGCGCTGAAGGCGGTGCTTGCGCACATCTGCGAGACGAATGGGGTGCTGTTTGTTATAATCTGAAAGAGAAAGGAGCCTTGAGATGAAGTGGTTTTTACTGAGTCTGATGTTGTTCGCGGCGGTGTGTGCGGCCGAGCCGATGGAGACCGATCCGATGGAGGAGACTTCGACGGAGGTGGATCCGATGGAGGTGGCGATGGCACTGGCGGATCTGGATCCGGTGTATCCGATGGAGGTGTTGCATAAGAGTGGGCGGTTTGAGATGGACGGGGAGCAGCCGGGGGGGCGGGAAATGCAACGGATAGAGGTGAAGTGGGAGATTGAGTGCCCCGTGGCGATTGACGGGTGGTCCGTGCAGGAGTTGAAGGATTTGTGGCGGGAGCTTGACACGCTTGCCTTTGCAGAGGGGCTCGAGGCGCGGCAGGAGGGGGCGCCGTTTGACCTGAATGACACCTTGGAGCGGCTGGCGCAGAAGTTGAAAGACTATAGCCCATTCGGGTTCGCCTCGGGGAACTCCTTGGATCATATTGTAGAACTGCGCGTTCCTTACGCCAATAGAGACTGGGTGGCGATTGACTTTATCGGCTATGACAATGAAGGGGGGAACGGCTGCCACTCGTATGGGGTGTTCGACGTGCTTTCGCGCACGGGGTTGGAGCCGATGGAGATGAGTTGGTTCGCCAAGGATATCCCCGGGTTGCAACGCGAGGTGGTGCGCCAGTTGCGCGAGACCTTGCAAAAAGAGAACGGGCGCGACCCCTTCTCCGACGCTGAATTGGCAAAGGCGCAGAAGGTGAAGCCGGACTTCCTGCCCACGCCCGAGGGCATTCGCTTCCGGTATAAGGCCTATGAGATTTTGGCCGGCTGCTACGGTCTGCCGGAGGTCACGCTGACATGGCGGTCGCTCTTGCCGTTCTGCGATGCCAATCGCCTGTATGAATTGCGCGAGCTGGCCCTGTCGAAGCGGCGCAAGTAGGCTGCAATCGCTTTCTTCGTTTGCGTTGGTTCGGTGCGCCGGCGTGAGAGGAGTGCGTCCCATTCCTGCTCACCCGCAAAAAAGGGCTTGCGCTTTGGGGCGAAATGGAGTAGCATTTAAGGCAAGTGAGAGAGACGCTCTCTCCAGTAATCCAAGCGAGGACGTTATGAAGAAACTGACAGTGGCCCTTTTCGCCTGTTTTTCGATGGTCGCCGGCGTGTTCGCCGCCGAGCAGCAGCCCGCCCAGCAAGCGCCGGAAGAGGCTGACACCTTCCAGCGGACCGAGACGCGCACCATTGAGCCGGTGCCCTTCGCCATTGGCGGCGAGGAGACGATTGACGTCATCGGGCTGCGCCTGAGCGCTTGGAATACCTGCCACGACTTGACGGGCTTGGACCTGGCGATTGGCGGCGAAGCGCAGAATGCGTATGGTCTTCAGTTGGCTCTGCTGCGCAACAAGGTGCGCGATCGCGCCGGGGCGTTGCAGATTGCGCTCATCGGTGTGAACGAGGCTTTCCATCTCGATGGTGTGCAGATCGCGCTCCTCTGGAACGACACGACGGTGATGCGCGGCGCACAGATTGGTCTGCTGAACACCTCCTATGATATGCGCGGGCTGCAGATCGGCCTGATCAATACCACGAACACGAGCTACGGCTATCAGCTTGGCCTGATCAACGTGATTAAGGGCTCGAAGGTGCCCTTCTTCCCGCTGATCAACTTCCAGCTTGAGGACTGAGTCTCATGGCTGACTGGAAACAGGAACTCGAGAACATCTTCCTGAGCGATTCGCAGTCCTCCCGCGCAGAGCGGGAGAACGCGCGTTTCGTGAAGTTCCTGAATGAGGTGGCCACCCCGGCGCTGAACGAGATCGCCGAGGAGATGCGGCGCTTGGGGCGGACGGCGAATGTGCGCGAGGCTCCGGCCTCGACCATTCTGACCATCTACCGGGAGAATGCGAGCGTCGAGGAGATTTGCTACTCGGTGACGCGCCAGTATGTGAGCAATGGCATCCTGCCGCGGGCGAATGCACGCGTGGTGCGGATGAACTCGCGCACGACGACGCACGACGAGCCCTTCCGTCCGGAGGGAACGCCCTATACGATTGACGACGTCACCAAGGACGATGTCATTCGCTCGTTCCTGACCTTCTATCGGATGACGAAGGGGCAGTAATGGGCTGGAAAGGTCCCGATCCTTACGCTGGTGCGCGCCCGGAAGCAACGCTGGGCGCCTCTTTTTCGCAACGGCTCGCGGTCTGGCTGGGGACGGGGTTGGGGATTGGCTTGGTGGCGCCGGTGGCTCCGGGGACCTTTGGGTCGCTCCCGGGGGTGGCGCTAGCGTGCGCTTTTGCCGCGTGGGTGCCGGCGTGGGCGCAGGGGGTGCTCTGCCTGGCGCTAACCTTGCTGGCGGTGCCGATTTGTACGATTTCGGAGCGGACGCTGAAGAAGAAGGATGATGGGCGGATCACGGCCGACGAGTGGCTGCTCTACCCGATTGCCACCATTGGCCTGCCGCTGACGGAGGTGTGGTGGCTGATTCCGCTGACCTTTGTGACCATTCGCGTGCTCGACATTCTCAAGTTGCCGCCGGCGCGTCAGGTGCAGTATCTGCCGGAGGGGTGGGGCATTGTGGCCGACGACTTCGCTTCGCAGCTTTATGCCTTGGCACTGAACTGGGGGCTCTGGTGGTGGCTCTGCTGCTGAGGTGTTTGCTCGCCGGGGCGTTTCTGCTGGTTGGCGGGGGAGCCTTACAGGCCAAGCCGCGCGAGGCGGCGCCTGCGCGCTCGGCGGTGTTGGAGTTGACCGGGCAGAAGGCCACGCAGGTGCCGGACATTCTCTTTTTGGCTCCGCGGCTGACGGAGGGGGCGAAGGCCTATCGGCCGGTCCTGAAGACGCTCTGCGAGGCGGGGACAACGCTGGAGCATACCGCGCTTTCGACCGAGGAGTTCTGCGCAAAGGGGCCGCTACCGGTGTTGAAGGCGGCGGGTTATCGGTTGCTTTCGGTGCAGGATTTGACGTGGCGCGAGGCGTGCCGGCAGATTGACGCGCTGTTGGCGTTGCGCCAGGAGATGCGCCGGGAGGATTCCGCTGCGCAGGCACCGCTGTGCATCGTGTTGGTGGAAGATGCAACGGCGGTGGAGTTGCAGGAGACCGTGCCGCCCTTGATTGAGCGCGATGCACTAATCTTTCTGGCGCCCCAGGAGCGCACTCTGCCCTTGGCGCTCTTTTGGCAGAATGTCATCTGGCCGGCGCATACGGTGGTCCAACCGATTTCCCTAGATCATTGGGTGCCGACGCTCGCGGAGATGGTTGGGCTGCCGTTGCCGGCGGAGGTGGCCGAGGCCTCCATCCTGCCCCTGCTCACCGGCGTGGGCTATCAGCAGCCAATCGAACGCGCCGCCCAGGCCGGAACGCCCAAGTCTCAAAACCTGTCCGCCAAGCCCAGTACGATGCTCTGCCTCTTCCGCGACCTGCCCGAGCGCTGCCCCTGGGTGCCCGATTACACGCGGACCCGGGCCGATCTCAAGCCGACTGAACGCGTCTTTTTCCCGACCACTCTGCCGCTTCCGGCGCAGGCCACACGGTTGCTTGAGCCCTTTGAGAAGCCTCAGGGAATCTACCTGCGCACGCAACAGCAGACCCTGGCCCTGCCGCTGCCCGCGCATATTTCGTGCGTCATCCGCGTGAATGGCCTGCCTGTGGTTTCGCGGTGGGAACCGGCGGAGGATGACCTCTGGCGCTTTGACAACCCCGAGGCGCTCCCCATCGAGCTCTTCCTGCTTTTGCCTCCGGGCTTTGACCCCAAGCTCGCCATCCCCTGCGCTGCGCCCTCCAAGCTCTAAGCGCGCCCCCCCAAAGTGCTCTCCTTCCCTTAATTCTTCGCGCGCGTACGCGCGCGATAGGGCCTACCTCGCCTCGACCTAGGGCCTACCTCGCCTCGACCTAGGGCCTAGGTCACCTCGAGGTAGGGCCTACCTTTTTTGGGGGTAT
>JBJFFT010000134.1:0-5201 GCA_051891975.1 Candidatus Spyradenecus sp. | reverse complement strand
CCAAGGATCGGCCGCCGTGCACAGGCCCAACCCCGGGAGCAGTCCCCGCCGTACGGCCAAGAGCATCCCCACCACGCTCTCGGCCATAATCTCGCCGTGAAAGGTGCCGTGCGTCAGGCGGATGCGATCGGGCAAGCGCGCGCCCAGGAGTTCGCGTCCGGCCGCCGGGGTGGCAATCCACCGGAGGCGGTAGGTCAGCGGCAGCCACGCCTCGCAGAAGCGGAAGGTGAGCACATAGGTGGCCTTGGAGAGGTTGCGCACAAAGGCCTCCTGGCTGTCGGCAAAGACCACCTCCAGCTCGGGCACCTGGGCGGCCCAACGCGCCACCTGTTCGCGCGTGGCGGTAAACTCCGGCACCCCGCGCAGGGCCAGCCAGACCAGTAGGATCGGTTTTGGGGTTGCGTCCATCTCGTTCCCTTTCGATTGCAGACTACCGCCTCCGCCGCTCGCGGGTGGAGGGGATGCCGAGGGCATCGCGATATTTGGCCACGGTCCGGCGGGCCAGAGGGATGCCGCGCGCGGCCAACGCCTCCATAATCGCCTGGTCGGAGAGCGGCGCGGCTGGATTCTCGGCGGCCACCAGTTCGCGCAACGCCTGCTTGGCCTGCTGCTCCGAGACGCTCGCGGCCCCGGCCTCCGCCGCCAGCAGGGCGCGCGTGAAGAAGGCCTTGAAGGGGATCGGCTTGCGGGCAGTGGCCACGCGGACCGACTTGTCCTTGAGGGTGCGCGAGACGATGCTCTCATCGTAGCCCACCTCCTGGGCCACCTCGCGCTGCAGCAGGGGCTTGAGGGTACTCGCCTCGCCGCCGCTGGCCAGGAAGGCGCGCTGATGGTTGAAGATCACCTGCGCCACGCGGCGGAGGGTGTCGTTGCGCTCGTGATAGGCATCGACCAAGAGCCGCGCGGCGCTCTCCAGGTCGCTGACGCACGCGCGCTCCTCGCGCGTCTTGGCCGCCTCGCGGGCGGCTTCGATGGCCGCCTCGTCCACGCGAAAGTGCGGGAAGACGCGCTCATCGCAAGTGGCCCGCCAGGAACCGTCGACCATCGGCAGGGCCACCACCTCGGGCACCTCGAGGTTCTCCTTGGGGGCGAAGGCGCGGCCGGGAAAGGGGTTGAGCCCCTTGAGAAAGGCTAGCGCCTCGGTCAACTCCGCCGGCGTGCAGCGCAATTCCTTGGCCAGACGCTCGGGGGTGCGGTCGAGGAGGGCATTAAGGTGGTGGCAGAGGCGGAGTTTGAGGGCGCGCTGCGTGTCGTAGCCTGGTGCCGCCTGCACCTGCAGCGCCAGACACTCGGCCAGCGACCGCGCGCCAACGCCCACCGGGTCGAGCGCCTGGACCGCCGCAATCGCGCGCGGCAGGTCCGCCGCCTCGGCCACCTCGGCGCGTCCTTGGCAGAGCTGCCACCAATCGGCCAGCAGCTCCTCGGAGGAGGTGCGCAGGTAGCCATCGCCATCCAAAGCGTCGCAGACCAGGAGGGTCAGGTCGCGCTGCGCGCCGGGCTCGAGGGTCTCAAGCACCTGACGCTCCAGGTGACGGTAGAGCGTTTCGGGTTCCGTCTGGGAGAGAATACGCCACTCGTGGCGCCGGGCGGCCTCCACGCGGTCGATGAAGTCGGCCTGCTCGCCATACCCCTCGCGTCCGCCCATCAGATAGTCCGGGTCGTCGGCTTCGCCCTCGTCGCCGGCGGAGCGCTCGCGCAGGGCATCGAGCGACTCGGCCTCCACCGCCGGCTCAAACTCCAGGAAGGGGTTCTGTTCGGAGCGCTGGCGCAGCTCCATCTGCAACGCCTGGACCGGCAACGGCAGCAACCGCAGCCGCTGTTGTGCTTGGATGGAGAGCACCTGCTCCTGGGCCTGCCGCTGTTGCAGCGAGGCGCCGAGGTTCAGGTTGGCCCCAATCTCCGCCAAGGTCCGCCCCTCTCCGCTACAACAGCGCGTCCTGCCACACCTGGGCAACCGCATCCGCCGGGCGAAGCGCCTCGGCAATCGCGCGGGCAAAGGCGGCAAAGGCCCCCGGACCGGCCCCCGTAATCAGGTTCCCGCTGACGACCGCCGGGGCAGCCTCGTAAGCATCGCCCAACGCGGCGATAAAGTCCGGCGCCGGATAACAGGTGGCTCGCCGCCCGGCCGTCAACACCCCAGCGCGCGGCAAGACCAAGGCCGGGGCCGCACAAATCGCGCAAATCCACTTGCCCTGCGCATCGAGCGCGCGCAGCCACGTCTCCACCTGCGCCGAAGCGGCCAGGGCCATCGCCCCGCCCATCCCGCCCGGCAGGATGACCCCCTCGACGCGCTCGGGCGTCCACGCGCCCGGAAAGGCCCCATCGGCCTGGACCACAATCCCGTGGGCCCCGCGCACGCTTCCCCCCTCGGTCAGGGAGGCCGTCTGCACCTCCACCCCCGCGCGGCGCAACAGATCCAGCGTGCCAAGCGCCTCGATTTCCTCAAAGCCATCTGCCAATAACATCAAGAGCATTGTTCGTCCTCCAAATAAGCCGCACTTGGGCCCCCAGTATAGCACATCTACTGTACACGGACGCGGAAGAGGCGCTGCTTGGCCTCCGCGGGGGGCAGACGCAACCGCGCCGAGGCGCCGGAAATGTCCGCGCTCGGGGTCGCTTCGGTAGCGCCGTCGCTCGCCTCCACCAGGCAAAACTCCGCCTGCGGGGTGAAGGCAACTGGTAGGGCCGATGAGACCTCCGCCTCGACCTCCAGCGCGCCATCCTCCCCCAACGCCAGGCGCGTCACGGTGAGCTCCGGCTTGGCCACAGCCACCCACCCGGCTTGGGGCGGTGCCGCCTCGCCCGGGTCCCACGCGAGCATCGCCAGCCCCATCGCCTCGCGGTTCTGCGGCGTGGTCCAAATGCTGCCCGCATCCGGCAATTGAACCTCCGGGAAGACGGGCGCGACCACTGGCGGCAGCGCCGCCCCCGCCGCCGGGGCCAGACTCCCCCGCCCGGCGAGCACCAACGCCATCTGCGGCGGCACGCCAGCGGGAATGGCCAGACCCTCCGCCGCCGAGAGTGTCCGCCGCACAGGCACTGCGTCCGCCGCCACTTGATGAAGCGCAAAGAGGTCGGCCGCCTCCATCCCCGCCTCGGCCGCAAAGGCCAACGCCTCATCCAAGTAAAGCGTTCCGGCATTGGCCCAGCCATACCGCTCGCTCTCCGACTTGCCGCCAAAGACCACCGTCATCTCCCCCAAGCCCAGCGAGGGCAGCGAGGCCTTCAGCTCGCCATTCAGGTAGAGCGCGCACCCCTCGGCCGTGAGGTGGAGGGCCACGTGGTGCCAGGTGGCAAGCGGCACGGCCACGGCCCCCACGGCAGTGCCCTCCAGGTCGAGCGTCCACCCCAGGTCCCACCGCCGTTGCAGGGAGAGCGTCCCGGCCGGACCCCGCACGGCCGCCACCACACCGCGGTCCTCGTCGTTCTCAAAGCCCGCCTCGTGGCGCACGTGAAAGGTCAGCCAACAGGGCGCGTCCCCCGCCGAGAAGGTACGGACAACCGGCGTGACCCGCGAGGTCGGCGCGAGGGCGTAGCCCTTGACCGCCACCGTGGCGCTACCTCCCTCGAAGCCTTCGCGCATCAGCGCCGGGTCGACCGTCGGCACGGGCTCGCGCTCGCCGGCGGTGGCCTCGCGCCAGGTCGCCACAAAGGTGCTCCCCTGCCACGCCGAAGTGACGAGCTCGTCGCCCGCCACCGCCGTCCCATCTGCCCGGATCCAACCCGTGAAGACCTGCCCCTCGCGCGCCATCGCCGGGGCCACTTCATCCAAACGCATTCCGCACAGGCCGCTCCGCGCCTCGACGCTCGAGCCATCCTCAAAGCGCAGCTCCACCGGCTCGAAGGCCGCCGCCGGCCGGTCGCGCAACGGCCTCAACGCGGGGTCGCCGAAGTAGGTCGTCCCCATCAGGAGCGAACGCT
The DNA here is from genome assembly GCA_051891975.1 of Candidatus Spyradenecus sp. Taxonomy (GTDB): domain Bacteria; phylum Verrucomicrobiota; class Kiritimatiellia; order RFP12; family DVOR01; genus Spyradenecus. The sequence goes on along the minus strand of JBJFFT010000134.1, from coordinate 1,280 downwards.
CGTCGTAGGCCCCCTCGCGCGAAGCCCGCTCGACGAAGCCCCGCTTGTGCTCATTAAAGCACTCGCCCAGGCTCTTGCCGCCCTGCGCCCAGAGTTCCGCGAAGGCCGCTAGGTATTCGTAGGACTTTCCGCCGATTCCGCCAATGCCATCGACCCGCCACCCCTCGCGCGTCGAGGCGATGTAGACCAAGCCGCCGCTCTCCTCGCCGCCCAAAAGGGTGTGCTCGGCAAGCGCGTAGACCTGCCATGTGCCATCGAAGGCCCCGGCCTCCGGCAGGGCCATCCCGGTGTCCTGACCTTCGTTCGCCAGGGAGGGCGCGTCGAACTGCGCGGTGTTGCAGCCCACGGTGTAGACGATGCCCCAGGCGTTGCCGGGGCGCGAGGAGGCCAGCGGCGTCAGGCGCCCCACGCCGGCGGGCAGACCGTGCGAGGAGAGGGCCACGAACTCCGGCCGCTGGGCGAGGTAGCGATCGAAGTCCGCCGGGCGGTCAATCGAGAGCGCCGAGGTGAAGCGGTCGCGCGTCTCGGGGTCGCCGCAGGCATTCGGGAAGCAGAGGTCGACCGTCGCCCCGGGCCGCGCGGGGAGAATGCGCGAGAGGTAGATATTGCGCAGCCACAGCTCCGAGTCGCTCGCGCCATCGGGGTGACCAGCCTCCCGGATCCACGGATAGCCATCCGAGCGCGTGGCATCTGCCTTGCCCCAGTCGGCAATCGCCGTGGCCGACATCGCCAGCCCATTCAAGAGCACGTGGTCCGCGCGCAACGCCGCCGGCGACGACGGGCACCCATAACGCTGCAACCGGCGGACATAGCGCTTGACCGAGGCCACATCCACCGCCGGAATGCGCCCCACGCACACCTCCGCCGTCAAATCCAGCCCCGCCACAGTGGGATAGGCGCAGACGCCCGTCTCCGTCTGCGGCCACGGCTCCCCCTCCAAGCAAGCGTAATACCAATCCGTCGGTGTCCCTCGCTGCGCCGTCCACTGATTGGCAATGCCTGTCACCGGCGTCCACGTGCGCACCGGCGGGATTGCCTCGGCCCGGCCCCCCAGCACCACAAACTGCGTCCCCGCCGTCTGGTAGGCCGACTGAATGGCCCCGCGAATACGCTCCTCCAGCCGCGCCTCCGTCCGCTCGCGGTTGATGGCCTCCACCGTCAGAATGCGCGTGCGCAGCCCGCCCCCCTCCGGCGAGGCGCGAAAGGCCGCCAACGCCTCAAAGCCCTCCCGCAGCGCCTCGGTGGTCACAATCAGATACTGCGCCTCCCCCCCCCCCCGC
>JBJFFT010000133.1:0-5273 GCA_051891975.1 Candidatus Spyradenecus sp. | reverse complement strand
GGTCGACCCGAGGTAGGGCCTAGGTCGAGGTGAGGTAGGGCCTATCGCGCGTGTAAGCGCGTGCGCGTGCGCGCGTAACGGGCGCGCGCGGTTTCTAATGGAAGGGATATGGCCTGGCGGAGCAGGCCACGGTTTAGTTGGCGGTGAAGATGCCGAGATTCTCGCAGGTGGTGACGCGCCCGGCATCGTCGTATCGCCACTCGTAGAAGTAAAGGGCGCGGCCGCCGGACCACCAGCGGGCACCATACTTTGCACTAAAGCGGCGATCGTGCGCCTCCAAGAGCGCGGTCATCTCTTGTTGGGTGAGAGGGCGCTGCTGTAGGGCCGTAAAGAGTGCGTGGAGGCGGCAGTTGCTGGTGGGGGTGGCGGTGCGGGTGAAGGGTGCCGAGGCGTTGAGCGGTTTGGTCCACAGGATGGAGGATTCTGCTCCGTGGCCTTGGAAGCCTTCGGTCTCGCGCATCGTAATGAGTCCGTGGTCGGCGGCGATGACGATTTCGGTGTTGTCGTAGAGGCCACGGGCGCGTAGTGCGTCCATTAGGACGGCCACCTGGTGGAGGACGAAGAGGCTGTATTGGCGATAGTCTGCCAACGCTTGACTGGGGGCGGGCAGTTTCTCGCCGGAATGGTCGTAGAAGATGGGGCCGTGAATGCCGCTGGTATGGAAGATGAGGAGCGAGAGCGATTCGTCTTGCTTGATGGGGCGATTGGCCAGGAAGGGGTAGAGTTGACGCTCGGAGTAGACCCAGGCGCCGGGTGGCAGGTGCTTGGTGGCTTTGGCATAGGCCCGGGCGAGGATACGCCCCTTGTAGCGATAGGGCGCCAGGCGGAACCTAACGGTGTCGGCCAGGGAGATATAGGGGATGGAGGCGGAGGGGCGGAAGAGGACGGAGATTTCGGGGTCGTCAACGGGGAGTACGGTGGCGGCGGTGGAGGTGCGGCGGTTCGTATAGCCGTAGGAGAGGAGTTGATCGCTGAAATAGACGGCGTTGTCGGCTTGGATGTAGGGGACCAGGAAGGACTTTGGGCCGATGATGGAGGTGGAGTAGTCGTTGGCCGTTTGGTCCTTGCGCAGGGAGAGGCCAGTCATCAGACCGGGAAGACCACGGGCGGTCTGTTCGTGCATTGCCAGGTTGTTCTCATAGGCCGTGAAGCCGGGGAAGTGGCTCTCCAGTTCGGGGTGTGCCTGAAGAGTCTCTGCAACGAGCGAGGCAGGTGTGGAATCGAGGATGAGCAGGAGGATGTTACGCTGGGCGGAGAAGGTGGCGCTTTGGACGATGTCCAGTTGCGGGCAGTAGCCGGAAGTAAAGGTGCTCTCTTCGGTAGTGGCAGACTTTGGGGCTGCGTCAAAGAGTGCCGCGATAGCCATCACCACCACGGCCGAGGCAATGATTGCACTGAAGCGCTTGACCCACCGATGGCAGGCGAGCGTTCCTAGGAAGACGGTGGCCAGGAGGGCGGTATCGATAATGCCCCGGAAGGGATTGGAGAAGGCGCGGATTTCACCATCGAGCGGCGGCAAGCCTATGGAAAAGAGGCCACTCTCGAAGTAGGCGCAGAGCAAGAGGGCGAGTAGCAGTGTCCGCGCCAGCGAGCCGAGCAGGAGCTCTCCGGCAAGGAGTAGCGCGAAGAGTGCCAGCGAAGCCCCGGCGAACCACGGCAGGAGGGCGAGTAGGGCCGATTGGGTCGAGAAGCCGAAGAGGGGCTGATTGGCGATGAAGGTTTGGCAGGGCACAAGCACCGTCAGAAAGAGGGCGCTTCCAATCGCCAACAGGGCGGTTTGGGCAATCGGAAGCGCGCGCAGGCGCTGGGTAATCCACGCGCGGGCGCTCTCGCGGAGGGAGCGGAGGGGGAACATAGGGCTCACTTTCGGATGATGTCGGCTTCGACTTCCTTGCCGGCGTTATCGTCGCGGCGGAGGGCTTTGTTGGCACCGCGCTTGACTTTGCGCCAAAGGACGCCGAAGAGGACGCCGGAGGCGATGGCAACGCCAGCGATGGCTTGGACGGTGTAGGACATTACGGAGGGATCGATATAGGCGAGGAACATCTGGCGTTCTCCTGTGTGGGGTTAAGCGTGTTTGCGCGCGATGAGCGCGTCGAGGATGGCGTTGCCGACGGCTGGGCCGGCCGCGCCGGGGTTAAAGAATTGAGTGGCGAAGAGCGCGTCGATACGCGCGGCGAAACGGTCGGGATGCGCGAGCATATCGGCGGCGATGTCGGCGGCGTGGGAGGGGATCTCCTGCGTGGGAAGGGCGCGGCCGACCTCGTTGCGGAAGGAGAGGTCGGTGGGGGTGATGCCGAGGCGCTCCCATTCGGGGTTGAGGACCTTCATCGGGGTGTCGATGAAGAGCGTCGGGCGGCGGGTCTTGTAGGCGTATTCATAGGCGATGCCCGACCAGTCGGTGACGAGGAGGTGGGCCTGGTCCATCGTGGAGGGGCGGGCGAAGTCGCACTCGAGCTCGATATCCGGGGCATTGCGGAAGCGCTCGGCGAGGGCGCTGATTTTGGCGGGGTTGCGGCGGACATATTGGGGGTGTGGGCGCAGAATGATGCGGCGGCCGGGGGCGCGGAGGGCGGCGAGGAGATCGTCGAGGCAGAGGTCGAAAAGGTTGTCGGGTTGGTGAGAGTTGGCGATCATCACGCGGAGATGTTCGTCAGGGCGCGGAGGCACGGGCGGGGGGAGGCGTTCGAGGGTGTCGAGGAGCGGATATCCGGCGGGGATGAGGCGCTTGGGCTTGAGGGCGTAGAGCTGCTCGGTGGCGCGGTGTTCGGCCACCTGGAAGGGGCCGTTGGCCATAATGGTGTCGAAGTGGTCGAAGGCGCCCTTGCGGTAGCACATGTGCATTGAGGTGGGGCCGTGGTCGATGTAGACGTAGTCGATGTCTTTGCGGACATAACTGCGCTTGAGGTGGAAGGTGTCGAGGTCGGGGGTGGTGGTGACGAGCATATCGGCATCCAGCTTCATCATCAGGGGAATGAGGCGGGTGGGGCCGATGTAGTAGACGCGCAAGCGCTCGGGGGCAGCAGTCAGAAGGGGATCCTTGGGGCTGGAGGTGATGTAGTGAATGGTGAGGTTGGAGTGCTCCAGGAGCCAGGCGATGGCGGACTGGAAGTATTTGTAGTAGCCGCCAGCCTCGGCGTAGAAGACCAGGTGCTTGTTGGCCACCTTGAAGAAACGTTTGTAGTCGGCCCGTTCGCGCGCTTTGTCGGTCGGCGTGCGGCTGGTCTGGGCCTTGAGTTCGGCCTCAAAGCGGCGGAGTTCGGCCTGGGAACGGCGCAAGGCGGGGTAGTCAACGTGGCGCGCGGGGCGAATGCAGAGGTTCTCGCAGGCTTGGACGAGGATGGAGAGGAGGTTGGAGGTGGCCCAGTAGAGCCCCACACCCATCGCTACAAAGCAGCCCAGGAAGAGGGAGATGGCGATGGAGATGCCGTTGGTGATGGCTTGCTGCAGGCGCGTTTGCTCGCGCTGCAGGGGGTTGATGCGGTTCTGCGCGTAGCCCAGGAGCCAGGCCGCCGCGCCGGCAAGCAGCGGCATCGACCACGCCCAGCCGCCGTGGGTGGCGGGCACGTGGCCGATGAGCGAGCCTTGCTGCGCCTCGCCAATGCCGTAGATGACCTTGACAAAGGCCATCAGAATGACAATCTGGATGGCTAGCGGCACAAGCGAGAGGAGTGGATGGTAGTGCTCGCGCTTGAAGAGCTTGGCGGTCTCTTCGCCGATGGCGTCACTATCGCCGTAGTGTGCCATCTTGATGCGGTTGCACTCGGGCATCAGCGAGACCATCTTGAGGGAGTTGGCCTGGCACCAGAGCGCCACGGGGAACTGCAGCACCTTGGTCAGAAAGGTGAAGAGGACGATGTCGAGCCACACATTGGGGCACCAACTGTGGCACCAGGCCATCAGCCACGCAAAGAAGTCGACCAGGGAAGTCATAACTTAGGCGTCGATGAGGGTGATGATTTGCTTGAAGGGCATCAGGCGGGCATCGACCTCGAGGGCGCGGTGGTGCTTGAGGAGGTCGGTGGCAACGGATTGCATTGCCGGGACGGCGGCGCGGGTGAGTTGGTTGGCGTAGATACAGATGTTCACGCCGTGCGCGGCGAGCTCGGCCTCGGTGATGGCGTTGAAGGCGGTGGGGACGACGACGATGGGGGTGGTGGGGTCCTCGGCGCGGAAGCGGTCGCAGAAGGTGAGAATCTCGGCGGGGTCCTTTTTGCGCGAGTGAATCATAATGCCATCGGCACCGGCTCGAACGTAGGCTCGGCAACGGGTGAGGGCGTCTTCCATCCCGCGCTCGAGGATGAGCGACTCGCAGCGGGCGATGATCATAAAGTCGTCGGTCCGCTGGGTCTGCTTGCCGGCGGTGATCTTCTCGCAGAAGCGCTCAATGCTCTCCTGCGTCTGTTCCACCTCGGTGCCGAAGAGAGAGTTCTTCTTCAGACCGGTTTTGTCCTCGATGATAACCGCCGAGACGCCGACGCGCTCGAGGGTGCGGACGTTGTAGACGAAGTGTTCGGTGAGGCCGCCGGTGTCTCCATCGAGGATGATGGGCTTGGTGGTCACCTCCATAATGTCATCAATGGTGCGCAGACGCGAGGACATATCGACGAGTTCGATGTCGGGCTTGCCCTTGGCGGTGGAATCGCAGAGCGAGGAGACCCACATCGCGTCGAACTGGTCCAGGCGGCCATCGGCTTGGGTGACGATGGTCTTCTCGGTGATCAGACCGGTTAGGCCGGAATGTGCCTCCAGGGTCTTGACGATAGGGCAGAGCTTGAGGAGCTGACGTAGGCGTTTGCGGCGGTATTCAGGCATTGCCAGACGCTCGCGGTCTAGCGCGTCGATCTTCTCCACGGCAGGGTCGTGGGTGTAAGGCAGCTCCACAAGCTCTCCGCCATAGGCGCTCAGGCGCTCAAGAAGATGGCGGCGGATGGCGAATTCGGGCGCGTCGCTCCGGCTCCAGTTGTCGCCGTGAACAACGATGTCTGGGCGGAGTGTTTTGAGGATGTCGTCGTAGAGCATATCGCGCTGCAGGACCACATGCGCCACGCCCGGCAGGGCCTTGGCGGCGGCCAGACGCTCGGCTTCGCTGGCCACCGGGAAGCGGTTGTAGCGGATGGCGGCGGCATCCGAGAGCACGCCGACGGTCACTTCGCCCAGTTCGGCCGCTCGGGCGACGATGTTGAGGTGGCCTTTGTGGATGGTAGCCGTGCAGAAACAGGTATAGACGCGCTTAGTCACGATAGATCACCTTGATGTTGTTCTCGGCAAGC
>JBJFFT010000132.1:0-23132 GCA_051891975.1 Candidatus Spyradenecus sp. | reverse complement strand
CCTACCTCGGGTCGAGGTAGGCCCTAGGTCGAGGTGAGGTAGGCCCTAGGTCGAAGTGAGGTAGGCCCTAGGTCGAAATGAGGTAGGCGCGGGGGCAAAAAACATCCGGGCCGGAGGGCCGACCCGGATGCCGAGGTTAGGGTGTATGATTGTGCCGCGGTTAGCGGGTCATGCCGGCAGCGTCGTTCTTGATCTGGGCGGCCTTACCCTTGACGGTGGCCGTACGGACGGTGAAGAAGGGACGGAAGCCGGTGATGGTGGTCTGCACGCGCTTGGGGACGATGACATCGGCGCCGAGGGTTTCGGCGGCGGTGAGGGCCTTGTAGTTGGCGCGGGCGACGGGCGAACCGCCGGAGAAGAGTTCGCTGATCCAGGAGAGGGCACCATCGATGACGCCATCAGCCTCGGTGAGTTCGTACTGATCCTCGAAGGTGCGATACCCGAAGATGATCATCTTCTCGGGGTCGTTATCGATGACGTGGACGATGTTGAGGATGGAGGTGACCTCGGAGCGCTCTTCGACGTTCTCCATCAGGATGTAGTCGGAGCGCTGGAGGGACATATCCAGGACGGGGACGGCGTTAGGCGCAGAGCGCTGAGCGCCGGCGCAGCCGGAGAAGATGGCTGCGAGGGAGGCGATGCCCAGGGAGAAGAGCACGCCCTTGGTGAGGGACTTGTTCATTGGTTTGCCTTTCTGTTTGGTCTTACGCGGAGACATTCCACGCAAAGGGGTTAGGGGCGGCTACGACGGTCGCCGGGAATGAGGATGAGGGTGGAGCCTTCGGGTTGGCGGGGGTTGACGCTGGGAGCATAACGCTTGCCGAAGACGACGCAACGCTTGCCGCCGGAGACCCAGACGCGAGCGTCTTGGAGGCGCTTGGCGAAGAGGGGATGGAGGTAGACGCGGTCGACCTCCCGGCTGGGGGTGAAGAGGGTGATGAGCTGGGCGAGGGTCGGCACCTCACCGCCGACGGCCTGGGCCTCCTCGCACGCCATCGCGTAGGTGCAAGCGGCGGGGGTGGGATAGTACCAGGTGGCGTTGAGGACGCGATCGTAGACCATCTGGCGAGCGTCGGGGGTGGTGAAGGGGACGAAGCGGTTGGCGGCGTGGAAGGTGACGGTGCGGCGAGGCGGGGTGGTGGCGGTGTTGAAGTGGGCTTGCTTGAGGTAAGTGCCGTCGAAGTAGCGCCCTTCAAGCTGGATTTCAATGGCGCTGCCGTCGCGGTCGGAGCCGTCGCGGATGGTGAAGTAGCGCTTGACGGGGGCATAGACGAGGTCATCCTGAATGCCGCCCTCGACGGCGATGCAAACCTCTTGGTCCGGCGGGATCCAGAACTCGTAGGTGCCGTTGTAGTTAGCGCTCTCGCGGACGCTCTTGCCCTCCGGGGCGTCCTTGCGCAAGAGGGAGACGCGAGCGGTGTAGATGGGCTTGCCGTGGCAGACGAGCGAGAAGACGCGGTAGGCGAAGGTGTCGCCATCCTTGGGGCGCGGCACAGGGATGCGCTCGGGGATGGGGCTTTCGGGAAAGTTGCCCAAGGTAAGCGGCGGGGCGGGGGCCACGCAGCCGACGAGAAGGGCCAGCGCGAGCAGGAGGGGCAGAAGGAGGAGCTGTTTCATAGACTTTGCTTGGGTTCTTGGGTGTGGATGGTGCGTTGGTCGAGGTCGAAGATCAGATTGTCGAAGCGGTTGGGCTCGGCCACCTGAATGAGGATGGAGGCGCGTTGAGGGAGGTTGAAGCGGATGGTGTAGAGACAATCCTGGGGAATGTTCTGGCGCAACAGGGTGGCGAGGGCCTCGGGCGAGAGGTCGGCGAAATCGCGCTTGCCGCCATTCCAAAAGAGGGTGCCGCTGACGGGATCGAGGTCGGCCCCCGCCAAACGAACGTGCAGTCCGCGCACAGGGACGAACTCGGGCGGCAGCGCAACCGGCGGCGGCTCGGGCTCCTGCCAAGGCAGGTGGTCGACGACGATGGTCGGGGCCGTGTAGGGTTGCTCGCCGCTCTGATACTCACCCCAAACGATATCGCCCTGGCGCCCGGCATCGACTGTATAGGAGAAGGTGGCCCCCTCGGGCAAGCGGAAGGTGTAAGGCTTGCGCCCCAGGATGATGGGCGCTTGCCCGGCGATGTCTACACGCACGGCTGCCGTGGTAATCGCCGTGGTGCCACGATAGAAGGCCAGCGTGACGGGCTTCGGCTCGGGCGGCGGCGGCGGAGCCACCACCGGCTCGGACTCTGGTTCAAGCTCCGGAGCAAGAAGCGGCGCAGGCTTCGGTTCCTCCTTCGGCAACACGGGCTCTGGAAGCGGCGCGGGCGTGGGCTTGACTGCCGGCGCAGGGGGTGGCGGCTCCACCGGCTTGGGCGGAGGCTCCACCTCGGGCTGCTCCTCCATTGGCGGCAATGTCTCCACGATGGGGAGCGGCTCGGGCGCCACCGGTGCAACAACCGGCTTCTCAGACTCCGGCGGCGGAGAAACCACCGCGGCCGCAGGGGGCGGCGTAGCCGGAGGCTTCTGCCGCGTTGGCAAGAAGAGGAGCGCTGAAGCCAACAGCAGTCCACCAGCAAGGGCGGCCACCCCAATGCACAGCCGCCGGCTCCCGGCGCGGCCCTTCGGTAAAGCGGCGAGGGCGGCATCAATGCGCTGGAGGAGGATGTCGGGGTTGGCAGGGCGCGCTTCGGGGCGTTTGGCAATCATCTCCCGAACAAGGGCGACGGTGGCCGGGGAGATCTCCGGGCGGATGGCGTGAAGGTCCGGCGGCAGACGGTCGGAGACGACCTGCTGGATAATCTCGGCGGTGGTTTTGCCGCAGTAGCCACGGCGGCCGGAGAGCATCTCGTAGAGGACCAGACCCAGGGAGTAGATGTCGGCGCGGATGTCGACATTGGCGGAGGCGTAGGCCTGCTCGGGGGACATATAGGCAGGCGTGCCGAAGGCATCGGTGGCCAAGGTGAGGCGCTGCTCCTCATTGGCGCAGGGGGCCTTGGCAATGCCTAGGTCGGCAAGCTTCGCCTCGCCATTCTCGCCAAACATAATGTTGTCGGGCTTGATATCGCGGTGGACCATTCCGTATTGAACGGCGTGGCGGAGGGCTTCGGCGATCTGGCGGACAATCCGGAGCGCCTCGGCTTCGTCGAGGGTGCCGCGGCGGGCAAGGAGGTCGGTGAGCGTGCCGCCGGGGACGTGCTCCATCACGAGGTAGTAGAGGCCACTGGCCGAATCGCGATCCACATCATTGACGCAGACGAGGTTGGGGTGGTGGATGGTGGCGGCGAGCTTGGCCTCTTGCAAGAAGCGTGCAACGTGGGTGTGCTTGGCGTTCGCCACCTGAGGGTCGAGCACCTTGATGGCAAGCTTGACGTTGAGCATCGGGTGGTTGGCCAGCCAGACGCTCCCCATCCCGCCTTTGCCCAGGCGCGCTTCCAGCACATAGCGCCCCAAGGCCATCCCTTTGCAAGGGGTCTGGGAGGAAGCCCCGGCGGCAATGCCGGCACCCACCGAGGGCTCGGTGATGGCGCAAGTGGGGAGGGTGGTGGCACCATAAGCCGCCGTCGGCTGCGTGGTCGCCTCGAAGGAGGCGGTCGGCTGCGTGGCATCGAAGGCGGCGGTGGGCTGAGTGTCGCCGGGGGTCATAGGCTCTCTCCTTGCGCACAGAGGCCCAAGCGCTTCGCGTCTTCAGCGAAGGAGGGGGTGGCCAAGCGCTCGAAGTGGCCGATGAGGCGGCCATCTTCGCCAAGTTGTTCGGTCCGCCAACGGACCAGTTCACGCACGGCATACTCGCCATCTTCGAGGGGGAGGACCTCGGCAATGGCGACAATCTTGCGTGACTTATCGGCCAGGCGCTCGGTCTGGACCACCAAGTCGATGGCCGAGGCAATCTGAGAGCGAATGGCGCGCAGGGGGAGGTTGATGCCGCTCATTAGGGCACAGGTCTCGAGGCGGTAGAGACTATCAATCGGGGTGTTGGCGTGGAGGGTGGACATTGAGCCGGCGTGGCCGGTGTTGAGGGCCTGAAGGAGGTCGATGGCCTCACCGCCACGAATTTCGCCGATGATGAGGCGGTCGGGGCGTAGCCGGAGGGCGGAATGGATGAGGTCGCGAATCGTCACCTCGCCCTGGCCGTGCTTGTCAGGGCGGCGGGTCTCAAAGTAGACGGCGTGGGGCTGCTGGAGCTGGAGTTCGCTGGCGTCTTCTAGCACCAGGATGCGCTCGTCGGCAGGAACAAAGGAGCTGAGGGCGTTAAGGACAGAGGTCTTGCCCGAAGAGGTGCCGCCGGAGACGATGATGTTGCGGTGGAGGCGGACGGCGGCGGAAAGGAGGCGGATCATCGCATCATCGAGCGAGCCGGAGGCGTGCATCTTTGCGATGGAGAGCGGATCCTTGTGGAACTTGCGGATGGCAATGGTGGTGCCGCAGCGGGCCAAGGGCGGGATGACCGCGTGCACGCGCGAGCCATTCTCCAGGCGAGCGTCGAGGCGGGGATTAGCATCGTCGAGCAAGCGGCCGACGCTCCGGGCGATGTTGACGGCGGTGGCGAGGAGCGCGGCCTCGTTGGCGAAGCGGGCCTCGGTCAACTCTAGGCGGCCGGCACGCTCCACATAGATAGTTTCGGGGCCGTTGATGAGGATTTCCGAGACGTTGTCATCGTCCAGGAAGGGTTTGACCGGCTCAAGGAAGAAGTCAAGGAAGGTGGCCATTGTCAGGGCTCCTGATTGGCAGTCTTTTCCAGATAATCCCCTTCGGCAAGCTCCTCGGGGGAGAAGGCGATAGGGGCGGGCAAGGGATCGGGAACGCGCAGGGCCAAGGCCGTGGCGTTGTCCGTGGCAGGCGTTCGGAGCACACGCGCAATCAGTGCATCGGTCAGCGCCTCGGGGTCTACGGGCCAGGGGGTGGAAGTGCCTTTCAGCGCCGCGTAGGTGCCATCGGTGCAGAGGAAAAGCGTGTTTCCCGGGCAGAGGGCGACCCGCCGCCATTCCGGGCGCAGGGGTTTTTGCATTCCCAAGGCGCGGGTGAGAAGGCTGCGCATCTGCGGGGCGAGGGCGTGAGCGGTGGGGAGTTCATTGGCCACGGTGTGGTCGCGCGTGAGTTGGCGGGGGCGGCCGTCCTCGAGGGCATAGATGCGGCTATCGCCGAGAGTGCAGAGGTCGGCGCGGTCGGGGAACTGAGGATCGAGCAGGAGCAGGGCGACGGTGGAGCCCATCGCACGCAGTCCGTGTTCACGGATGTGGTCGAGGATGCGGCGGTTGGCGGTGAGCAGCGCATTGCGGATGGCGGTGCGGCGAATGCTCTGGGGCTCGGGGCGGGGGTCTGGGAAAGCGTTACGCAAGGCTTCGACGGTCCACTGGCTGGCCAGGTGGCCATCGCTCTCGCCGCCCATCCCGTCGGCCACGGCCCAAAGGCCAACCTCGGGCAAGGCAAGGAAGGCATCCTCGTTCCGGCGCCGGCACTTGCCGATGTCGGTCTTGGCGCTCCAGGCGTAGCCGGGGAAGGGAAGAGAAGTCATGCACCCCCCATCATCAAGCGGCTCTTGTTCGGGGCGATGGGGCAGAGGTAGACGAGGAGCTGCTCGTCGCCACGCTGCCAGAGGAAGAGTTCACCGCCCCGAAAGCCGAGGGGCTCCTGGCGGCGCAGTTGCCAGCGGCGGCCGAACAGTTCGGCCATCAGGCGGCAGCGCGCCTGGCCGTAGGGGAGCGCCAAGATGGCGGTGCTCTGCCACGAGCCGGGAATGGTGGAGCTCTCCTGCTCGGGGAAAAGGCGAGGGCACTCCGCGCGTAGAGCAAAGGCCATTCCCAAAGCGAGCATTAGGCAAAGAAGGCTATTCCGTATACGGTTCAAGGAGAGGATTCCTTTCGTAGAGGCGATGGTCTTTCAGGAGCTCTTCTTCATTCTCATTATCCGCGGGGAGCTCACTTTGCGTATAGGTGGGGGCAGCACCCTCGGCCTCGAGGTAGGGCCAGTGGTCGGCCAGGAGCTTGAGGAGGATGTCCTGCAGGTAATAGAACCGGAAGCCGGCGGAGTCACGCAAGGTGGGGTCCTCCTCTGGGAAGAGGGCCGCGCTCAGGGCAGATCCGTTGGGGGAAAGGAGGTAGTGGGCGGCGGTCTGCCCCTGGGCATCGCGCGGGCGAACGAAGGTAAAGCCTGCTTGCGAGAGAGGCTGCGCCTGCGAGGCTCCTTGGCGCGTAGTCTCAAAGAGGCGCAGCATCGCGGTGGTCGGGCCGGGAAGCGTGGCGAGGGTGTAGCTCTCAATGCCGCCGCTACGCTCGGCTAGAAAGCGGTTGACGCGTGGGAGCTCCGGCGTGCTCTCGAAGGCGGCCATCGGCTTGAGACCACTCTCCTCAAGCGTAAAACGGCGCCCGGCAGCTCCCTCGCCCTCAACCCAAAGGCTCTTCCGAGCACGCGCAACGAGCGTCTCGGCGGGCGTGTGGACGGCGTTCCAGACGATGAGGCGCTCGGCACGCTGCAGGCGCACCTTGGCTGCCAACATCTCGCCAAAGACGCAAATGCCGCCAAAGAGGAGGGCAAAGATAGGCAAGACCAGCAAGAACTCCATCATCGCCGCCCCGCGGCGGTGATGATGGAGGGGCCGGCAGTGGTGAGAACAACGCATCATTGGGCAGGGGCAAGGGCGGGAGTCTTCTCAGGGAACTTGAGCTTGAAGTTGTTGATCTTCTCGGAGAGGTCCTTGTTAAGCAGGTCGAGCTTTGAGTGGATGAGCTTTGTTCCCTGTTGCTGCAGGAGCGTGAGGACCTTCTGGCCAGCCTCGCTAAAGCCGACCGTAAAGTTACAGCCGACCTTGCGCAGGAGGCGATTAATCTTGGCTTCCCACTTCACAATGAGGGCTTTGAGCTTGTTGGCGAGTTGATCTATCCACTTGGAGACTAGTTCCTTGACCTTGTTGACGAGGTTTTTGAGGGCCGTGGTGAGCATTTGTTTGAGCTTCTCGACGGCAAGTTCGGCAAGCTTCTTGAACTTCTCGCTGAAGGAGAGGGTCTTGTCAGTGAGGATGTTGAGTGTGTTGGAGATGCCAGCTTTGAGGTCATCGCCCGTCAGACCAAAGAAAGTGAGGGCCTTGCCAACGTTCGGGTGCTTCGTTAGGTAGCGATCGATGGCTACACCAGCCACCTTGTTGAGGTAGTTCTTACCCACGATGACGCCCAGGTCGCCCAGTTTCTCCAACGCATCGCCCAGGGACTTGGTGGGGTCGACCAGCGTATCAATGACGGCCGTGGCGGCCTCCCCACTGCCCGGCCCAGCCTTCCCCTCAACGTAGGTGCCAATCATCACCGCGCCCACATTGACCACGGCACCGGTGTAGTCGCCCTCGGCAATTTGCTGGGCCACCTCGGCCTTACGCTTGGCCTTCTCCTCGGCAGAGAGAGGGGACTTGTCGATCTGGTCGTTGCAAAAGGCGGTGGTGGCCGACTTGAAGGCCTGGGTGCGCAGCTGTTCCTTCTGCTTGTCGGTAAGGTTGTCGTTGCCAAAGGAGTCAATCCAGGCGTTGATGTCGGCGGCAGAGTCGCCGGGTGCGTAGTTACTGACGAAGGTCTTAATCTCGGTCATTACCTGGGCGGCGGCTTCGTCGGTGCCGGCCAGGATAAGGCGGTTGAGGATATTGGAGAGGGCCGTGGCCTCCTTCTTGCCGAGTTTATCGTTGAGCAACTCGGTAATCTGCGCGGCGAGCATCTGGCGCGACGCATCATAGAGCCCGCCGCCTAGTGCACTCCAGTCAATCTCCTCGCCATCGCGGATGGCGCTGATCATCTTGGCCTTGGTTTCGTCATCGACGCCCGGTAGGCGGTTGATGCCCTCGGCAGCAAGCTCGGTGCCGACGCTCTCGGCCAACTTCAGATAATCCGTGCCCTCTTTGCCAACGGCAAGAACAGCACTGCGCAGGCTTTGCCGGGCCTGAGGATCGGTGATGTGCTTGTCGATGTCGGCCAAGAGCTGAGCGCGCATCGCCGCACCACCGCCCAAACCGCCGGCCTCGACGTACTTGGCGATGGCATTGGCGATATTCTGTTCCACCTCGCTCTCACCGGCGGCGGCACGGATGGAGTCGGCAGCGAAGTAGACGGCCGCGTGATGGGCCTTGTCGACCATCTCGGCAGTGCCAAAGGCCTGAACGCTCTCGATAAGCGCATCGCGCGTACGGTCACTGGGCCACTCTTCGTATTGGATTTGGGTAATGAGTTTCTGCTTGGCACGGTCAACCTCCTCCTGGACGAGGGCTGAGCCAAGGTCGCTAAGGGAGTCTTGCAGAGCGGCCAAGGTGGTCGCATCGAAGTCGCCAGAGGCGATAATCGAGGAGAGACTGCGGATGGCCGCGTTGGCGGCATCGCTCTCAAAGAGTCCAGCGGAGAGGTTGGGCGTGGTGGGCAGAGAGGGAGTGGAGACCTGGGCAAGGGAAAGCTCGGCACAGAGCGCGGCTGGCAGGAGTGCGCACAGGCCAAAAAGTGCGGCAAAGCAAGAGCGAAGTGTGTTCATCGGAGCCTCCTTTACTTACCTTCGCGGGCGGCTTGTAACGCTTCAGCTTGCGAGAGGTCGAACCACTCCAGGGTGGCCGGCGAACCGGGGCGCAAGTGGATGGTGGCATAAATACTCGGCAGGTTGGCCGCCACATAGACAATCATCACTTCGCGCCCAGCCTCGCCCGGCACCTCGAGCCAACCGTAAGGGACCATATTCCGACGGACCTCGGCAGGAATCTCGGCCCAGGTCTGACAATAAAAGGCCGTGTTCGGGTTGGCGAAGAAACGCGCCAGGCGATCGGCCTTCGCGTAGCGCAACTGCCGGGCAAAGACCTGGACGCGCGCCAAGTCGCACCCGTCATCCGCGCCCAGGCGCTTGAACCAGGAGGCGCGCAACGCCGCACGGGCAACGGCCGGCCCGGCAGACCACGCGCCAAGAGAAGCTTTGGGAGAGGCCTCTGGCGGATAGAGTGCATCGAAGCGCGCAACGGTCTGGTTGACCTTCTGCCAAATGACGGCCGAGAGCGGTGTCTGCGCCGGCGGAACCACCGTCTCGACCTTCAGCGGCTCAAGCGCTTCGCCACGGAAGTCTTCGCCGCAACGCAGGCAAGCCTCCTCAATGAGCGGCACCTGTTCTTTACCGTAACGCGTGGACGGGGCTAGGCGCAGAAGCAGGATGGCATCTTGCCACGGATTGTAGAGCGCTGCAAGGGTGCCTTGCTCGTTGCTCGGGCCGCCGAGAGCCACCGCACCGGTGAAGAAGTCGGCCACGAATGTCTCCTCCCAATCCGCCTGGGCCACCTGGTGCTCCCAACGGACAAGTGCAGCACCTTGGAAGAAGAGTCCTTTGGCCTGCGCAGGATTAGCTGCCATTGCATGGCGGAAGGATTCTAGGGTCAGGAGCGCAGGTACGGCGCACTCCATCGTCTGCTCGGCGGCGGTCAAACCTTTGGGCGCGGCAACACATACGAGTGCGGAGAAGAGGAGAAGACAGAGACTTTTCATCGCTATTCCTTTCGGTTATAGAAGGCGGTAGAGGCGCAACTGGCGCCAGTCGGGGGTGGGGTCGAAGCGCTTGTTTTCCTCGCCGGGGGCGGGGAGCTTGAGGAAGTCGTCGCTCGTCTGCTCGCTGCCGGCTTCGCCCGAGAGGCACTGCCAGCCGAGTTGATCATCCGCCTCGCGCTGGAGCGAGGGGTCGAAGGGAGCCATTAGGAGCGCAACGAGGGGCGAGGAAGCCTCCTGCTCCGCTGGAACAAAGGCATCCTCAATGGCGTAATAGTCGCGCACCTTACCCATCGCCACGGGCACAAGTGTGGGGACCCAGTCGGTAGTACAAAGGTTCCAAAGGCGGCCCTGAGCCAAAACACCGCCGGCAGTCTTGCAGACGCAACCACTCTCGTCAGGCTCCTTGTTGGCCCCCAAGGTGTCGGAGCCGGAGGTCGCGTTCAGGTAGCGATAGCTCGCCTGCTCGGTCTCAAAGCCGGACGAACGGAAGGCCGCACGGGCAGAGGCCATCGTCCACATATAACTGCCCGCCTTGGCGTCGGGTCCCTCTTCGCGTCCAGAGGGATTGCCAATAGCAGCGATAGAAGAAGACTCGCGCGTGAAGACCCCGGCCAGCCGGCTCCACGGATTGCGACGACGAATGGCCACAGCCACGGAGATGGTTCCGTCCGGGCCGAAAAAGCGCTCGTTAAGTACCCACGGCGTGGCACGCTCGCCCTGGTAGACATCGACGAAGGTAAAGCGGCCGGTCTTTTCGTTTACCGTAAAGTCCTCCTCACGGACCGGGCAAATGGCCCTGTCGTCTCCATAGATACGCGCCGCACCGCCGAAGTAAGGTTTACGCGTGAGGAGCCCCAACGCACAACTGCAATAGTCCTCTCGAGCAATGCCCTTACCCGAAAAGTTGTAGCGCATCTGCTTGGCAATCGCCCTTGCCACACTGAAGACATCGCAATCCTCGCCGTTGTAGCCGTGCATCCCCGTGGCATCCAAGCCCATCATATCTTTTGTATTGTCGACAATATCCCAAGGAATAAAGCCATCCCAGTCATTAAAAAAGTACCTCTTGCGCTTGCCAACATATCCGCAATAAAACTTAGGAAAAGCGAGAAGCGACCACCTCCGCCGCCACTTGTACTTCCCTGTCAACTTGTTACGCTTAAGGCCAATGCAGAACCACTTAGCGGCGAACCACTCGTAGTCGGCGTAGAGGGCGGTGGTTGGGCGAATCTCTCGGCAGGCGGCGGGATAGAGGTCGCCGGCGCGGTTCGCAACTGAGGGTTGCAGATCGACGGCCGTAAGTAGGGAGTTGAAGAGACTCGTTAAAACATCCAACAGGCCGCCGGGAGACTTGATCGTAGCGCTAACCATATGGTTGGCGCGCGTCACGCGCGTCATCAGGTTGAGGGCTGGCAGACGCTCCTCGGTGTTCGAATCCCAATAAACCCGCTGCAGGCCAGGCATTCCATCCACCCGAAGATAGGTGTTGCCCTGACGTTGCCCGCGGACAAACCACTGGTCAAGACCGCCGGCGGCGAGGCGTTGGTCGCCCGAGAGCAACGCCACGATGCCTCTACTGTCGCGCTGCTTACGCAGGTCGTGCGAGATGAAGAACTCCGGCAACTTCCACTGCTGCTTCGTGGGGTTGGCGGGGTCACTCATTGCCAGGAAGCGCCGCTCGCCATCCTCAGTGTTGTAGAGGGCGCTGTAGTAGCCAGAGAAGGCAACTTCGCCCTCGGTGAGGCTGTCTGCAGCGGCGTAAGGGTTCCACGCGGCGGCAGGAGATTTGAGTGCGTAATAGCTGCGGCTGGCGGCATCTTCGCCAAAGGCAGCGCACAGATTACGCTCCAACACCGCAGGCACCGCCGCCTCAATGGCCTCACACATCTGCCGATGGATAACTTGGAGTTGAACATTGAGTTGAGCGATAAGAAGCTTGTCATAGCCAATTTGCTCGGTCAGCATTGCGTCGATATCGCTCAACATGTTGGCCTGTCCTCGCAAACTACGCCATGTCCCGGGGTCAAGTTGCCGACCATTAAGGCAGACAGCGTCGTGCTGATTGGCGTAGCCGCAGAACCAGGCTACGCCTGGCGTACGATCAATATAATCTCCGTTCTTTGCTCGGGTCCAACGGTCTACGTTCGCGGGGATAAGTGTGACCACAGTCGTTGCAAATGAGAACAAAGTTACTGGCCAGGTTTTCAAAAAAAGCGTAGTCGTCCAGTTCTTGGCAGCGTCGGAGTCCTCGTTGAAGCGCTTGATGACCTGGCCAAGCCAACGGGCGGTGATGCAGTCCATCTGCTTGCAGGACATCTGCGTGTAGGTGTAGGCGAGGGCCCTGTTAACCATCGCCATCCGAGAAAGGGCATCGGCCTGAATAGTAGCGGCAGAATAGGCTGCGGCATCGGCAGCGTTCTGCAACGCCTCGCGCTCGCAGAGGGTGGTGCCTAGCGTGTAGATGCCACAGCCGAGCACATAGAGAAAGAGAAAGACCGCCAGTGAGCAGGCAATGATGACGCCCTCCTCCTCACACCACAGACGGCGCGCAGCACGAACAATAGGCTGGACCAGGCGGTGCATCATGGCATCACCTCCTGGCAGTTCTGCCGACTGGGCCATGCGACGGTGCTCCAGGGCTTGGGCAAGGTGCACGCCGAGGAAATGACCAACGCACGCTCAATGCCCGCATCTTGGTCGATAACCGCCGGAATGAGCGTGGCAAAGACTGGCACAAAAAGCGGGAAGGCAAAGTCGACTGTGGCGCAGACGCTATTGCTCTCAGGTTCCTCCGCCACACTCACTTTCAGCTGCCGATCGAGTAACCCCGAGCAAGGGACCTCCCCCCACCCCGGCACCGAGGCCGACGACGTGCCCGCCGGCGAGAAGCTCATCCACCCGAGCACCTGCCGCGCAGCCAGATAGGCCACATTCTGGGCCTTCGGGCACGCCTCGGCGTAATCCGCCGGCGCGTAGACCAGCGCGGCGCGGGCGGCGCAGAAGGCGGCATAGTCGCACATCAGCCGCGCGGTCCACAGGATTGCCGTCTGGATAATCCCAAAGACCAGCAGCAGGAACCACGGCATAATGAGGACGGTCTCCATCATCACACTGCCGCGATAGCGAACTTCTCTGCAGGAACGGTTCATCGGTCTCTCAGGTAAGCAGGTCAAAGAGAGGCGTGGCATAAAAGCCCAGGGCGATGGCCAGGGAAAAGGGCATCCGAGCGCTCTCGGGAGGCAATGGCGGCAATGCAGCGCGGCCGGTAGCGCGGTCGTAGCGGACATCGCACAGGCACCGCACCCAGTGCACCAACCGCAGCCGAGTCTGCCGCCGGGCCAGCAGAAAGCCCAGCGCCAGCACAAAGCCAATGAGCGAGACCCACATCAGCAAGTCCGCACACGCCTCAAGCCCCAGCCAGCAACCGCAGACAAAGAGGAGCTTCACGTCGCCCGCACCGGCGCAATGGCGCAGGAAGGGGACCAGCAGGAAGAGCGCGCAGACCGCGCCCCCTGCGCACCCCATCACTGCGCCTGCCCAACCGCCCATCAACACACTCCGTACCCCCAATGCGAGGGCGACCATCGGCAAGAGCCAACGGTTTGGCAACCGCTGCGTGCGCCAGTCTTTCAGGCACAGCAGCGCCATCCACGGAAGCGTGACAAGCAGGTAGGGCAACAGTGCGCGCATCGAAATTATTGTTTATTGGGGCTGGGAGGCGTGTTAGGCCCAATGTCGCTAGCTCCGCCCTGCCCAACTTTAGTGCTCTCTGCAACAACATCACCACCCGTCTCGAAGGCCTTCTTGATCTTGTCACCGAAGAGGTAGACAGCGCCAGAGACAGCGGCGGCGACCAGGCAGATGATGAGCACGAACTCCATCATCGTCTGGCCGAGACGGCGGGAACGTTTGGTTTTGGTCATAGTTTATCCTTTCTGTTTGTTAGGGAATGGGGAGCGAGACAACGCGTCCCAATCCTTGAAACCAGTGAATGAACGTTGTGCCCATCGGCTCGCGATAGCCAACGCCGGGAAGAAAGAAGGTTGTCATCAGCAAGATGAGCGGAATCGCAATCAGGCACAGAAGCAGCACATACTCCATCATTGCCTGCCCCTGCCGCGACAAAGCGGCGGGCAGAATAGGGTAATGGCGGTCGAAGAAACGCATAGCTCTCCCTCACTCGGTGACTTCGGGGAAGAGCAACCGCAAGCGCAATTGCCCCACTGCATCGCGTTGTACGGCCAAACGCTGCAACAACTCCTGCCGCGCAGCCAGCCAAACATCCGCCTCATACACGGCGCGGGTGAGACGCGCCCTGGGTGCCTCCTCGGCCAAGAAGGTGCGGGCCCCCTCAATGGCCTCAACCGCATCGGCCAACGCCTGGGCAGCCGCGCCGGCATTGTGCCACGCAGGGAGCAATCGCCGCGCCTCCATCGCCGGTGCAGCCTGGAAATCGAGTTGCTCGGCCGACGGTATGGGCGCAGCAAGCCAACGCTGGGCGATGGCCTGCGCCTGAGCCTCGGCCGCTTCGGTAGCAGCTTCAGTCGAAGACCCGGCTGCGGTGGCGGCAGTGCGCCAAGCCTGTGCCACCGGCGCAAGCAAGCGATTAAGCTGCCGGGCAGTGGCCTCACGCTCACGCAGAGCGGCCACATAGGTCAGGTAAGCGGCCGACTGCAACTCCTTGGCCTCGGGTGCCTCGGGCATCGCCACGGGCGTGCGCTCGCCATCGAGCGCGGCAGCGACGGCCCGAGGTGTCTGCTGACGGAGCACTCTCAGCCAGGCGGCAATACGCTGCCAACGCTGCAACTCGCTCGTCAAGGCAAAACACTCGCTCTGCGGCACAATCCCCTGCTGCAAGAGCCGCTCTGGCGGCACCTCGCGCAAAGTGAGCACCTGCCGGGCATCGGCCGCCAACGGCGCACACTGTGCGCGAAAGCGCTCGACCCACTGCGCCGCGCCCGTCAACCCTACAGCCCCGACGTGCGAGAGGTCGAGCTTCGCCTGGGCCGCAGCCACAAGGGCTCGCAGATCCTCCTCCGAGAGGTCACTCTGCGCGCCTGCAATGAAGTGCACCGAGCGTTGCAAGACGGCGAAGGCCTCCAACTCCGCGCACGCCAATCGCTCATTGGCCAGCGCATCCGGCCACAGTTCTGCTTCGACCTCTGGTGCAGCCCCGGCCGGCGGGCACGGTAACGGCACCGGCTGGCGCCACACCTGCAGATAGGCCCGGGCACGCGCGCACTGTCTCTCCCAAAGCTCCAGCCGCTTGGACCACGCCTCAAGCTCCTCAATCTCCGCCTCGGCACCACGTGCGTGGCGGGCGGCTTCAAGCGCCTCGGCCGCAGGGGCAAAGCGGGCCGCACGGGCCTCGCGCTCCACCTGTGCCAAGAGCGTCTGTGCCGAGGGCCACACAACCGTATAGAGCAGCGCGAACCCGGCGAGTACCACGGCTGCCACGCCGCCGGCAGCCAACGCGCCAATCAGACGCTTTCGGGGATCCTCGTGCGCCACGGCGCGGTCCTGGAAGCGGAAACGCGCACTGGCGAAGGCCAATTCATCCCCCTCCCGCAAAAGGCGCGCACCGGCATCAGCCCGCTGGGCACCGCCATTGACGGCGGTGCCATTGGTGCTGCCGCGGTCAACCAAGGAGACTCCCTGCCCCTCGGAGAACTCCAGCTGAGCGTGATGAGCAGAGGCAAGCGAGCCAGCCTCAAGCCGCAAGTCATTATCCTCAGCCGTGCCTATGGTGAAGGGCGACTTGGCGATTGGGAAGGTCTTTCCTCGTGCCGAGCCATTCAGGCCGAGCAGGGCGTGGTGCTCGGCGTACATTGTGGTGGCCTGCGCAACCGCACGCGGTGCCACCTCCACCGTAAGCGTGCATTCGCCCAGCGTATAGACATCTCCGGGCGTGAGGGGATGGAGCTTATTGCGCTCAAGCTTCCGCCCGAAGAGCGCAGTGCCATTGGAGCTGCAATCCTCGATGAACCAGCGCCCCCACCGGCAGGAGAGCGTGGCGTGCGTCTTACTGGCGTGCGTGGCGCTCTTAGGGAGCAACCAATCGCATTGCTCGCGCCCAATCGTAAAGCGCTTACGCAGCGAGGCCGGAATCTCCGAGGTCAACTTGACACTCGGCGAAGGGGTGTTGGGGGCAGTCAGGGTCAGCTTCAGTTTCATCGGGGACCTCGGTTAGTCGACGCTCTTGCCGGTGGCGCGGTTATCCCGTTCGGGCCAAGGGAAGGCGTTGCCCTTCTCTTCGTTGGTCATCGGCCAGGTGGCGAGCCAGGCACGCTGATGGTCACGGAACTTGACCAGTAGCGTCTCCCATGCCTGGCGCTGCTCGCTCCCGGGCGCGGTGGCGCAAAGCTGGGCCAACAGGGCACTCTCGAGCTTGGGCCACTCGGCCGGTTTGGGCCCCAGGCGCAACCGCGCCTCCACCTCCTCTTTGGGCAAAGCATTCTTCGCCTCGGGCAAATTGGGCACATAGTCCCACGTACGGTCTACTGCGTTCACCAGTTCCTCGCCCTCGGCGGCGGGGTTGAAGAAGTCGCGCGTGGCATAGAAGAGCTGCTGGCAACGGTCACGCTCGCTCCAGGGCACCTCCCGCGTAAAGACCCACCGCCGCTCGGCGTGGCGCAGCAGCACCACCCGCCCCACAAAGGCCTTGCCCTCAGGCGTGGTGTGGCGATACTGCATCTGCACGCCCTGCAGACCGTGACCGTAGGCCGAGAAGAGATAGGCCTCCGTGGCGAAGCACTCGCCCGGCGCGGGCATCAGGTAGCGCTGAGTATCGGCACGGGCCGTTCGCCGCCACGCATCGTCCAGCTCGTATCGATGGCCGGGCTGCTGACGCTGCGCGTCGAGCCACGCCTGCAGAGAGGCCGTGCGGCTCCGGCGGAGCTCGACCGGGGCCTCACTCACCTCCAAGGTCAAGCGCACAGGCACGCCCTTGGCCACCGTCACTTGCTTGGTATAGGTGCCCAACGCGAGCGTCCGCATCGGGTAGACGATGCCAGCGATGGTCGGTAGCGGCGTGGTGTCGCGGCTGCAAGCCTTGAAGGCCATGGCACCGATAATCAGGAGCAGCGCGGCCATCAGAATGCCCTGCTTGCGCAGATGGCGCTGCTCCTCGGCCCGTTCGCGCGCCTGCAGCTTCTCCAACTCCTCGGGCGAAATGCGTTGCGTCTTGCCGCCCTCGAAACACTGCGTTGCATCCGCCGCTGCCGGAGACTCCTCGACCGGCTTTGCCACCGGCTTCGTCTGCACGGGCTGCGTGGGTGGATCGGGCACAACCCGAACGACTGGCGCCGTGGCGTCAGGGTCGGCCGGAAGCGCGGGTGCTGCAGCCGGGCGTGCACCGGGCGGCACGGTGGCATTGGGATCGGCCCCGGCGATAAGTTCAGCGGGCGCGGCGGGCGCCAACCGAGCACACTGCAGGCGGAGCTTACTGCCAAGCTGTAGGATATCGCCAGACTTCAGGGAGCGCTTGTCGCCCTGCTTGAGCCGCTCATCGTTAAGGCTCGTGAGGCTCGTCTGCGAGATGACCTCTATGGCCAGCTCCTCACCGCCGGAGAGCGCATCAAGGTAGAGGTGAAGCCCTGAGACATCCGGCAAGGCCGAGCGATAGGTGGCGCGGTGCGAACGGCCAATGGTCTGCCGGATGGGCGAATCGGCCTGCGGGAGGATGGTGGCCGGCAGATCGCCGGCGAGCGAATGGAGGCAAAGTGGGCTCATGACATCCCCTTAATCACGTCAAACAAGCGAATGGCCACCGGCGTGCCGATGATGATGAAGACCGCCGGCATAATGCAGAGAATCATCGGGAAGAGGATCTTTGTGGGGGCCTTGGCGGCTTGCCGTTCGGCTAGGTTAAAGCGGGTCTTGCGCATCTCCTCGGACTGGATCTTGATGATGTCGACCAGAGAGGTGCCCGAATGTATGCTGTTGGCCACGGCTTCCGCGAAGGCCGTGAAGGCATCCAAGCGAATGCGCGCCGCCATATTCAGCAGGGCAGACTCCAAAGAGCTAATCTGCAACTCCTGGTAGACGCGCTCGAACTCCTCGCTCAAAGGCCCAGGCAGCTTTAGGTCGAGGAAGGGGCGAATGGAGGCCCCGAAAGATTGGCCAGAGCTGAGGGCGGTGTGGAAGAGGTCGAAGGCGAAGGGCAACATCTTGGCGATAGCCTTCTGCCGAGCGAAGGCCAGCTTGGCCAACTGCGAAGTGGGATAGGTGAAGCCCACAAAGAAGCCCGGCAACATCCCAATCACCCACAGCACGCCATCCACCTTCCCGGCCGCCGCGTCAATCAACCGCCCCACCACCGAAAAGAGCCCGGCAAAGATCACCGCATAGAGCACGCGCGCCGTCCATATCTGCGACACCGTGGCGTGCGCTTCCTGATTGGCCAGCACCAACTGCGCAACCATCCGCTCGGAGCTCTCCTTGAAGAGCCCGGCCAGGAAGACACCCAGCGGATGAAAGAGCGCCACGAGCGGAGCGAGGGTGCGCACCGCACTCAGCCCCTCATTGCGCCGGAGCGGCTCGCCGGCCTCGGGCACGGCGCTCGCCTCAGCACGCACCGCTTCGCGCCGGCGCAAATAGACACCCGTGAGCACATACGCGCCCAAAATCAGCGGGCAAATCAGGAAAGCGAGGGAAGCATTCTGCATCGCGTGCTCCTAGACTTCGATGTTGACGATCTTGCGGATCCAGAGATACCCAAGCGTCTCCATCACCAACACCACGCCCACGGCCACCCACCCCAGCGGCCGCGTCACCAACAGCAACATCAGCTGCGTGTCTATCAAGAGGAGCAACAAGAAGATGGCGAAGGGCGCGCACGCCATCATAATCGCCTCGAACTTCCCCTGCGCCACGCGGTTAGCCAGCCGCTCACGGAAGTCTCTCCGCTGGCGAATGGTCTCGGCTAGCTGCCCCATAATATTGCTCAATCCGCCACCGCTCGTCTGCGTCAAACTGATAGCGCTCTTCATCAGCAACAGATCCTCGCACGGCACGCGCCGATAGAGGCGGTTCAGCACCTCGGCCAAGTCCATCATCGAGAGCTCGCTCACCGCAATCTGCAGCTCTTCGCCGGCCGCGCCGGAGGCGTGCTTGGCCACCTCTTGGAGCGCCTGGGTGGTGCTCTTGCCGGTCTTGAGCTGATTGGTCAGCCCCAAGACGATGTTAAGCATCTGCTGCTCGAAGGCCGCTCGGTGCGCCTCCACCTTGCGCGCGTAGAGGTGGCGAGGCAGCTTCCCGGCCCCGAAGGCCGCCGCCGCGCACAACGGCAAAGTGGCCCACAGCGCCCAGCCGCCCAGAAAGCCCAAGAGCAACATCACCCCTCCACCGGCCACCGCTGCCTGCAGCCGCTGGCGCGCCAACACCTCGGGCGTGACGAAGCGGTCGATCGGCGAAGCGTTCGCCCGGGCCGCCACGGGCTTGGCGCTCGCAAAACGCCGGCAGGCGCCGCGCACACACAGGAAGCCGAGCGCGCCAAAGGCCAGGAAGACAAGCAGCAACAGCACGGCGTTCATCGGCCGCCTCCGGTGTAGCCCGCCGCCGGGTTGCCCGACACCGAGAAGAGCCCCTCGTGCTGAATGACCTCGGTGAAGGCCTTGTGCTCGGGAATGGCCCCGGTGGCATCGTGATAGCCCAACAAGCGGATCCGCTTCTCGCCGCTCACGGGGTCGACACTCGCCTCGGAGCCCGTCTCATGGAAGGCAAAGAGCTCGCTCATCGTGACGACGCCATTCTCGATGCCGCCGGTCACCTCAGTAATGGAGGTAATCTTGCGCGACCCATCGGCCAGGCGCGTCTGCTGGACGATAATCTGCACGGCCGAGGCAATCTGCTGGCGGATGACATTGACCGGGAGGTCGAAGCCGGCCATCATCACCATATTCTCCAAGCGCGAGAGCGCCTCGCGCGGGTTGTTCGCGTGCAGGGTGGTGAGCGAGCCATCGTGGCCGGTGTTCATTGCCTGGAGCATATCCAGCGCCTCCGGCCCGCGGCACTCGCCCACCACAATGCGGTCCGGCCGCATACGCAGGGTGTTGACCACCAGATCGCGAATAGTCACGCGCCCGGTGCCATCCACATTCGCCGGCCGCGCCTCCAGGCGGACCCGGTTGCGATGGTTGAGCTGCAGCTCGGCGGTGTCCTCCACCGTGATGACGCGCTCATTCTCGGGGATGAAGTGGGAGAGCACGTTGAGCAGCGTGGTCTTGCCCGAGCCGGTTCCGCCCGAGACGATGACATTCAGCCGCCGCTCCACGGCCAATTGCAGGAAGCGGGCCATCCGCCGATCCATCGACCCGCCGCGCACCAGGTCCTCAACCGTGAGCTTGTGCTTGGAGAACTTGCGGATGGTGAGCGCGGAGCCGTCGAGCGCCAACGGCGGAATAACGGCATTGACGCGCGAGCCGTCGTCCATACACGAGTCGACCATCGGGCTGGCGTTGTCCACATGGCGGTTCTTGGCATCCACGATGCGGCGGATGACGGCGATCAACTGCTCTTCGTCGGCGAACTCAATCCCCGTCTCATAGAGCTTGCCCTTGACCTCCACGAAGATGCTCTTGGGGCCATTGACCATCACTTCGCTAATCTCATCCATCTTCAAGAGCGGCGAGATGGGGCCATAGCCCACAATCTCATCGGCCAACACCTCCTTGAAGTGGTCGAAGTCGAGGCTGGCGGGTAGCTGATAGCTCCAGTCGACCTTCTTCTTCTCAATCGCGTTGAGAATCTGCTCGCGCCCGGGTAGCAGACTCGCCTGACTCTTTCCGGTCAGATTGAACTGCTCGACAATCTCCTTGCGGAAGGCACTCAAGTAAGGGGAGACCCGGGTGTAGAAGTCGCGCACCGCGCGGAGGTTCTCGTTCAACACGCCAGCCGGCCGAGGCGCAGGAGCAAGCGGCGGCTCAGCCGGCGGCGCGAAAGGGGGTTGGGCAGCCGCGGGCGTAGCGGCCGCCGCCGGGGCCGGAGCCGACGGGGCGGCAACCAACTCCAGCGTGATGTCCGCCACCTGCAGCTTGCTGCCCACCGGCCAGGGCGTGGGGGCCCCGGGCACCAAGCGCTGCCCCTCCAAGACCAACCCGGCCGTGCTCTTCGTGTCGCTCACAAACCACTGCTCGCCCTCGCCGAAGAGCCGAGCGTGCGTCCGCGAGACGGAGGGACTGGGGAGCGGAATATCCACCGCGTTCCCGGGGGCTTCGCGGCCGATGGTCCACGGCCCCGAACCGGCAGGGAGAGGCCGCCGGGTCTGCCGGCCGGCGCTATCGGTTATGAGCAGGTCCATCGCGCCTCCTAGTGCTTGTCGGTGATGTCGAGCACGCTCTTGAGCACCTTGCCGGAGTCCTCCGAGGTGGGCATCGTAAGCGCCTCGGGATTCGTCAGCTCAGGCGACACAAGCAGGAGGACGGTGGCCTTCTCCACCTTGCGATACTCAGAGCTGAAGAACCACTTGATGAGGGGGATGTGGCGCAGAACAGGCGTCCCCGAGGGCTCGCTCCAATTCACCTCCACATCGCGATTGTTCGAGAGCACGTAGGTCTCCCCCAGACGCATCCGCTTCTGCTTGGTCTTCAACTCGGTCTTCTTGCCGGAGATGTAGGCGCTCTCGCCGAGCTGCTCAGGGGCATCGTCCTGCTTGAGCTCCAGGTCGCACGCCACCTCCGTCGGCGAAATCAGCCCGCCGCTGACATCCACCGTCAGGCCATACTCAATCTCCTTGAGGTCACCATCCTCCTCGCTCGAAGCGCCGGTGTTGACCAGGAGCGTGCCGCCCACGTGCAGATGCGTCGGCTCGGCCTGGTGGTTGGTAAAGTCCACCCGATTCGTCCGTATCGCGCGCCCGAACTGATTGTTGACCTGGAAATCCCCGGTGCCGATCCCCACGCTGCCGCCGGCCGTGGCCGAACGCGACCGCGAGCGGCTGCTGCTCCCGTTGTCGCGCTCCCAAACAAAGTCGACGATACTGTTGACCGAGAGGCTGTTGACCCGGCCGTAGCTCTCGTAGTCATCCTCGGTGACCACCGCAATCGCCACCCGCAGCGAGAGCGAGAGGTACTTATCTACCGTCACCGCCACCTCGCACGGCAGCTCCCCGGCCTGCGCCTCGCGGTTAATCGCCAGGTGCCCCACCCGCCCAATCGCCGAGAGCAGCGCGCCATGCGCCTCGGCCGAATAGGTCTTCCCCGTCACCACCACGCGCCCATTGCGCGCCTCAATCGAGAGCTCGTTAAGGGGCGAAGCGGTCGTCACCTGGGGCTTGACCACATACCCCAGCGCCGTCACCTCCCGCGCAATCGCCGCCACCTCATCCCCCACGCCAAAGCGCACCAGGTTCGTCGGCTTGACCCCGAAGCGCTCGGCCACCTCCCGCAACCGCAGCTCCACCTGCCGCCAGGCCGCGTAATCCTTCACTTCGCCCAACAGCGCGCCATCCTTCTCGCGCACCGTCAGCGCCACCTCCTGGGCGAAGCAGGCCTTCAGCGCGCGCAGATAGCGCGTGGCATCGTCAACCACCTCAATCTGCACCGCCTCCGTGGCCCCCGTCTCGAAGATGAGCGAGAGCGTGCCCGTGGCCGCCTTCGCCCCCGCCGAGAGCTTCAACACCGAAGGCCCCAGCGCCTGGACGCTCACGCACGCCGGCGCATCATACCCCGCAATCGCCACCGGGAAGGACTTCAGCACCGTCTCTCCCGGCCGGAGCTCCACCTTCGCCCCCTGCCCCAAAGCCATCCCGGCCACCGCCGCCACCATTGCCAACACTGCCATTGCCCGCTTCATCGCAAAACCTCTACTTTCCAATCCCTAGCGCAACGCCCGCAGCCGCCGCTCAAGCTCCTCGGCCGTAACCACCTCCGGCTTGAAGGTCGCCCCATCCTTCACAATCCACGGATAAAGCTCCATCGTCCGCTGGGCCCACAACACCGCCTGCGCATCCGCTGGCGAGAGCTCCACCAACACCCCGCTGCCCCCATTGATCACCTCGCGCACCGGAATATTCGCCAGCACCGGGCGCAGCGTATAGGTTGTCCGCGTCACCGTCGGCACCGCCTCCTGCGCATTCATATCGCGCGGGCCCTGCTGGACCTGCTGCACCTGCTCGCGCGCCTCCAGCCCCACCACCGTGATCACCGTTCCGCGCTTGAGCAGCCGCCCCACCGTCGGGTCCGAGAAAGTCACCGTGGTCAAGCAGTTCCCCAACGCCTCGGGCTCCAGCGCCTCGGCCTTGTTCGTGAGCGCATCGCGCAAGATGTAATCCTCCTCCAGAACCGCGCGTACCACCCGCGCCCCCAACGGCGAAGCCTCGCCCCGGAAACACTGCCGCGGCAACGCCGAGCTCACCCGCTCCACGCGCATCGCATTCGCCTCGCTCACCACATCGCCCACCTGCAACGTGTGCCCCGTCCGCACCACCCAGACCGGCTCACTCGCCGGTATCTGTTTCTCCGCCCGGTTCATCCGATGCCACACCAGCGCCGTCGCCAACGCCGCAATCGCCGCCGCTACAATCAGCGGCAGTGTATTCTTCATCTCGCCAAACAGCCGTTCTTCTGCCATACCGCTCCTCCAAGGAATGTGACTGGCTTATAGATTACCACCCCCCCCATGCAGTCAGGTAAAAAGTTAAACCTCCTTTCTCGGGTGTTACCCC